>NZ_QNRN01000004.1:229448-317340 GCF_003315125.1 Bacillus sp. DB-2 | reverse complement strand
GAACGGGATCCACAGGTGTAACGGGCCCGACCGGCACAACGGGATCCACAGGTGTAACGGGCCCGACCGGCACAACGGGATTCACAGGTGTAACAGGCCCGACCGGTCTAACGGGACCAACAGGTGTAACAGGCCCGACTGGTACAACGGGATCCACAGGTGTAACAGGCCCGACTGGCACAACGGGATCCACAGGTGTAACGGGCCCGACTGGCACAACGGGATCCACAGGTGTAACGGGCCCGACCGGCACAACGGGATCCACAGGTGTAACGGGCCCGACCGGCACAACGGGATTCACAGGTGTAACAGGCCCGACCGGTACAACGGGATCCACAGGTGTAACAGGCCCGACCGGCACAACGGGATCCACAGGTGTAACAGGCCCGACCGGTACAACGGGACCAACAGGAGAACCTGGGGTTATTGGTCCCATAACAACAACCAATTTATTATATTATACTTTTTCAGATGGAGAGAAACTTATATATACAGATGCAGATGGGATAGCTCAATATGGGACAACGAATATATTATCACCTAGTGAGGTTTCATATATAAATTTGTTTATTAATGGAATTTTGCAACCACAACCATTTTATGAAGTTAGTACTGGTAAACTAACTTTATTGGATAATCAACCACCTTCGCAAGGGTCATCAATTATATTACAATTTATTATTATTAATTAAAAAAGACAGATTCTTAATGGAAAAAGGAATCTGTCTTTTTTTGTTCTAAATTACATTAGTTAAAATTAAGTGACGATAAATTCAATTGTTATTGGGATTCCACCGTCTAATGCATCTCCGCCAGGAATTGTAATAGCACCAGTAGGACCTGTGGTGACACTGGAGTTCACGCTAGGTTGAATTATGCCGTTTACATAGAGGTTGTAATACGTAAAAGTTGGAAAGGCAGTTGCAGTAGTACCGGCATCGTTTAAACAAGCTGTTGCAGCAATCGCAAAAGCTGCACCTGTTCCTGTTCCAGCTCCTAGTGTAGATGTAAATCTCCTAGAAGCGATAAATGGTTGAATGATTGGCAATTAAATTTCACTCCTTTAATTATTTTTTTGAACGAAGTATAGAATAACTTGTCCACTATATTGTATGAAAGTTTTTTATAATAGAAACGGCTGTATTCTTATAGAAGGAACACAATATTAGTAAAGGTATCATTGTTAATTATTTGAAAGAATGATGTTGTTACTTGTGGAATATATGCTAATGATTTATTTATGTTTTAATTTTTAAATGAAAATGTGCTTTTGGACCTAATAGATAAACGTGGAAAAATAAAATAAACTCTTAAGTTTAGGTGTTTAATCTAAGCAGTCAATTATTAAAAACATATAATTAATATGTGAGTCATGAACATAATTAAATGTCGTTTTAAAGTTTAATTATAATTCATGTTTCCTATTTTAAGTGAATATATAACATAACTCTTTGTACACTTTTATGGTTCTTATAATAGGAAAACACTCAACTATAAGACAAGTAAGGAGGAAATAAATGTCACATAACAATTGTTTTGGTCATAATAACTGCAATCCGATAGTTTTCACTCCAGAATGTTGTAATAATCCACAAACAGTTCCAATTACTAGCACTCAATTAGGACAATTAATCACTTTACTAAATTCTTTAATTTCAGCTATTGCAGCGTTTTTTGCAAATCCAAGTGATGCAAACAGATTAAATTTACTCAATTTGTTTACTCAACTATTAAATTTACTAAATGGATTAGCACCATCTCCAGAGGGGAATTATTTAAAACAACTAATTCAAAGTATTATCAATGTACTACAATCCCCTAATCCAAACTTAAGCGAATTACTTTCTTTATTACAACAATTCTACAGTGCCCTTGCACCATTCTTCTTCTCTTTAATTATTGATCCAGCAAGTTTACAACTGCTATTAAATTTATTAACTCAATTAATTGGTGCTACTCCAGGAGCAGGAGCAACAGGTCCAACAGGTCCAACAGGTCCAACAGGTCCAACAGGAGCAGGTGGAGCAGGAGCAACAGGAGCAACAGGAGCAACAGGAGCAACAGGAGCAACAGGAGCAACAGGAGCAACAGGAGCAACAGGAGCAACAGGAGCAACAGGAGCCAGGAGCAACAGGAGCAACAGGAGCAACAGGAGCAACAGGAGCAACAGGAGCAACAGGAGCAACAGGAGCAACAGGAGCAACAGGAGCAACAGGAGCAACAGGAGCAACAGGAGCAACAGGAGCAACAGGAGCAACAGGTGGCGGAGCTATTATTCCGTTTGCTTCAGGTACAACACCATCTGCGTTAGTTAACGCATTAGTAGCTAATACAGGAACTCTTCTTGGATTTGGATTTAGTCAGCCTGGAGTTGCTTTAACTGGTGGAACAAGTATCACATTAGCGTTAGGGATAGGTGATTATGCATTTGTAGCACCACGCGCAGGGACTATTACGTCATTGGCTGGCTTCTTTAGTGCAACAGCTGCATTAGCTCCATTATCACCTGTTCAAGTGCAGATACAAATATTAACTGCACCAGCAGCAAGTAATACGTTTACAGTACAAGGAGCACCTTTATTATTAACACCAGCATTTGCTATAATAGCTATTTTGGACACAGCATCAGGTATCATACCTGAAGCAATTCCGGTAGCCGCTGGGGATAAAGTATTATTATATGTTTCATTAACAGCTGCTAGTCCAATAGCTGCAGTTGCTGGATTTGTAAGTGCAGGTATTAATATCGTCTAACTTGTTACAATGTTTGTTTGAAATTTAAACAGGCATTTGTATATAGCCCCACCTAATTTTATTAGGTGGGGCTATATTTTTTTGAAAGATAGGTAATAAACCAATTGGGAAATTACTCTTTATTAAGTTGGTATATAAGAAAAAATAAAATTTATGATTTACACTTTATTGTTTATGGAATAAGTTATATGGTTTGAAAAATTACATAGAAACAAAAAAGATGAATTCTATTAAAAACAGAATTCATCCATTAAATAAACTATATACTAGTGGGTTAAATTGTTAATCATGAGCGGTGAAATGTCATTGCTCAAATTAGTAATAAACTATTTATTTTTATTACAGTTACATCCCTTTTTCTTTACATAGCCTTGATCGGCTAAATCTCTTTGTGACTGGGAATCGGAAGATTGAGAGTTCGAAGATTGAGAGGATGCTGAAGAGCTACTATTTTTATTATTAGAGTAGTTTTTTCGATAGTTATAATTACTCATAGTACTATCACCTCCAATTAAATATATAAATATTATATGTATGTACTCTATTAATTGTTACGATAAAAAATCTCCTTGGTATTTTCCGAGGAGATAAATGGTGGTTCTATTAAAATGATACTAATTAATACCCCCAGTATAGAGGGAAGTAATAAGAATCTTGGTAATATAGATTTTGTTGCTGAGTAGGGGGCTGAGTTGACTGATTTATCATGTCGCGGTTTTGATTACAGTTTGCGGGAGGACCAATTACCGTAGTGGATTGAATTGGGGATACTGCTTGTTTCCATTGTTGTTCATTGAGGCAATAAGTATGAGCCATCATATTAGCAGGAGTTAATCTTAAAATATCAGAACCAAAAATAACTTCTGGGGTTGGGGCATTGAATATAGCTAATAAATGAGTATTATCTGCTGAAGCAATTTCATAATGCCACCACGCTTGTGGAATGTTGGCAACTTGCCCTGGTTTTATCGGTAAGTTTAATATCTGATTCGTAAATGGATTAAGTAAAGAAACAACAGCAGATCCTGAAATACAGTAAACAAGTTCAGCTGCATTTTGATGAATATGTGGTTCTACAACATTCCCTGTACTTAAATAAATATCTAATAAAGAAGTATTTTCTAAAGTATTTAATTGTTTAATGCCAAGTACGTTTATATAATTTTGGGCATCTTTCTTAAAAAAATTACTTTTACTTAAATCATGAGTGAAATTAGTTGAGGGGGAAGTGTAGTCGATATTAGAAGTCAATTGTATTACCCGCCTTTCTATAGGTAAGTATGGATACAACTTTAGGATATGTGCCTAGTGTTAGTTATGTGCATTTGTCTGTATCATAATAAATTCACCTGTTTTATAAATAATATAGGTTGTAAATCTGTAGTATAAGCCGTAATAGTATTTTCGAATAGTTCATACGATACTAAATTGTGGAAGGCGATTGGATCTGTAGTTAATAAATTGTTATTCACAATTATATCATTCATTATTTTATAAGATATTGCTTGAACATCTACAGTTCTACTATTCAATAAATAAAAAATACCATTATCTTTTAATGTTTTTGCTGATTGCGTTTGAATGATAATTGTTTGTTCAGTATCATTCATATTTATTTTAGTTTTTAAATTGTTATTAAAATGGCTATTTTCAAGAGCGATATTATCTTCGAAATAGTTTATAGTTGGTTTGTATAATTGATGAATCATTCCAAGAATTTTATAGCAATCTAGCACACTTGCAGTGGTGATACATATTCGTGAAACACTTGATACGTTTTGAGATTCTTGTAGTTGTGAGTAAGCAGAGTAAATAGGGCTGAGTTCATAACTTATTTCAAATGACAGGGTAGTATCATAAAAAGAAAGTATGCCTTTTCTTAAATTCGTTATATTGTTTTGAATGTGTGGCGCATATTCCGTTAGAAGATTATGTATTTTTTTATATCTTTCCTTATGTAGATATTGAAAAGAAAGGTTTTCTAATTCATTCTGGATTGAATATAAACCGAATCTCTCTGCAAGTGGTGCAAAGAGTGTTAGTGTTTCATTTGCATAAGCTACTTGTTTTGCAGGCTTTTTAACACTCAATGTTTTTATGTTATGAAGGCGGTCTATAACTTTTATAATGCTAACACGTATATCTGTTTGAGAGGCCAGTAATAACTTTTTAAAATTAATTGCTTCGTATAATGCTTTCTTTTGACCACATTGTTTTTTAACTTTTGTTAATCCATCTACAATATATTGAACGTTCGCACCAAAATATAACTTAACTTCTTCTAGAGAATGCTCTGTATCTTCTACAACATCGTGTAATAACGCAGCAACTAATGTTGTGACGTCAGCTTTATAATTTAGTAATATTTCTGTAACCGCGAAAGGATGAATGATGTATGGTTCTCCAGTTTGACGGTATTGTCCATCGTGTGCTTGCTCTGCAAACTTTATAGCTTTTTTAAATAGTGTTAATTCCTCAGATTGAAGATAATTCGCCTTTCGTAATAATACCTTGCACATATATATCCATCCTTTAAAATTATTTTTAATAATAATTCTATATAATATGATAAAGACCTTTTGAAATTGTAATTATTGTTTAAAAAAATAAAGTATATTGAGATTAAACTATATTCGTATTCGTATTCGTATTCGTATTCGTATTCGTATTCGTATTCGCATTCATATTTTGGATTGATGGAAAAAGTAATGAACGTGTTAATTTAAAATTATATCAATCAATAATAAGGAGTGAATGTTCATGTCATTTAGTGAAATGATTAGAAATGAAGTGCTCAGCTGGGCGGGTGTTTCTGAAAAACCTCATCGATTTGGTGGTATTGAAATAAATTATGGTAAGAAAGAACTTGGTCATCTTCATGGTGAAAAGTTAGTTGATTTACCATTTCCGAAGGTAAAGCGAGATGAATTAGTGAATGAAGGGTTAGTGAAACCACATCACGTATTACCTGAATCAGGATGGATAAGTTATTATATAAAGAGTGAAGAGGATATTCCATTCGCAATTGAGTTATTTCGTATGCAATATGACCGAATACAAAAAAGAAATAAAGTAGATAAATAAAAATTTATTTTTATGTCACATCCCTCCTAAATCGTTCGTCTTGTATGTAGAACGATAAGGAGGGATTTTATTATGAATACATTTGATGTAGCAATTGTTGGTGGTGGGCTTGCTGGGTTAACAGCATCTATATATTTAGCGAAATCTGGAAGGAAAGTTATTGTATTGGAAAAATCCAGTCGCTTTGGTGGTCGGGGGATGACTATAAATAAAAATGGCATTTGCATGAATCTTGGTGCACATGCTTTATACAGAGGAGGAGCAGCATTTTTAACTTTTAATGAGTTAGGTTTGAATCTTCCAGGTGGAATGCCATCTACAAAAGCACATGGAATATGGAAAGGGGATGTATTTACCATTCCAACAGATTTTCGCTCCATTTTATCAACACCGTTACTTTCATGGTCTGCAAAAGTACAATTCTCTCGTCTTATGATTCATTTAGGGAAATTAGATGTAGGAGAAGTTCAAAAAATGAGTTTATCTACATGGGCAGAAAATGAAATAAAAGATCCGATGGTTCGAAATATATTTTATGCGCTATGCCGAACAACAACATATACGTTTGCTCCTACAATACAATTAGCATCATCTGTACTAACGCAAATACAGCTTTCAATAAAAGAAGGAGTATTTTATGTAGATGGTGGTTGGGAGACGATAATAACAAAATTAAGAGATATAGCGAATAATGTTGGGGTGCAATTTCAGGCTAGTAAGCATGTATTGGAAGTAGAAAATTGTGAAGGTATACAAAAAATTCGTTGTTCGGATGATGAAGTATTTAAAGTTAATGCAGTTGTCGTGACGATTCCACCGAAAGAAGCTTGTAAAATAATAAAAGGTGCAGAAGGAACAAGTTTGTGTAGATGGAGTGAACAATCGGTAGGGGTTACCGTCGCTGCATTAGATATTGGTTTAAGACGCTTAACCAATCCTACACATCAATTTGCATTAGGGTTAGATCAACCTATATTTTTCACGAATCAATCAAGAGCAGCCAAATTAAGTGAAGATGGAGCAATTGTAGTGAGTTTAATTAAGTACCATAATCCTATGCTAGAGATAAATCATTTTCATGATGATCAAGAACAGTTAGAAAATACGATGGAGTTGCTACATCCTAATTGGAAAAGAGAAGTTGTTGCAAAGCAATATTTACCGAAAATAACGGTAGTACATGATTTTCCTCATATTGACCGTGTTGAAAAACCGGGCCCTAATATACCTGAAATGCCAGGTGTTTACGTTGCAGGGGATTGGGCTGGGCATGATGAAATATTAGCTGATGCTGCGGTAGCAAGCGGGAAACGTGCAGCGTTACACATTTTAAAGAAATTTGAAAGTGAGGCAGTTCATCATGGAAACGGAGCAGTTATATGAAGCGTATCAACCATTATTATTTTCGTTAGCATATAGAATCCTTGGGAGTGTTATGGATGCTGAAGATATCGTCCATGACGTATTTATATCGTTTAATAATATGGAGGACGTTCAATCTATAGAAAATATGAGAGCCTATTTATGTAAAATGGTAACAAATCGCTCAATTGACAAATTACGTTCGGCAGCACATAAACGTAACGTATATGTCGGAATGTGGCTGCCAGAGCCATTTGTGGAAGAGATTGATGATCCATCAGAGTCATTTGTAATGAAAGAATCAATTTCTACGGCATATTTATTACTTTTACAACAACTGACTGAGGTAGAGAGGGTTGTTTTCATATTAAGAGAGGTTTTTAGTTATGACTACGAAGAAATCGCTTCGATTGTAGAAAAGAGTAGTGTGAACTGCCGAAAAATCTTTCAACGTGCACGAAAAAGTATTTTAGATAAGCCGAAGCAATCAACATTAAGTACGAAGAAAATGGCTGCCTATGTGGAAAAGTTTGTATCATCATTACAGTGTGGGGATACGCAAGGTATGTTAGAAGTTTTAAAAACAGATGCGATATTTAAAGCAGATGGTGGTGGTAAAGTTACAACTGCAATTAATCAGATTTATTCTGCAGATAAAATTATACGTTTGTTCTTTGGAATTGCAAAACGATTGCCAGAAAAGTATAGTGTTGATTTCAAAATAGTAAATGGTGCACCAGGCGTTATAGTTACAATAAATAATAAAGTGACGTATGTACTTTCATTCATATTTGAGGATGAGAAAATTTCAAACATTTATATGATGGTTAATCCTGAAAAACTTATGCACTTAAATGTAATAGTATAAAAAAGACGCATTTCTTTAGAAGTGCGTCTTTTTTTTATTTTTCTAACATTTCAAGAGGTACATCTTTTTCGCCGGCTACCTCGAATTTAATTTCCCCGTCTTCTTCATAAATGCGTTTAATAATCGGTATAGTTATCATTAGTTTTTTATGCTGTTTACGTCTTCTAGCAGCATCTAAGTTAATCACGTTCATGTGTAAGCATCCTTTCTTACAGAAATATATAAACAAAAGAAAATGCGTCCGAAAAGGGCGCTTAGTTGAATTAGAAATACCGATTCATTTAAATGGGGTTTAGATTATCTTATAATTGAAAACTGATTGTAAAATAATGTGAATTAAATAATTGCACGTAGAAATTAACTTTACCAAAAAACGAAACAATATGCTATAAAAAATTTTAATTCTTTGTCGTATAACAGGAAAAAGGGGTGCATTTCGCATATAATGAAAAGTAGACGGGCATCATGTACTTTTTCATCATATTGCTTGGAAAGGCGATGGAGAAAATGAATACTCTAGATTCATTATTATTGCAACTTGAACAATATGGAGAAGAGCATGATCGAAATAAAGAAAAAAGAGAAGAAAAATTAAGAAATATTTCTCGTGAAATGGGGCAGTTTTTATCAGTATTAGTAAAGGGGTGCAATGCAAAAAAAATTTTAGAAATTGGAACTTCAAATGGCTATTCTACATTGTGGCTAGCAAATGCGGTAGAAGAAACAAATGGAAATGTTATAACTGTAGAACTTTCTTCAGAACGGGTTGGAGAGGCACTTGGAAATTTTGAAAGGGCAAATCTTACACAGAGAATCGATATTCATAATCAAGAGGCTGGGGCATTTTTAGATTCGCAAGTAGATCGTTCATTTGATTTTATTTTCCTAGATTCAGAGCGCACGCAATACATGTGGTGGTGGGAACATATAAAACGTATTTTAGAGCCAAAAGGTTTTCTTGTAATTGATAATGCAACTTCTCATGCGGGGGAATTAGCTGGATTTATAAAGATGATTGAAGAAGACGTTACGTTTGAAACCGTGTTATTAGCTTTTCAAAAGGGAGCATTTGTTGCGCGGAAGAATAATTAGAAGTGGACCTAATATAATTATCACATTGAAAGATAGTATATGTCAAAAGATAGAGCATTGTATGAATTTAAGAAGGTAACTAAATGGAATTTCAAATTAATAGTCAGTGGTGATAAGTAAGGTAAGCTGTGAAGAATCCGTCTTCAGCATGTTGTTCTCTAGGTCTTAAGTCTGAGGAAAATAATGACGAGAACAGGTATACTTATACTATGAAACAGGGAATGACTGCATAAGCAGGTATTTCTTGAAAAATCGATTTCAAGCAAGCAAAAATGTATATGAAATACGATATATTAGATGAAATATAGTGCACATAAATTCGCACATATAAATAAAGGAGCGATTTTGTTGACTGAACTCGAGAAAAAAGAACCTGTATCGATTGTGAAAGATAATAATGTAGAAGTAGTAGTGGATACAGTAATAAAAGATGCAGAACTTGAAGAACTGAATAAAGAAGCAGATCTTTATGTACAAAAGTTGAATAGCGAGCAAAATACAGATTTATCAAAAGTATTGTCGCAGCTTGGAGACTTAGGGGATAAAGAGCAGCAAGCGGCAGGACAAACGCTATCAGCTTTAAAACGTCCTGTGACAGCGATGATGAATGGAAAGAATGAAGAAATTCCAAATACATTGTTAGAATTACGAAAAGTGGTATCAGAACTTGATCCAAACTCATTAAAAGCAACTGGTATGAAGAAACTTATGTTTAAAGTGTTTAAGAAAAATCCGCTTGAAAATTACGTGCATAAATATCAATCTATAGATAAGCAAATCGAGGAGATTATAAGATCACTTCTCATTGGCCGTGATAACTTGCAAGAGGATACGGTTGGTCTTGAAATGTTAAAAGAGCAATCACACGATAAAATTCACGCTCTTGATAAACAAGTATACTTAGGAAGAAAACTTGCTGGTATGCTTGAAGCTGAGAAACAAAATCCAGAACGTCAAAGGGATATTCCGTTAATAAATGATGCATTAGAAAAGATACTTGTGCGTACTCGTAATATGCAACAAGCAAAAAGTGTATTATTACAATCTATCGCATCTGTAGACATCATTAAGAAAAATAATGAAAAGCTATCAGAGGCAATTCGTAATGCAATTACGATGACGCAAAACGTTGTAACGGTTTCCGCTGCAATACAGCTTGCATTAACAAATCAACGTAAAACAATTGATGCTGTTAATGCAACAAATGAAGCGATTGAATCAATGGTATTAAGCAATTCACAAGCATTAAAACAAAATACAGAAGAAACAACAAAACTCCTTGAAAATCCTGCAATTAGCATGGATAAATTACGTGAATCATTCCAAAATGTATTTGCCGCTATTGAAGCATCTGAGAAATCGTCAGAACGTATTATTGAGTCTAGTAAGAAATTTGTAATTGAACTAGATACATTTAATGATGAGATGAAGCAGAAACTCATTCAGCGTCCAAGGAAATAACAGACTTTTAGAGGAGGTGAAAAAATGAGTTTCATTCAAGGAGTATTATTACTATTAGGATCATTACTTTTAATCGCATTTACTGTCGTTGTTTTAGTTGTATACTTCGGACGTAAACTTTATTTTTCATGGACGAAACCATATAAGAGAGCGCAAGATTCTATTGAAAAATTATCGAACAAATCAACACCGTTTTTACAAGAATTTACGCAGCACCCACTCTTTTATCGCTGGATTCGTACAGAAGGGAAAAAAGAACAAAATACATTAAATACACTTTTCTGTTCATCGGGCCAACGTACGAGAGAGCAAGTTTTCTCAATGTTACCGAAAGAAAAGCAGAAAAAAGTGCATGTGATGGCAAAAACAACGAAAAAGCTTACGAATGAAGATATTGATATTGCAACAATGAAAGTGAAAGATTTCTTGAGACAAGAATCACAGCAAACTGCTAAACCGACAGACTTATCGTTTTATAAATTGTATTTCTATGATCGATATCCAGATGCATTAAATACAATTCAAGCATATAAACGCTCGATTAATCCTTCACTACAAAGAACGGTTGATGACATTACAATTTCAGTATTAAATGCACTTCCGTACTATCAAGAACAACGTATGTTTGAACAACAACATAAACTTGAAACGTTCTTAATGAAAGATTTAACAGCGATGTTATCATTAGTGGTACAATTACCACCATCACAACGTCCTGAAAAAGAAGAAGAATTAAAAATCTACTTGCAAAATTTCCAAAAAGAAATGGAAGTAGTAGAGCGTGATATTCGTGACTCCATTGATCATGATTTGAATGTGAAGATGAGAGCAGCGACTGAGAAGTTTAAGAATAAATAAAAAAGGCGCCTTAAAAGCTAAGTATTTCTCAGCTTTAAGGCGTTTTTTTTTGAGATTTCATTTTGCCTTAACGGTAGTAAAACTAGAAGGAATACTTTCATTATGCAATCGATCAACTGCAGTTACCACATACGTATACGTTTCTCCAGAAATAGCCGTTTTATCTACGTAAATTTCTCCAAGTTTTGTTTTTCTTACAGTAGTAAGTAAATGTTTTGGGTTTTGTATATCCACTTCATTTTTTCCATTCACACGGTAAATTGCGTAATAAGCAGAGTCATTCTCTCTATCATCAATGATACCTATAGCAATACCTTCATCTCTTGGAATGGCACCTTTTAAAGTAGGTTGTTTTGGTGGATCATGATTAAGCCAAGGCATAGGTGGAATTAATGCAGGGTGTTTATATATGTCTTTTGAGAGTCTATCTTTAATTCCAAGTGGATTGTTATTTATATCTTTTAAACTGAAATGCATACTACCTTTTATTTGTGGATATTGATGGTTTAAAGCGATTTGCTTTGGATATTCTTCAGGATCAGACCAAGCAGGGACAGAGCTGTTATTAATTTTATAGGCCGCCTGACCGATGTATAGGTGAATGGGTTTATTATTGGTTTCTTTTACCCACCAATCTACTAATATATCATATGCAGCAGGTGTAAAACCTATATTCCAATATATTTGCGGTGTAATGTAGTCAATATATCCTTTTTGTATCCACTCACGTGTGTCAGCGTAAAGGTCATCAAAGTTTCTTTGACCTGCAGTTGTGTTAGAGCCAGTTGGATCATCAGCTATATTTCGCCATACGCCAAATGGACTAATGCCAAATTTTACGTATGATTTTTCTTGTTTTATAGCAGTATTTAAACCTTTTACGAGTTCATTTACATTATTGCGACGCCAATCTTCGATAGTTGAAAAATTCCCATTATTATATGATTCAAATGTTTTTTGATCAGGAAATTCTTCGCCAACTACTTTATAAGGATAAAAATAATCGTCCATATGAATTGCATCAACATCATAATTTTTTACGATTTCTAAAGCGCCTTCCGTTATAAAGTTTTTCACATCTGGAATACCAGGGTTGTAATATAGCTTCCCGCCGTAAGGCACAACCCAATCGGGATGTTGTCTTGCAGGGTGATTATTTGATAATCGATTTATATCAGTGTGATTCATCGTTATTCGGTATGGATTAATCCATGCGTGGAATTCTATATTTCTTTTATGTGCTTCTTCAATCATAAATGCGAGCGGGTCGTATCCAGGGTCTTTTCCTTGTGTACCCGTAATGTATTCAGACCAAGGACCGTAATTTGAAGGATAGAAAGCATCAGCAGTCGGTTTAATTTGTACAACGACTGCATTCATACCAGTGTTTTTTACATCGTCTAATAGTCTTATAAATTCTTGTTTCTGCTTTTCAATAGGTAAGCCAGTTTTTGAAGGCCAATCAATGTTGAGAACAGATGCTATCCATACAGCGCGTAATTCATGTTTTTTGTAAGTAGTATTTACTTCAGCATAAGTAGAGTGAGGGGAAATGAAAGAGAAAGGAGTAAACAATATGACGATACAGCACATCATTACTAAACGTTTCATAATCATTTATACGCCTCCCTATTATACGATTATTTAAAATAATATATGATGTTAGGTTGGCCCTGCAATTGAGAAAAATAAATATTGAAACATTAATTTAATAGGAAAAATATTTTTAGTGAAATTTACTTTCAGTATAACTAAATCGTTTCATTTCTTCATATGCTTGTTAGTAAAGTGAAACTTTCTTTCATTTGAAAGAAACAATTTATAAGTATAGGAGGATTCAATAATGAAAGTTTTATTCGTTTGTTCTGGAGGAATGTCCAGCGCAATTGTTGTAAACGCTTTAAAAAAAGAAGCAGAGAAAAAAGGTATGAACATGGAAGTGCATGCTATTGGAACAAGTGAGGTGGAGGAAGAAGTAAAGAATGGTTGGGATGTTGTAATGGTTGCACCTCAAGTTAGACATCGATTTGACGCTGTAAAAAAACTTACAGAACAAGAATCTATTCCGTGCGGTATTATTCCGCCGCAAGCATACACGCCGCTTGGTGGACCGACTTTATTAAAAACTGTAAATGAATTAATTAGTTAGGGGGAAGCGTTATGAATAAGTTTGTCACGTTTCTTGATAAAAACTTATCTGGACCGATGGCAAGGCTTTCTGAACAGAGGCATTTACAAGCAATCCGTGATGGAGTTATTTCGGCGTTACCATTTATTATCGTAGGGAGTTTCTTTTTAATAGTAGCATTTCCACCATTACCGAAAGATAGTTTCATATCAGTTTGGGCATTGAAAAATCAAACAAGTATATTAATACCATATCGTTTAACGATGTTTATTATGTCTTTATATATAGCATTTGGTATAGGATACAATTTAGCGAAAAGTTATAAGTTAGATGCTTTATCAGGGGCACAGTTAGCAGTATGCTCACTACTTTTAACATTGACGCCCGAATTAATCGATAAAAAAGGATTTATGCTTCCGATGACAAATCTCGGGGGGCATGGATTATTCGTAACGATGATCGTATCTATTTTATCAGTAGAGATTTTAAGATTTTGTAAGACGAAAAATGTAATGATTAAAATGCCAGAACAAGTACCGCCGTCTGTTTCACGTTCGTTTGAAGCACTTATACCTGCTGCATTCGTAATTATTTTAATGAGTTTAGTAACTGTCGTTTTTAGTATTGATTTACATCATGTAGTTGATAAATTAGCGGCACCGTTAGTAAAAGCTGGTGATAGTTACTTCGGTGTAATCATTCCAGTATTTTTAATTACATTTTTTTGGTCATTCGGAATCCATGGTGTGTCGGTTGTTGGAACTGTTGCCCGGCCATTATGGGAAGTATATTTAGGGAAAAATGGTGAAGCAGTTGCTAGTGGAGCAAATCAGTTGCCATTCATTTCACCAGAACCATTATACCAATGGTTTATATGGATTGGTGGTTCTGGTGCGACGTTAGGACTTGTATTAGCTATGATTGTATTTGGTCGATCAAAATATTCGAAGGCATTATCAAGAACTTGTATTGTGCCTGGTATCTTTAATATTAATGAACCTGTTATTTTTGGATTGCCAATTGTACTAAACCCAATTTTAATTATCCCATTTATCATTACACCACTAGTAACAGCAACTATTGCATACTCAGCAACTGCGATGGGGTTTGTTACACCAACACATATAATGCCTCCATGGACATTACCAGCTCCAATTGGTGCATATTTAGCCACAGGTGGAGATTGGCGTGCAATTGTATTAGTTTTTATAAACATAGCAATATCATTCCTTATTTATTTACCATTCTTTAAAATGTACGACAAAAACATGCTTGAAATTGAGAAAAATGGTGATGGGGAATCTGTTAATCCGTAAGTTTTATATTTTATTTTTGAGTGATAGGCATTTTGTCTATCACTTCTTTCACATTAAGTCCAGAGAGGGTGAAATGGAATGAATATAAAATTTAGCTATAAAGGTGTATTTTTATTGTTATTTGGAGTGATATGTGCGAATTTACTTTTCGTACCTTTATTAAGAATGCTAAATCTATCACAAATGCATAGTATATGGATCGTTACAAGCATTGCGGCAAGTGTTTTGCTTACGATCGTTGTTTCTTTCATTGATGGCACATTTGTATCGAAAGTCCAGTTGTTTATTAGATTTATATTGTTTTCTGTAGGTTGTACGTTGTTTACTTACATAATTGTTTTTTAGTGAATAGGGGGCATGTATTTTATGTATATTGCAGGGATAATGTCCGGTACATCGTTAGATGGAATAGATGTAGCGCTCGTTCATATAGAAGGGAACGGTGTAGATTCTAAGGTCGAACTCATTCATTTTACTACTGTTCCATTTTGTAAGGATATAAAAAATGAGATACTGCAGGCTTTATCAATTGATACATCTAATGTTCAATTGATATGCAGTTTGAACTTTAAGCTTGGTTTATGTTTTGCTAATGCTGTGGAGGAAGTTTGTAAAAAGGCTGATTTGTCATTGGAACAATTAGATTTAATAGGTTCTCACGGACAAACGATTTATCATCAGCCAAAGCAAGAAGGCAATAGTATTTCTTCGACATTGCAAATTGGAGAACCAGCAGTTATAGCATATGAAACGAACACTACGGTTATCTCTAATTTTCGAACAATGGATATGGCAGCAGGGGGACAAGGTGCACCACTTGTGCCATATTCAGAGGTCATTTTGTATCGCCATCAAACTAAAAATAGATTACTACAAAATATTGGCGGGATTGGTAATGTTACAGTGATTCCAAGTAAACGAAGTAATAAGAGTGTAATTGCTTTTGATACTGGCCCAGGAAATATGGTAATCGATGATGTATGTCAAAGATTATTTCAGTTGCCATATGATCAAAATGGTAGGATTGCAAAACAAGGAGTAGTTGTAGATGAAATTTTGACATATTGTATGAACCATCCATTTTTGAAAATGAATCCACCGAAATCAACTGGTAGAGAACAGTTTGGAGAAGAGTTTGTAAGTGAATTATTGAAGCGGTTTGAAAAGCATGGTAAAGAAAATCTTTTGACGACTGTCACGATGTTTACAGCAAGTTCAATTGTTAATCATTATAAGGAGTTTATTCTGCCGTATTATGAAATCGATGAAGTAATTTTAGGTGGTGGGGGCAGTTATAATCGTACACTTGTTGACATGATACGAAATGGATTGAATGAAGAAAAGTGCGCGATATTCATTCAAGAAGATATAGGCTATTCTTCAGAGGCGAAAGAAGCAATCGCCTTTGCGATATTAGCAAACGAAACGCATCATCGTAATCCGAGTAATGTGCCAAGCGCAACAGGTGCAAAGCAATCTGTAGTTTTAGGGAATATAACATTCCCTCCAATAAGATGATGAAAATGAGGCGAACATATGAAGTATATGATTGGAGTAGATGGTGGAGGCACGAAGACAGAAGCAATTGCATTTGATCAAGACGGAAACGAAGTTGTAAGAGGTACGAGTGGGTTTGGAAATATATTAATAGATTATGAAAAAGCAGTTTCGCATATTATGGAGGCGATCGATCAATGCAAGAAAGCTTTAATTGATGGGCATTGCGTTTGTATTTGTTTAGGGTTAGCGGGTATAAGTGGAGCGAATACAAATGAATTAACATTACGATTAATAAAGAAATATGAAACGAAAATTGAAGTTTTTAATGACGCAGTGATTGCACATGCAGCTGCTTTAAAAGGGAAGGATGGAATTTTAACGATTGGCGGTACAGGCGCAATTTGTATTGGAAAGAAAGGAGAAGTGTACGAGTATAGTGGTGGATGGGGACATATTTTAGGCGATGAAGGAAGCGGATATTGGATTGCGTTACAAGGTTTAAAGAGAATGGCAAATCAATTTGATCAAGGAGTTAGACTTTGTCCATTAAGCTTAAGGATTCAAGACGAGTTTCGACTTTTAACATCATCTCATATAAAAAGACTAGTATATAGTTCTTCAAAAGATAAAGTTGCAGCAATTGCACCATTAATTATAGAGGAAGCGAGGAATGAGAATGATGATGCACATAAAATTATTCTGCAAGCGGCTAAGGAATTAACGATAATTACGGTGAATATTTACAACAAGATGCAGTTTGATTTATCACCTTTAATTGCAGTAAGTGGCAGTATATTGCGTTTCGTTCCTGAGATATATGCTGAATTTAAGAAATGCTGTGAGAAAAGTATGAGAGAAGTTATATTCGTATCACCATCAGAAATGGCAGTGAAAGGAACATATCATTTAATGAAGGGTGTATATTTTATAAAATAGAAGTATGAGAATTTTTGTATGATTTGTAAAAATATGATGTTAAAATATACAAAGGGATGTAAAGCAAGAAAAAGTACAATATACATAGTCATTGAATATTGTATAAGTACTCCCATGTAGAAAGTGAATGATTACATGATTAATAGTATGCAATTTTTGTATTTGGTGGCTTCTTATTTATTTGGAAACATATTGACCGCTTATATAGTAACGAAATGGAAACATAATGTTGATATTCGTGAAGAAGGAAGTGGTAATCCTGGCGCAAGAAATATGGGGCGCGTATATGGAAAAGGGTATTTCGTCGCTACATTTTTAGGTGATGCGATCAAAGGGGCAATCGTAGTTTCTATTGCAAAATACCTTTTTGAAGATTCTACATTTGTAATGTTAGCTTTACTGGCTGTTATACTTGGACATATTTACCCAATTTTATTTAAAGGCAAGGGCGGAAAAGGCATTTCAACATTTATTGGAGGGTTAATTGCATTTGATTATTTGATAGCGCTTACTCTTATTGCTGTTTTCATTATATTTTATTTAATCTTTAAAGGATTTACTAAGCCCGGACTAATTACAATCGCTTGTTTACCAGTTTGCATGATTTTGTATTCTTACTCTATTGTTACGACTATTTTAAGTGCACTTATCATTGTACTTATTTTATATGTAAATCGAGAATGAAATGAACTTTTAATAAGTGGAGTTAATCTCCACTTATTATTTTTATTAAATACATAAAGGAGATACAACATGGGGTTAATTTATAAAGTTGCTGATCAAGCTTGGGAATTTGAAAGTATACATAAATTGAATTATAAAACATTTGTAGAAGAAATTCCGTAACATGAAGAAACGAAAGAGCATGTTCGTATAGATCGTTTTCATGAAGAAAATACTTATTTAATTTGTTTAGATGGTGATAAGTTAGTAGGTATGGTTGCGTTGCGAGGAAAACGACCATTCTCATTAGATCATAAAATTTCAAATTTAGATTTTTACTTGCAAGAACATGGAGAAAACGTATATGAAATTCGTTTACTTTCAATTGTAAAAGTAAACGAGGCAGTACCTGCTTATATGGACATTGGTATGTACGAAGAAAATGAAAGTATCCCATACTCCCATTCATGGAATTTAATTTATGCATTGCAAGAAGCATTAAAAATATTTGAAGATGAAATGGTATTTGAAAAAATAAAAGAGACGTATACATATATTGAACAAGCTATTACTACTATGGGTTTAAATCTTGTTTCACCTAAAGAACATGCCGCGCCAATTATAGTTACCATTCAATTAAATGAAGATCAGTCTTCTAAGGAGCTAGGTGATGCGTTAGCATTACAAGGATATATTTTTCATTATGAATCAGCGTATTTACAAAAGAATAACTGGATCCAAATTGCATGCCTGAATCATTACAAAGAACGTGATATGAAAAGGATGTTGAATTGTTTACACAGATGTACATTAAAGAATGGCGTACATATATGAGCAATGATTTTTGAACATAGTTGGTTGCGTATAAAGGGATTATTACTTACGAAAACTTAAAAATGAGACAAACAGTAGATTATAAATTATTAGAAGAGGTGTTAGCATGATAACTAAAAAACTACCATTACATATAACAGACATTAAAAAAGCTCAAAACATTTTAGACAGAAATGCTCGTAAAACTCCTTTAGTAAAATCATTTTATTTGACTAGTAAAACAGGCGGAGAAATTCACTTGAAATTAGAAAATATGCAATTAACGGGTTCTTTTAAATTTCGTGGTGCGTTTAATAAAATGTCACAGTTGACAGATCAAGAAAAAGAGCGAGGCGTAATTGCTTGTTCCGCTGGTAATCATGCGCAAGGAGTTGCTTTATCTGCTCATTTACTTGGTATTAAGAGTAAAATTGTGATGCCGATTTCTGCACCGAAGGCGAAAGTTGAAGCAACTAGAGGATACGGATCAGAAGTGATTTTATATGGTGAAACTTTTGATGATGCGAAGGCAAAATGTGAGGAGATTATTAGGAAAACAGGTGAAACATACTTACATCCATATGATGATGTAGAGGTAATGGCTGGTCAAGGTACAATTGGTTTGGACATTCTTGATGATATGTGGGATGTTGATACGGTCATTGTACCAATTGGCGGAGGTGGAATTATTTCTGGAATTGCTGTTGCATTAAAGTCTTTTAATCCATCAATCAATATAATTGGTGTACAAGCTGAAAATGTTCATGGGATGAAGGCATCTTATGATAAAGGGACAATCGTAGAACATTATGAGGCACCTACTATAGCAGATGGTTGCGCAGTTAAAATACCAGGTGATTTAACTTTTGAAGTTGTAAAAGAATTAGTAGATGATATTGTAACAGTGTCAGAAGGTGAATTAGAAGTAGCGATGAAAGACTTATTACAGCGTGGTAAAGCCGTTGTAGAAGGTGCAGGTGCACTAGCTACTGCTGCTCTACTTGCAGGGAAAGTGGATACATATATAAAAGGGAAAAAAGTAGTAGCGGTTATATCTGGTGGGAACGTAGACTTGCAACGTATATCAAGTGTTTGTGAGCAATTTTTTGTAGCTAATGAAGTGAAATAGTATTTAAATAACATAAATTTTATGAAAGCAGAGCTAAGAAAACTAATCTTAGCTCTTACTTTTTGTCTACTGTATAGTAAATTATTATATGTAATCGTCTATATTCAAAGATAACTCAAATAATTATATCAATATTGTCGAAACAGAAACAGAAATTTAATATAATGGTTTTAATGTATGAATGAGCTGTTAGGAGGATAGGCCATGAATAAGGAAGAACAGGTCATGAACGGTTTCAGGGAATTATATAATAAGATGGTTTGGCTAAATAAGGATAAGATGGAAGCAGGTCTGAAGGGTTTTAAGTCTTCTGAAGTACATTGTATTGAATATATTGAAAACAATACAGATTCTAACGTGACACAACTTGCAGAGGCTTTTTATGTGACTCGCGGTGCAATAAGTAGAATGACTAAGAAGCTCATAAAAAAAGGCCTTATTGAAAGCTATCAAAAGTCGAAAAATAAGAAAGAAATTTATTTTAGGCTTACCGAACAAGGGAAAGAAGTTTATAAAATTCATGAAGAACTGCACAAAGAGTTTCAAGAGCGGGATAAAGCTGTATTTGAGCAAGTAACCGAGGAAGAATTCGACAGTATAATTAACTTCGTGGAAAAGTATAGTAGGCATTTGGATGCAGAAATAAAGAAACAAGGTATACATATTAAGTCATAATAAAGTTGAAGAATTCGGGCTTTTACAGGTAGTTAATCCCGAAAACTAACTTATTTTCCCGTTCATGCGGGATACATTTAAATAATAAAAAGGTAGCCTGTTCATAGTAAGGCTACCTTTTTATTATTGTATTTTTGTTGACTAATCAACAAAACAGAGTTATTATTTTGTTGACGAAGCAACAAAATGTTTTAAGGAGAGAAGTTAAATGTCTATTTTTAGATCACAAAATGAAAGCGAAACTGAAAAAAACATAGATAAACATGCTTTAATATTCGGCCTTATTTCTGTATTTCTTTGTGGTATAGGTTTCAGTATCATTATGCCTGTAGTGCCATTCTTAGTGCAGCCTTATATAAGTAGTCCAGAAGAACAGGCTCTAGTTGTTACGCTACTGACCTCTGTTTATGCTGTCTGCGTGTTTTTCGCTGCTCCTGCAATCGGGGCTTTGAGCGATAAATATGGCCGTCGTCCATTACTTTTAATATGCCTTTTCGGTTCCGCAATCGGGTACTTAGTTTTTGGTATAGGAGGGGCTTTATGGGTACTATTTGCTGGACGCATAATAGAAGGAATAACAGGCGGGAGTATAAGTACAATTTTTGCATATTTTGCAGATATCATTCCTCCAGAACAGAGAACGAAGTACTTTGGATGGGTGAGTGCAGTGGTAGGTGCAGGAACCATTATTGGACCAACACTTGGGGGATTACTTGCCAAGTTTGGTCATTCTGTACCTTTATATTTTGGAGCGTTCATAACTTTATTAAATGTCTTATATGGGATGAAATATATGCCTGAGAGTCTTGACAAAAATAATAGGTTAAAAGAGATTACTTTTGTAAGGTTAAATCCTTTTGTACAACTTGCAAACATACTTTCCATGAAAAACTTAAAATGGTTACTTGTCTCAGCGTTTTTACTTTGGATACCTAACGGATCTTTACAAGCAATTTTCACACAATTTACGATGGATACTTTTAGCTGGAAGCCTGCACTAATCGGACTTATGTTTTCAATTATGGGCTTTCAAGACATCATTTCACAAGCTTTTATAATGCCAAAGCTTTTAATCAAGCTTAGTGATAAACAAATAGCTATACTTGGAATGGTTTCGGAGATTATTGGCTACAGTTTTATTGCAGCATCAGCTTTGTTTTCCCTATATCCTCTTCTAATCGTTGGGATGTTACTGTTTGGTTTTGGTGACTCGATTTTCGGACCTTCATTCAATGGGATGCTTTCAAAGTCTGTCGATTCTAGTGAACAAGGGAGGATTCAAGGTGGTAGCCAATCTATTCAAGCTTTGGCAAGAATGATTGGTCCAATTATTGGAGGGCAAATTTATGTATCACTTGGTCATGTAGCTCCTGCTTTTATGGGGATGATTCTTATAGTAGTGGCAATAGGAGTTTTGTATAAAGGGACGCATGTAACTGTATAAACTATCTGCACTATTATGGTCTTTCTTTATATAAGGATGTCTCTACGGGAATCTTTCCTGAATGAATTGTATAACAGATAAATATAAGAACAAATAATAGGGTGTCAGAACTTAGGAACAAGTACTGGCCCCTATTTGTTTACAGTTTGAGAGCTAAGAAAAATTAAGAATTTATTCTGTAATGCTCTCATGGTGAAGGTTAAATAGAACTATCAATAATTAAAGTTAGCTTTTTTGAAAGTAAAAAGCTATGTAAATGACTAGATAGTTTAATTATGCTTGTGCTGAAGTAAATAATGACTCCATTTTTACTTTGCTCTTTTCTCGAATTTCACTGTCCGCATGGCGCATTACAAATTTATGCGCTATAGCGATTGCTAAAACATCATCTAATAAGCCGATCCCAATAATAGCAGCTATATCTGGAATGAAGTCGATTGCTAATACGTAATAAGATAAAGCAGCTAATATTATAAATTTCGCTTTAGTAGGTAACCCTTTTTTTCTCATTGTGTAGTATAAAATAATACTTTCATATACGCTTGATTTCCCGAGGTTTGCTGAGCTTTTTTTGAATTTTTTCCAAAGGGTCTGTTTCTCCATATAAACACTCCTATTACAAAAGCATAGATTTTTTAAAAGGATAGACAAAGAAGTAGGGAAATAATCAATTTTATTGTTTTTCTTATGTATATTCCATAAAAATAGGAAATTACCTGTTCAAAATAATATAATGTTTGTTTTGCAACGACTCACAGTGTCCCGTTACATAGTCTGTATTGTAAAATGTATGTGGATGATTTTATATTATTGCTAGTGAAATTGAATCTATCTATATTAGTGGTGATATAAAATCAGAGAGGTTGGTTCAAGCTGAAGAAATGCTAGAACATATGCAAAATGAAGAAAAGGAATTTGGTGAATGGTTTATACAGCAGTTAAAAAATATAAGTCATATTCCTGTTGATGAAAAAGTACATGATGGTCAAATGATTTTGAATAATGAATGTAAAATACTGGCGACGCCAGGGCATACTTCGGGGCATATTTCATTATATTTTCCAAATTTGGATTGTGTAATTACGGGAGATGCAGCTGTTCAAGATAATCGAAAATTAGTAATTGCGAATCCGAACTTTTGTTTAGATATAGAAAAAGCGGAGGAGTCTTTAAAGAAGATTAAAAATCTTAAAGCAACAAGATATTATTGCTATCATGGAGGGAAACTCACTGTATAAAATAATAAAAAAACGATCTATTTTAAAATAAAAAGATCGTTTTTTTAATTCATAGATTCTGCAATTTGAATCAAATCATTAACATTGAATTCTCTTTTTATATGCAGTTTGTTACCAATTGCAATTTTATATTGAAAACCATCTTTTTGAAATAGAAGCTCATATGCTAAATTAAAATGAGGGTTATATAATGCTTTCATATTATTTTTAAAATTATAGAACTTTGTTCCCTTGTGTACATATTGGTCTAATTTATTGTGAACTGGTGAAACCGTGATTTTTAAAATCCCACTAATATTTTCATTATAGTAACGTAGTTCCAAATTATCGTTATAGATGTAACCGTGAAATTGCTGAATTTCGAACGGGAATTTGGTAGGAGTAAGTATATGTTCCTTACACTTCATTTCATATTCTTTTACAATAGTAGCTTCTTTCATAAGAGGATTAGTTCCATCATAAATTTGATTAATTTGAGATATTTTGTTGTTTTTTGTTACTATTTCTAAAATACAACCGATAGTAAATCCATCATCAGTGTCTTTGAAATAAGAAATAAGAAATAAGAATTGTAGTATCCTCTTTTGGAGATGGTACTATTTTAATTTCATGAATAGGTTTTTCCTTTTGGAAAGTAGGCAATTCAATCCCTTCTGTTACATATGACTGCATTAATTTTTTATCATTTTTGAGTAAAGCTTGTTTAAATTCACTTATCACATTTGTTTGAGATTTTGCCATAATAATTGAGGTCGATTGAAAATATAGTAAGAAAAATATGCAAAATATCTTTATGAATGTAGTGGTCAATTTCATCATCCTTTAACTATGTTTCCGTAAATTTGAAATATATATGTATAGGAGGGGAGAAGATGAGTTTATTGTTCGATGTAATAATGGATATAATTTTATTTTATCCTCGAAATGACATGAAATTAAAACACCATATTGCCAAATTAAGCGAATTTGAGTGGTTTCGAAGGTTACACGAAGATCCGAAATATACAGGTCTAATTTGGAGTAATAGAAAAATTAAGAAGTATATTTTGAATTCGACAAACATGGAAGCATTAATAAAATCCGAGAAAAAACAAAAAGAATTTGTGCATCTAATACACGATGAAAATAAAAAAAGAAGATAAGAATTTTTTTATTTTTCATATTTGGCGAAACAAATGGTACAATGAAAGCTAATGTGAAAAATAAGGAAAAGAAGTGGTCTATTTGAAAAACTTTTTAGAATTAGGAATTAGTGAAACTTTTAATCATACATTACGTGAAAATGGAATTACAGAAGCAACACCGATTCAGGAGAAGGCAATTCCTGTTATTATGTCAGGTAAAGATATTATTGGGCAGGCGAAAACAGGAACGGGTAAAACGTTAGCATTCGTGTTACCGATTTTAGAAAAAATCGATCCAGAGTCTAGTGATGTTCAGGCTTTAATTGTTGCACCAACAAGGGAACTAGCACTGCAAATTACAACTGAAATTAAAAAAATGCTTGTTCAAAGAGAAGATATTAATGTACTAGCGATATATGGCGGACAAGATGTAGCACAACAATTGAGAAAATTAAAAGGTAATACACATATTGTTGTAGCGACACCAGGACGATTATTAGATCATATACGACGTGAAACAATTGATTTAAGTAATCTTTCAACGATTGTACTAGATGAAGCAGATCAAATGCTTTATTTCGGATTCTTATATGATATTGAAGATATTTTAGATGAGACACCTGATAGTAAACAAACGATGTTATTCTCAGCAACGATGCCAAAAGATATTAAAAAATTGGCGAAGCGTTATATGGAAGAGCCGCAAATGATTCAAGTACAAAGTGAAGAAGTAACGGTAGATACAATTGAGCAGCGTGTCATTGAGACGACAGATCGTGCAAAGCCAGATGCACTTCGTTTTGTTATGGATCGTGATCAGCCATTTTTAGCAGTTATTTTCTGTCGTACAAAGGTTAGAGCAAGTAAGCTTTATGATGATTTAAAGGGACTTGGTTATAATTGTGCTGAACTTCATGGTGATATACCTCAAGCGAAACGTGAAAGAGTCATGAAGAGTTTCCGCGAAGCTAAAATTCAGTACTTAATTGCGACTGATGTAGCAGCTCGTGGACTTGATGTAGATGGTGTAACGCACGTATTTAACTTTGATATCCCTGAAGATGTAGAAAGTTATATTCACCGCATTGGCCGAACAGGACGTGCAGGTGGATCAGGTCTTGCAATTACGTTTGTTGCAGCGAAAGATGAAAAACATTTAGAAGAAATTGAAAAAACGCTTGGTGCACCAATACAAAGACAAATAATCGAACAACCGATGATAAAAAATGTAGATGAAAATGGAAAACCGGTACAAAAGCCAGCTCCAAAGAAATCAGGTCAATATCGTCAAAGAGATAGCCGTGAAGGTTCAAGAAGTGGTTCAAAAGGTGGTCCAAGAAACGATTCAAGAAATAGTTCTAGAAATGATAACAATCGATCATTTAATAAGCCAAGTAATAAGAAAAGTAGTACAAAACAAGGTCAGCAAAGACGTGGCCGTTAAATAGTTATTATTCAAAAAGAGTCGCAAAGTGTTGCGGCTCTTTTTTGTTTTTATACAACGAAGTCGATATAAGTACAAGGGTGATTGCATAGAAACAACCTTTGAAATTTCATTCACCGTATTAAAAATAAATTTTAAAATTCATAAAGGAAATATAAAGTAGGTTGTTGTATATGTACGATAACAGGAAACTTTTCACATACTAAACATATACTTTAAATAAACCGACAGTCGGTCCGTAGGAAGGAGTACATGAATGAGGATCGTAAAAGAATATGGGGAGCGTAGAAATGAAATTTTAGAAACTGCTGAACGTTTGTTTGTTACAAAAGGGTATACGAAAACTACAGTAAATGACATTTTAAAAGAGATTGGTATAGCAAAGGGGACGTTTTATCATTATTTTAAGTCGAAAGAAGAAGTAATGGATGAAATTATTATGAGGATTATTAAAGCGGATGTTGCTAAAGCGAAAGCAATTGTCTCTAACCCTAATATCCCAGTTTTGGATAAGTTATTTCGAGTTTTAATGGAACAATCACCAAAATCAGGAGATGTAAAAGATAAAATGATTGAACAATTTCATCAGCCAAATAATGCGGAAATGCATCAAAAAAGTATAGTACAATCAATTATTCATTTATCTCCTGTTTTAGCAGAGATTTTAGAACAAGGAATCGCTGAAGGCATATTTTCTACGCCATACCCACAAGAAACGATTGAATTATTACTCTCTTCAGCACAAGTCATATTTGATGAGGGTTTATTCCAGTGGAAGCCGGAAGAAATGATGAGGAGGGCTAAAGCTTATATCAAAATGATGGAAGCATCTGTTGGAGCGAAAGAGGGAGCCTTTGATTACATGGTGGAGGTTTTAATCAAACAGAAATAGTAATTTTCTGTTTGGATATTATCGACCGGCAGTCGGTCTGAATCGAATGAAAGGTGTGATAAGTATGTCAGCTAGTATAAGGTCTTCGATGAAAGATTTTCACTTAATGGTGAGTGGACAAATCATTACTATTTTAGGTTCAACACTTTTACGTTTTGCCCTGTCATTATATGTGCTAGATATAACAGGGCGTGCTGATATATTCGCAGGATTATATGCGGTAACGAGTATTCCGTTTTTACTAGCTCCTCTCGGCGGAGCGATAGCAGATCGTTTCAATCGCCGTAATTTAATGGTTATTTTTGACTTTATCAACGCTGCGATTGTATTAAGCTTTATAGTTTTGTTATTTACTGGACCTGTATCTATTATATTGATTGGAACAATTATGTTTTTACTAGCAGTCGTTAGTGCAATGTATTCACCTGTTGTAATGGCGAGTATTCCGCAATTAGTTCCAGAGAATAAGTTAGAGCAAGCGAACGGTATCGTAAATGGTGTGCAAGCATTGTCAAATATAGTTGCTCCTGTATTAGGAGGAATACTGTACGGCATAATTGGTTTGAAAATGCTCGTAATAATAAGTTGCCTTGCTTTCTTTTTATCTGCGATTTTAGAAATGTTTATTAAAATACCTTTTATAAAAAGAGCACGAGAAAGCCATATAATACCGACAATTGTAAAGGATATGAAAGAAGGATTTATATATGTTTTAAAACAACCATTTATTTTGAAATCTATGCTTTTAGCTGCATTACTAAATTTAATACTTACACCGCTATTTGTTGTTGGTGCTCCAATTATTATACGAGTAACAATGGAAAGTAGCGACACGTTATACGGAATTGGAATGGGATTGATCGATTTTGCTACTATTTTGGGTGCATTATCAATAGGTTTTTTTGCGAAAAAACTACAGATGAAAACATTGTATTACTGGATGCTTTTAATAGCTTTATTAGTACTACCAATGGCACTATCAGTTACGCCAGTTATTCTTAATTTAGGATACTATCCACCATTTATCCTCTTTATACTTTCTTCTATTCTAATTGCAATGATCGTGACAATTGTATCCATCTATGTGATTACTGTAGTCCAAAAGAAAACATCAAATGAAAACCTAGGAAAAGTAATGGCAATTATAACAGCGGTATCTCAATGTATGGCACCAATTGGGCAAGTCATTTATGGTTTTATGTTTGAAGGATTCAGTATGAAAATTTATTTACCTATATTAGTTATTAGTTTCATAATGATAATAATAGCGATAGTGACGAAGAAAATATTATGGAATGAAGGGAACTAGCTCCATATGATTAGGAGAATGTTAAAAAGAGATTTCTCTCAAAATAAAATGATAATTACCATTCTATTTATGTTTATCATGTTATCAAGTCTTTTAATCGCAAGTGCTTCAAGTAACGTTATAAATCTATTGAACTCAACGGATCAATTGTTTAAAGTATCAAACGCACCGCACTTCGTACAAATGCATGCCGGAGAAATAAACCAAAAGTCAATTGATTCATTTGTAGCGCAAACTCCTTTTGTAAAAAAACAACAAACAGCAGAGATGGTTCAAATAGGCGGATCTAACATTTTTATAAAGAAGAAAAATCAAGCGGAACATAATAGTGTAATGGACATTAGCTTCGTTAAGCAAAATACTATTGTTGACTTTTTATTAGATTTAAATAATGAATTGATCGATGTTAGGAAAGGGGAAATAGGTGTACCAATTTATTATATGCAAAAATATAATTTGCGTATTGGAGATAAAGTAAGGCTTGTGAAAAATAATAATGAGCTAGAATTTACTATTTCGGCATTTGTTCGTGATGTTCAAATGAACCCATCACTTGTTAGTTCAAAACGATTTGTAATAAGCGATGAAGACTTCGAAAAAATAAAGGGTAATTTTGGAGAAAGTGAATATCTTATTGAATTCCAGCTAACAGATTTAAATAAAATAAATGAATTTGAAACTTTATACCAGTCATCAAACTTACCTCAAAAAGGTCCCTCTATTACGTATTCACTCTTTAAAACACTCAATTCATTAACAGATGGAATAATAGCTGCAGTGCTGATCATTATAAGTGCATTATTAATGCTAATCGCGATTTTATGTATTAGATTTACGATTATGACTTCAATGGAAGAAGATTATCGGGAAATTGGTGTTATGAAAGCTATAGGCATTCAAAGTAAAGATATTCAAAAACTATATGTAACAAAATATGTTGTTATTTCAGCTATCGGATGTATATGTGGATATATCCTTTCGTTATTTGTTACAAAAATATTTACCTCTAACATCGCACTTTATATGGGGACAGCTAATAAAAGTATTTTATATTATGTTGTGCCATTGATAGTCACAACATTGTTATTTCTAGCCGTTAGCCTTTTTTGCCGCATCATTTTGCGGAATTTCAGGAGAATTACAGCAATAGACGCTTTACGATCAAGAGATAAACTAGGAAAAAGAAAGATTAGAAGATTTTTTTCTCTCTATCAAACTAAAATTACAAATGTAAATATATTTATTGGTATACAAGATGTAGTGAAACGATTTAAGTTATATCGAGTATTAAGTATCGTTTTAATTATTGCAGTGTTCATGATTGTTGTACCAGTTAACTTTTTGTACACGATTCAGTCACCGCAATTTGTTAATTATATGGGAACAGGAAAGAGTGATATACGAATAGATTTACAGCAATCTGAAAATATAGAAAAACGGTTTAATGACGTTATATCGTATGTCGGAAACGATGAAGAGGTAGAAAAATATGCAGCATTTGTAACGAGTACATTTAAAATGGTGAAAGCTGATGGTACACATGAAAACTTAAATGTAGAAGTGGGAGATTTCGCCCAATTTCCAATAGAATATGTTAAAGGTATGGCACCAAAAAATGAAAATGAGATCGCTCTCTCTTATATGAACGCAAATGAATTAAAAAAGAATATAGGGGATGAAATCGTTTTATTTGTAGAAGGAAAAGAGAAAATGCTAACTATTAGTGGTATATATCAAGATGTAACGAATGGAGGAAAAACAGCTAAAGCGAGTTTTTCTTATAATAAAGAAAATATATTATGGTACGTAGTAAATGTAGATATGAAACCCAAAGTGAATCTACAAGAAAAAGTGAAGGAGTATAAACAAAATTTTAATTCTGCAAAAATAACAGATACGGATAATTATTTATCTCAAACTTTAGGAGAGACAATTAAACAATTAAGACTCGTGACACAAGTGGCAATTTTGATTGCTATATTGATATCGGTTTTAATAACTGCGATGTTTTTTAAAATGTTATTGGTAAAAGATTCTTCGCAAATATTAATTATGAAAAGTATCGGCTTTTCCTACAAAGATATTCGTATACAATATGTTACTCGTTCTATTTCTATAGTATTAGTAGGTATTTTAACAGGGACATTTATAGCTGCTACGTTTGGAGAAACACTAATAAGCTGGTTAGGTTCATTTATGGGAGCAGCTCACATAAAGTTTGTTGTTAATCCAATCATTTCTTATGTAATTTGTCCAGCTATTTTATTTATATCTGTGACCGTAGCAACACTTTTCAGTAGTTTTACAGTGAAACAAACAAATGATTTAAAGCTAAATGGGGAGTAGGAGGTGTGTAATTTGAAAAAAATTTTAGAAGTAAAACAATTAAATAAAAAATACGAAATGGATGGAAATAAAACTTACCATATGTTAAAAAATATAAATTTAGAGATTTATGAGGGAGAGTTTATATCGGTTATGGGACCTTCTGGTTCAGGGAAATCGACGTTACTATATAATATTAGCGGAATGGATCAAATGTCATCAGGAAGTGTGAAAGTTGATAGTAAAGAAATAACATGTATGAAAGAAGAAGTGTTAGCAAAATTACGACTCAGCGAAATGGGATTTATTTTTCAACAGAGCAATCTTCTTAGAAATTTGAATCTTTTTGATAATATAGTTTTGCCTGCGTATTTAGCAAAATTTGAGAGCAGGAAAATAATAAATAAACGTGCACTTGAATTGATGAAAAAAACGGGAATTAGTCAAATTGCAACTAATAATATAACTGAAGCATCAGGAGGAGAATTACAAAGGGTATCTATTTGTAGAGCACTCATAAATAAACCTAATATTATTTTTGCTGACGAGCCAACGGGTGCTTTGAATTTAAAAGCGACAGAAGAGGTAATGGATATTTTAGCAAATATAAACCGTATGGGAACTACAATTTTGCTAGTTACTCATGACGTAAAGGTAGCAGCTAAAACAGAAAGAGTTCTTTTTATGGTGGACGGGGAAATTGTTAGCGAAATACAGATGGGTAAGTATAGAGACGATGATTTGAAAGTGCGAGAAGAGCAGTTGTTAAAATGGTTAACCGTACTTGGATTTTAAAGAGATAATATTTTTGACTCCTATTGAATATAGGAGTTTTTTCTTTGTTTGAAAGTTCAAAAAGAGATATAATAATTTTCTGACTATTGATTATGGAGGGGTATAAATGAAAAATGAAACGTTACGTACACAAGAAGATATATTAAAAATGCTTGATTCATTATTAAGACCTGCAGAACCATTTTGGAATGAATTTTATGTGAATAGAGAAAAAGATGTTCCGTTTTTTGAAAATGTTCCAGATGAGAATCTAGTTTCGTATATACAAAAAGAGAGTGTTTCAAAAGGGAAAGTATTAGAACTTGGATGTGGTCCAGGAAGAAACGCAATTTATTTAGCGAATGAGGGATTTGATGTAACAGCAGTAGATTTATCTATAGAAGGTATTAATTGGGCGAAAGAGAGAGCATTAGAAAACGGAATAGAAATACAATTTGTTTGTGAATCGATTTTTAATTTGGATTTTCAAGATGAATATGATTTTGTATATGATTCCGGTTGCTTGCATCACGTTCCACCACATAGAAGAATGAATTATGTTGATCTAGTTAAAAACTCATTAAAATCGGGTGGTTATTTCGGATTAACATGTTTTGCAGCAGGTGATTTGAATGAGCGAAATGGATCGGAAATAACGGACTGGGATGTGTATAGAGGATGGAGTTTGCAAGGTGGTCTTGCATATTCAGAAGAAAAGTTAAGAGAGATATTTAAAGAATTTGAAGTAATTGAAATTAGAAAAATGAAGCAAATTGAACAACCAAATAATATGTTTGGAGAATCATTTCTTTGGACAGCATTATTTAAGAAGAAATAAAACATAGATAATTGACAAACTCATGGTTTTTATAGACAATACACTTATAAGAATATACGTTCGGTTTTATTGTCCGATGTATGTTTTGCATAAATACATAACAAGGGGATGTCTCTAAATGGGTAACACAAATCAAAAAATCACTACATTTTTAATGTTTGAGGGCAAAGCTGAGGAAGCGATGAATTTTTACACATCGCTATTTAATCAATCAGAAATTGTAAGTATCTCTCGTTATGATGAGAATGGACCAGGTAAAGAGGGAACTGTAATTCATGCAACTTTTACGCTAAATGGACAAGAGTTCATGTGTATTGATAGTTATGTAAAGCATGATTTTACATTCACTCCAGCTATGTCTCTTTATGTAACTTGTGATACGGAAGAGGAAATCGAAACCGTTTTTAATAAACTAGCACAAGATGGAAAAGTTCTTATGTCTTTAGGTTCATATCCGTTTAGTAAAAAGTTTGGCTGGTTAAATGATAAGTATGGTGTGTCTTGGCAGTTAACTCTTGCTGGAGATGAATAATTAAAATAATATGGTGACATTAACGTCATAACAAAAGGGATGATTCAAGATTAATATGTATCATCCCTTTTATTTTTTGTTTTACAAACGTCACTGGTTTTTAAAGAACGTTTCATTGTTATAACTAAAGAAGAAAGACCATCGTTATTCAATAAGATTAAAATAGATTTAGCTACCCGTTGTATTTATAACACCTTTAGGTTTGTATATAATATAAAACTGCTAATTTAATTTTTTAGCTTATCTAGTAATGGAATTCATTAACTGGAAGAAGTCTTTAAAAAGTAATTTGGATACTTTATTTGAAGGTATGGTTTACGAATTAAACAACCTTCAAAAAATATAATAGTTGAAATTTGTTGGTTTTAGAATGAAGAAATTAGGCTCAATATACCAACTAAATTATTCATAATTGAGTTGTGGTATAATTTACATACAGGGGGAAAGTAGATGACACAACATAAAGAAGAGCAAATGAATGAGGCATTAGCATTATTTTACTTTGCATATAAAACTTTTACAGAAAAACCAGATGAAATAATAAAAGAGTATAGTATACAGCGTGTACATCATAGAATTCTGTTTTTTATCGCTCGTTTTCCAGGGCTTAGTGTAAATGAGCTGTTATCACTTTTAGAAATAAGTAAACAAGCTCTTCACGGACCGTTGCGCCAACTGTTAGATAAAGGACTTATTGAGAGTAATGAAGCTGCACATGATCGTCGTGTGAAACAGCTGTCTTTAACAGAAGAAGGAACAGACTTAGAGAAAAAACTGAGCGATGTTCAAAGAGAACAAATGGGAGCTATTTTCTCACAGTTTGGCGAATCGTGTGAAGAAAATTGGCATCAAGTTATGAATGAAATGGCAAATAGCCGTTCAGGATTTGATGCATGGACGTCTAAGCGTGAAATACCAGTAGAATAAAAGATAGAAACAGTATCTTGTTTTGTAGTTTGGAAAATCAAAAATTTTTATCTGTATATTTGGCAACTATGGATAAAAAATTCACATTGCCAAAAACTTTATATGTGTACGTATTGAAATTTTAAAATTCATATTTCCGAGAGGGGAATTATAATGATAAAACTTGTACTCATTCGTCACGGACAAAGTTTGTGGAATCTTGAAAATCGATTTACAGGATGGACAGATGTGGATTTATCAAAGAATGGATTAAGTGAAGCGAGAGAAGCAGGAACAATATTAAAAAAGAATGGATATACATTTGATGTTGCGTATACCTCGGTACTAAAACGAGCAATTCGTACATTATGGATTGTACTGCATGAAATGGATCTCACTTGGGTCCCTATACATAACTCATGGAAGTTGAATGAACGCCACTATGGTGCACTACAAGGATTGAATAAAGACGAAACTGCAAAAAAATATGGAGATGAACAAGTTCATATTTGGAGAAGAAGTATAGATGTGAGACCGCCTGCACTTACTGAAGATGATCCTCGATATGAGGCGAACAATCCAAGATATAAAACGTTAAAAAAAGATGAATTCCCATTGACTGAATGTTTAGAGGATACGGAGAAAAGAGTAGTTGATTATTGGCATTCAGAAATTGCATCGTCATTAAAAAGTGGTGAGAAAGTAATTATTTCATCGCACGGTAATACAATTCGTTCGCTAGTGAAATACTTAGACAACCTTTCAAGTGATGGTGTGGTTTCATTAAATATTCCAACTAGCATTCCGCTTGTTTATGAGTTAGATGAAAAATTACGTCCGATTCGTCATTATTACTTAAGTATGGATGGAGAAGTACCTGAAGGGGAAATTCCGAAACATATTTCTTTTTAACATGAAAATTTGAAACGCATGCTTGTCTACATATACAATGTAGATTCATGATAAAGTGAAACTTTAATCAGTGGAGGGTGTTCATCCCGCACTGATTATTAGCCTTCACCAATCGGGCTTTTATGGGCAGTTGATCCCGCACCTAACGTCTTTGCTTTCGCTGAATTTTGAGGTGGGGGGCTTACTGCTCGTTAATGCGGGATAAAAGACGTGGCCTGCTTCTAATGTATATGCGATGTTGCTAACTTTAGAAGGTTGTCCACGTCTTTTGTCATAAAGAGAGCTGTTTGTGCATGTAATGGTATCGTGAGTAGTTTTGGAATGGAGGGTGATGTGATTGACGATCTCTAACATTCGAATTGGCTTATTTATTTTAGCAATCGTTTTTATTGTTCTTGTTTTCTTTTATTGGAGAAATGAAGAGTTGTACGAGGAGAAGAAACAACGAATTCGAAAAACGTGGTACGGTTTGTTCATAACATCAGTCACAGTTTATTTCACGATAAAAGGAATAGATTTAACCCTCTGGAAAAATCTTTTAATGTTTACTGCGATGGTAATTTTCGTTGATATTGCATTCATTTTGACACCAAATATTTCAGAAATATGGGGCGCAAAATTCAGCGATATTGGAAAGACGGTCCAATCAATTAAAAGGTCATTAATTGCTTCAAAAGCAAGGGGAGAAATATATACGACAATTATTCAAAATGTGAATCCAACAGCCTTTGGGACAATGGAATGGCATACGGAAGAGGAATATACAAAAAGCTTAAACACATTTTTAGATTCATATGGGGAAAAGATTGGTGCGAAAATTGTTGTATTTGAAGCGGTGAAGGAATTAAATACAAACTTTCGTGGTATCCGCTCTCAATTTAGTATTATGGTTCCATTAGAACACATCGAGCAATTGAATGAGCAGAAAGCGGTGCAAGTAGAAAATGTCGGAATTATACCAGCAAAAATAGTTAGTGATGTTTTCATTGTTATTGATGGGAAGAAAAATAACCTTCAAGATCGAGATTTTGAAAATGTATATAATTTAACAATTCATCATAGTTATTTTAGTAAATGAGGACAGAATCTTTTTCTGTCCTTTTCACCTATACATAAAGGGAGAACAAATTCAGACAAGCTTGTATAAAATTGGACAATCATTCCTACACTAGCACGTAGAGGTGATTGTAGTGATAAAAGATTATGACAATGATTTTTTTAAAGAAGATAATGAAGATACAACAGATTTCTCTTTAATAAAAGGAGATACTTTGCAGCAAGTAGAAGAGTTAGAAGAAGAATTAAAAAGAAAATGATACGTGTACACTCTGTCTGCATTTGCTATATAATATAAATAAAAGGTTGTATCTTTTTGAAAAGGGGGAGAAGAGATGGCAGAAGTAAATGCTCAAAAATCTTCGTTTTTTAAAACTAAAAAAGAAGAATCAAATACAGATTTCTCTCTTGTGAAAGGTGCATTAACAGAAAATATAAATCGTTTAGAAAAACTTATGGATAGTAATAGTTCGAAATATACTCGAGTGAAAAAAATACAGGAAAATGCATAAGAGCATTTTCCTGTATTTTTTATTTTGCATTAAACTTTTCTTTTACTTTTAAAGGTAAATCCGCTTTTTGAATTTCTTCATAGGATTTTACTTCAATCGATGATATTTCATTTTTATCTTTATTTTCTTGGTCTACATAAATGCACAAAAATGCCTTTTCATTTAATTTTTGATCGTTTGATTGTTTTTTACTTCTAAATGTAATTTGTTTTCTTACTCCATCTTCATCATATGCCGGCAATGTGTAGTTCCGTAAGTTTCTACCTTCTATCTTTTCAATAAACCCTTCACCTTTTATCTGTACGTAATATACATCCTTACCGATTCTATTTAGAGAAGCTCTTTCGCACCCGATAGTTAAGTTGCAAAATAATAAACTTAGTGTAATAACAGATAAAAATTTTTTCATTTTCATTATCTCCTTTAAATTATGTATTTAAAGTATGCGGTTATTTTTTAAATAGAAAAATCGATTTTGATTACAGCACTCTTACAATCTTGTAAGAGTATAGCTTATTTACAATAAATTAAAAAATATGAGGATGGAATGAATAGGTTATAATGAATTTTTGAAATCTTAAAATAAAAGTAAAATAATGAATCATGGTATAATAATAAAGGACGTACATATTATTTTGTCAATTGGAGAGGAGCTTAAAAATGTATTCTACTTTAGAACAATTAACAAAGCACCCTGTATTTTATCATTTTGCAGAAATTTCAAAGATTCCTAGAGGATCAGGTAATGAAAAAGAAATTAGTGATTACTTAGTGAGTTTCGCAAAGGAACGTAATTTAGAAGTTATTCAAGACGAAGCGTTAAATGTCATTATAAAAAAAGAAGCTACTTCTGGTTATGAGAATGTTCCAGCTATTATCATTCAGGGGCACTCTGATATGGTGTGTGAAAAAAACCAAGCGACAGTTCATGATTTTGAGAAAGATCCAATTGAATTAAGGATTATTGGAGATATGTTATATGCAAACGAAACTACTTTAGGTGCTGATAATGGTATTGCCGTTGCATATGCATTAGCATTATTGGATTCAACAGACATCCCGCATCCAGCTTTAGAAGTTGTTATTACAACTGAAGAAGAAACGACAATGGGCGGTGCATTCGCTGTTGATTCAAATCATTTTGACGGAAAAATATTTATTAATATTGATTCTGAAGAAGATCATAAATTACTAGTGAGTAGCGCAGGTGGTGCGAAAGCAGTTGAAACGATTTCAGTGATTTGGGATGAAGCGTCAGTAGATATGGACACATACCGACTATATGTTGGGGGACTTAAAGGTGGACATTCTGGTTTGGAAATTGATAAACAACGCGGTAATGCGAATAAAGTATTAGGACGAGTTTTACGTGATTTATCACTTCACATTCAGTTTAATATGAGTGAAGTTCATGGCGGCTTAAAAACAAATGCAATTCCGCGTGAAAGTGTAGCTACAATTTTATTACGTGCAGAAGATGTACAGCAAGTAGAAGAAAAACTAAAATCATGGACACGTATGTTACAAGAAGAGCTACGTGCTGTTGATCCGGATGTTCATGTTTCACTTACAAAAGTAGAAGAAAAGGCGGAAAAAGTCTTTTCTAAAGAAACACAAAAACAGCTTATTTCTTCATTATTCTTAATTCCAAATGGTATACAAAGTATGAGCATGGATATTAAAGGTCTTGTAGAAAGCTCAACTAATTTAGGAGTTATTCAAACACTGCAAGATGAGATTAAATTACGAAGCGAAGTGAGAAGTTCTGTAAGTAGCTTAAAACAACATATTGTAGATGAAATTAAGTATATTGCGGAATTAGTAGGGGCAACATTTGAAAAAGAGTCTGAATATCCAGAGTGGCCATATAATCCTAATTCGCCTATCCGTAATTTATTCGAAAAAGTGCACCAAGAAAAATACAGCAAAGATGCTGAAATCTTCGCAGTACATGCAGGAATTGAGTGCAGTGTATTTGTTCAAAAAATGCCTGAGTTAGATGCTATTTCATTCGGTCCAGATATCTTTAATGTTCACACTCCAGATGAACATATTAGTATTTCTTCTGTTGTGAATAACTGGGGATTTTTCGTTGATGTAATGCAGGGAACGAAAGAATTAGCTAAGTAATAAAAGACGGAATAAAAAGCAGCCTAAATTTATAGGTTGCTTTTTTGTATAGAATTTTATGTGAAGCAAAATAATGGCAAGAAATTTACCTATTGTTGATTTAAAATAAAGTTTGATAAAAAGATCTATTTTGCAGAGTATCTCTTTCTTCAACAATCGGGCCATTTAATTGAATAAGACTACACAAAAAAGTCGCTTTCCCTTACCTAAGAAAAGCGACTTTTTAGATTGGTTTTCCCCTTATTATCAAGCTTTTTACTTTAAGTTCCTTTGACTAATAAGGTTTACTTCAGTAAAATAAGGTATATTATATTTGTTGAATAGATTCTCTTTAAAGACAAGAAAAGTAGGTGAACAAAGTGGGGAAATATCAATTGGATTACAAAGGTCAGGCAGCTGTGGCAAAGTTTCATGAAAAACAGACGCCTGCCAAATTTGATAAAAAGCAGCAACTTGAAAAATTGCGTGCGGAGTATTTGAAAAAGAAGCAAAAACAAACAGATAAATAATACGTTATGTTTTTCTGAATTTTCTTTATGTAATGCAAACAAACACAAGAAAATAGGTAAGTTATTCATCGTTCAAATATATACAGGCTATTTTTTCAAACCTCTTACTTAATGAACTAAAAAGTCGATTCCTTGAGATGGAAATCGGCTTTTTTAATAAGTGACATTTCCTTAGCGTTGTAAATCCGCATTTTCCTGACGCTATCCCAAGAAGTAATTATCTACCACAGTCGGGCGCTTTAATTGAGTGATGTTCACAAAAATCATCAAAATTTTTTATAAAAGGATGATTCAATTGAATATAGAAAAAGCGTGTTTTGATCAATCTTTTTTTCAAAACACGCTTTTTCTATTCGCTCTTTTATCAAGGTTTATTAAGTTAAGTTAATCAAACTTTATTCAAAAGCTACACCTATGTAAAAGTGCTGCTGTAATATTATATCCTCTTGATAAGGAGAAAGTATTACTACACAAGTGTCATGTGAATTTCATGTACCGTAATTTAAATAAAAAAATAAAGAGTTTCAAAAAAATATAAAATGGTTTTCTTGTCCGCATTCTCGGATTTATTATAACTTGGTTAATTTGACTTGTGTAATTTATTACGTTATGATTTTTCATTATAACTGAAAGGCTTGAAGATAATGATTCGTCGTTTGAAAAAGTTTAAAAATGTCGCTGTCGTATTAAGCTTCTAAGGAAATTGCAAAAATCTACAATACTTAGAAGCGAGGAATATAGTTATGAAGCATCCATTATTTAATCATTGGTCTGAAACAAAGTATTTAAAAGATATAGTAACAAATCCACTCATTGAAGTAGGAGAGTACTCCTATTATTCAGGGTATTATGGAAATCAAAATTTTGAAGATGGTTGTGTAAGGTATTTATGGGGCGATGCTAAGTCCCAAACACTTTTCAATCCAATTGAACAGATGGGTTGGCATCTTGATAAGCTCATTATTGGAAATTATGTTTGTATTGCAAGTGGAGTTGTCATTCTAATGGGTGGGAATCATAATCATCACGCTGAATGGATTACAGTGTATCCATTCGCTGAGCAAATCGGACAATCTTATGAACCGAAGGGTGATACAGTCATTAAAAGTGATGCCTGGATTGGTATGAATGCTACAATAATGCCTGGCGTTACAATCGGTGAAGGTGCAATCGTTGCGGCAGGATCTGTCGTATGTAAAGATGTTCCGCCATATACAATAGTGGGCGGTAATCCTGCTAAGGAAATAAAAAAACGGTTCACTGATACAGAAATTAATATGCTAATGGAAATGCGTTGGTTTGATTGGGATAGAGAATTGATTAAGAAGGCAATTCCTCTTTTATCTAGTCCAGCCATTGAACCATTATTTGATTTTTATAAAAATGAAGTAAAAAATAAATAAATCAGCTAGAAAAACTACATTCAATATAGGATGTAGTTTTTTTATTATTTGTACTAGAAACAATTATGAAATAATCTCCCCATTATGGTTTAGTTTTTATAAATTATCTTAAGAAAGATTAAGAAATATAACCAGTAGTTCTTAATATGTTTTATTTATAATTCAAATGATTGCACAAAATTGTTTCTTCATTTTGCCTTCAAGGTGTTCCATCGCGAATTACTCGCCCGGAGGTAGAAAAGGTAGTTTATATGTTAGAAGTTTCAGCGATACTCTAAAAGCATCCACCTGAAGTATCTAGTGGGCAGCAACATGTGTACTTGTGCATGAGCCGGCCATTATACAGTTTATAAAATCTGCAGCAATGATTCTTTTTTTGAGATAGCGAAAATGGATTTTTTTATGCAATTCATTTTGTTTTCTTAACAAAATACCTAGTGCTTTCTTATCTTAACGGGGAACAAATTTATTACTTAGATGGTCTATTACGTGTATTCCTAAAAATGGATGTCCAAATTGAATACAATATATCCCGTTTGATATCTATTTTTATGTATTGCAAAAATATGAAAGGACTTATTATTTTGAAAAATAAAAGGATATATATTGGTGGGGTACAAGTTTAATACTTTTACAGATGAGGCATTGCAAGTGGAAACGAAAAAGAAAAAGAAACAACCCAAACGGTAGCTTATCAATCATAGAGACGTAGGAGAATATATATGATAAAACAAGTCGTAGACGTAAAAAACATTCAAAAAGTGTACGGTAAAAAAGGTGAGAATCAATCACACGCATTAAAAGGTGTTTCATTCTCGATTCAAGAGGGGGAGTTTGTTGGGATTATGGGGCCATCTGGTTCTGGCAAAACGACATTATTAAATGTAATTTCAACTCTTGATAAAGCGATAGGTGGCGTTATTGAAATTGCAGGAACGGATATTACGAAAATGAAGCAAGGTGAGCTTTCTGATTTCCGTTCGCAAAAGTTAGGATTCATTTTCCAAGACTTTAATTTATTAGAGAATTTATCTATTTACGAAAACATTGCACTTCCATTATCCCTTCAAGGTGTCCCATCACGAAAAATTGGGCCGAAAGTAGAAAAGGTAGCTGATATGTTAGGGATTGTAACAATACTTCAAAAGTACCCATCTGAAGTATCTGGTGGACAGAAACAGCGTTCAGCAGCAGCACGTGCGTTAGTGCATGAGCCTGCAATTATTTTAGGGGACGAGCCAACAGGAGCTCTTGATTCTAAAAATGCAACTAGTTTACTTAATGCGATGACAAATTTAAATAAAGAACAAGGCGTATCGATTATGATGGTTACGCATGATCCATACAGTGCAAGTTACTGTCAGCGTATTTTATTCATTCAAGATGGTGAGTTATATAAAGAAATTTTAGACGTGCTTGCAGATTTAGGCACACAAAAAGCGTAAGAAAGGAGGTTTGGGCATGTTATTTAAACTTTCCATGTCAGGGTTGAAAAGTAAATTGCAAGATTATATTGTATTACTTATTGGTCTTATTGTATCTATTTTTACTTTCTATATGTTTCAAACGCTATCACTAAATAAAGTGTTCCTTGAATCTAATGCAAACATTGGTCCTATTGTATTAATATTCCAAATAGGTTCCTCTTTATTAGCGATTGTAACATTTTTTTACATTATGTATGCAAACTCTTTCTTATTATCTCTTCGCCAAAAAGAGTTTGGTATGTATATGATGTTAGGAGCAAAAAAGTATAAAGTTACATTACTGATGTTCCTTGAAACAATTATATTAGGTGCGGCGTCACTTGTGATTGGGATTACAAGTGGTGTAGGACTTGCAGAAGGTATCGGACAGTTATTAATGAAACAATTGGAGTTGACTGGAGAAGGTTACCAAGCTTTGTACATTCCATCAATGGTCGTTACTTGCATCTTCTTCTTTGCATTATTTGTACTATCAGCAAGTATGAATAGTATTAAATTGTCACGTATTTCTATATTATAACTTGTACATGCAGGTGCACAAACAGAGCGTGGCGCGGTAAAAGGAAAAATGACAGTTGTAGTTGCATTACTTGGTCTGATTTTGTTAGGTATTGGTTATGCATCATTGCTCTATATACCACAGGCAAAAAATCTAGGAACCGTTCCTACATTAATGGCTCTTGGATTAATCGCAGCAACTGTTAGTACTTACATGTTGTTTGGATCACTTCTCCCAGTTATGATAAAAAAAATAAAAAGTAATAAAAAGCGTAGTGAAAAAGGGCTTAATGCTTTTACCTTTGCTCAATTAAACTTCCGCATTAATGGCTTAACAAATGTGCTTGCGACGGTAGCAATCTTAGTAGCCCTTGGAGCAGGTGGAATTGCGTGTGGTATGGCATTTAAAAACGACGTTTTAAAGCAGACTGATAAAGGAACAATTTACGATTCGGTAGTTCATAATCCAACAGCAGAAGAAAAGAACATTTTGAGTAGTATTTTATTTCAAGAGAAACTTGAATATCGTTACAAAGTAGATGATAAGTATGTTTATTATATAAAAGAAGAGCTAGAGAACAATCATCCTTTAGTAAAAGATAGAAAAAATGAGAAGATAATGAAAGTTTCAGAAGAGATTCCCATGGATGCATTTGCATTGTCAAGACAATGGGGTAAAGAGGATGCAAAATCAAAACAATGGAGCGACGCTTTCGAAACAATTCAGCCAAATTATATATATCCTAATCATAAAATAAAAATTGTAGATCAAAACATATACGATAGTATGAAAGGTAAAGAAAGTACTGTGTTTATTGGGAAAACAGATGATTTTGAAGCATATTTAAAAGAATGGAAAAAACTTGATGAATTACAGGTAGTTAAGTATAAAAATGTGAAATCTAAAGAGCTGTATAGTAAGTATCAACAATATATTGCAAATCAAGGTTTTTCCAGCGGACTAATGTTTATGGGGTTCTTCGTTGGAATTGCGTTTTTAGCAATGATGGCAAGTTGCTTAATGTTTAAAATTCTATCTGGTGCATTTAAAGATAGTATACGTTACCAAATGCTTCGTAAAATTGGTGTTCGCCAGGAATTATTAACACAATCGATTTATAAGGAGTTATCCTTCGTATTCTTAGTCCCAGCAATTATCGGGATTGTTCACATATTAGTTGGTATGAATATGTTTGGCCCTCTTTTAATCGATCCGTATTTTCGTATTTGGTTACCAATTGTTATTTTCATAGTGATTTAATCGATTTACTACTGGATTACAGTTCAATTGTATAAAAGAATTGTACTTCCGAAAGAAGGTTAATGTAATAATGTTATGTATACTAAGTATCATCATAATTGGCCCCCGTTATGATGAAGTGAAAAAATATCATGTAAGCAAAATAGAAAGTGGATTTGAGATACAAATATGCAGCAATGAGCGGCAGAAAGTGTTAGAAAAAAAGTAAATACAAGTAGGGGGCGCATTTCATGTATAACTTACAAGAAGATATGTATGAGCAATTAAAAGAGAAAAATACTATTCTTTCTATATCTTAATAATGAAGGGAAAAGAAGAGGGAAAATAGCATCGTTCCTACATTGAGTACTACTTTAACCTTATTTGTAGGAACTCTTGCACTATCCCCTTACAATAAAATTGAATAATCATCCAATATTAATTGTTAACTATTATCGGAATTTTGACAGGATAGAACAATTTTCAAAAAAATATCTTGTATTCATTGTGTCTATTATAGCTATTATTTAAAATTGGGTTTGCACCAAAAGAGTGTAAATAAACATAAAACTTGTAAACTTTATTCATCATAAGGATTATCGTTTTAGAAAAGGAGTGTGTGTTGAAAAAAATTTTAAAGGTAATTTTAATCTTATTAGTAATATTTATAGGAATTATGTTGGGAAGCATAATTTTAAATAAAACATATCATACAGAGTTTAAGTCTTTAGATAACACAGATCAAAACATGTTAAAAGAATTATCTACTATTTATAAGAGCTTCGAAGAATCGAGTGATAAACTTTGGAATGAAGATTATCGCTTCGAAAAAATGCCATTGGTTCTGATACGTAGTAATAAAGACGGGGGATTCTTTAGACAAGAAGCTTATGCAGTTAATGTAACGGGATTAGAAAATAGTATTTTTGCAAAGGAAATAAAAGTCTCAAATTCTCTGCATCTATCTAAAGTCTATCGCTTAACTCGTTTTGATTTTAGAACTATTTCTACCTGGATTCCTTGGAACTTTGGGACAATAAATATTAACGATATGGATGTATTTTATTTAAAATATCATCCTAAAATGTTTAGTAATCCAGATTTATATTTTGATTTTTCATCTTTCTTATTACATGAAGGTTTTCATGCTTATAAACAAAAAGATTGGACATATGATGCAAATGGTGGAGAGTCTATTCACGAATATCCGATTAATAAAGAAAATTACGCGCTAATGGGATTAGAATTTAAGCTATTAGATAAAGCAATGATTGATACGAACCCAGAAAGTATTAATCAGGCATTATATGATTGGACAATTGTACGTAACTATCGCTATAAAAAATGGCCTCAATTAATTGGAGAAACAAAAACTGAAGCAATAGAAGGTTCAGCACGATACTTAGAGTATCGTTATAGTAAATTAACTGGTGGAAATCTTATGGTACTTGCAAAGAAACAGAAGCCATATCATGTTACTTTTATGGAGGCGTTCAACTTCATTGCTAATGGACAGGCAGAATCTCCAAGGTTTTTAGAGCGGAATATGAGATATGAGACTGGTTCAGCCCTTGAATTAAGCATGGACAAAGTAAATATTCCATGGAAAGAAGCTATGGAAGATAGTGCAATCAAACAAGGAAAGACACCATATGAAGTATTAAATACGTACTTTAATATAAATAATACGCCCACAATTGAAAATAAAATCAAAGAAATTAAAGAGAACAATGACTATGAAACACTTTTAGAACAAGGAGAAAAACTGGTGAAAATAAGTAACGAGTAAAGAAAATACGATTTGAAAAAGAATTTTCTTTAAAGAGCGTATTGAAGAGGATTCTTTTTTCATTTTATAAGTTATATACACTACCGGTGTAATCAAAAAAAATTAATTAAAAGAAGGAATCTCAAAATAATTTTTTTTATTAAAAGCTAAATTTAATGAAGAAGAAAAATTATTAATTGTAAATGGATCTAAAGAAAATTTTGAACAATATTTAAGACGTTATCTTTTATATCGATTATGTTACTTTTGGTCATTCAATTGCAGGTTTACAAAAAAGAGGATAGAAATGTACCGTCTGCTTATGCTTTTAGTTGTTCAATATGAGAAAAATGTGGAGGAATCATATGGAGTCAAAAATTCTTATTGTTGATGATGATAAAGAGATTAGAAATCTTATCTCTGTATATTTGGAAAATGAAGGTCTGAAAACTCAAAAGGCAGAAGATGCTATTGAAGCGTTAGAACTGTTAGAAGAAAAGCGATTCGATCTTATTATTTTGGATGTTATGATGCCTAATATGGATGGCATTGAAGCGTGTATGAAGATTAGGGAAGAACGAAATATGCCTATTATCATGCTTTCTGCAAAATCAGAGGATATAGACAAAATTCAGGGTTTAGCCTCTGGCGCCGATGATTATTTATCAAAACCGTTTAATCCGTTGGAGTTAATCGCTAGAGTAAAATCCCAATTAAGAAGGTTTAAAAAATATAATACAAATACAGATAATGATAAAAGTGTCCTAGAAATTGGTGATTTGACCATAAATACAGATACACGTCAAGTATGGATAAGAGGCACGGAAGTAAGGCTAACTCCAAAAGAGTTTGATATACTCGAACTACTTGCTCGTAACAAAGGGATTGTTCTGAGTGTTGCAAAAATATATGAAGCAGTTTGGAAAGATGCTTTTTATAAATCGGATAATACCGTCATGGTGCATATTACAAAAATAAGAGACAAAATTGAAGAGGATTCTAAACATCCAATTTATATTAAAACTGTTTGGGGAATTGGGTACAAAATATGAAGAAGGTTAGTTTTAGAAATAAGATAATAATAAAACTTCTTGGTGCTGTTGCAGTTAGTTTTTTTGTTTCGTTTGGTTTAACAATCCTCACTTTTATATATATTATAATACCATTAAATCTAAATCACTATCTTGATGATCTTAGTACATTTGAAAATAATATACTTACATTTCTTATATTTGCGTTAGCGATCTTTACTTTTATTATCATTTTTTTAATATTGGTTCGAAAGAAAATAGTATATTTGAAGCTCATTTCTGATAATGTGAATGATATTGCCAATGGAAAACTGGGTTTGACAATTGGGATTGAGGGAAAGGATGAATTGACTCATCTTGCTCAAAATATTAATTATATGTCCAAGGAATTGGAGAATACATTTGAACAGGAAAGACAATTGGAACGTACAAAAAATGAACTCATAACCAACGTATCTCATGACTTACGCACACCGTTGACATCTATTATCGGCTATGTAGATTTATTAAAAAGAGGGCAATACGACAGTAAAGCACAATTACAGGAGTATCTCGAAACCACTTATTTAAAATCACAGAGATTGAAATATCTAATTGATGAACTATTTGAGTACACCCGTTTATCAGACATCGATGCTAAGTTAAACATTAACGAAGTTGATTTATCAGGCTTGTTGGAGCAAATAGTTGGAGAATACATTCCTATATTTGAAAAGGAAAGCTTAATCGTTCAAAAATCAATCACACAAGAAACAATACCTATCTTCATAGATGTAGAAAAAATGGTACGTGTATATGAAAATCTCTTTATGAATGCGATAAAGTACAGCATAAAACCATCCGAATTATCCGTATGTCTTGAATTAATGGATAACAAAGCAATTTTGAAAGTGTCAAATACAGTCGAGAAACCGCCTGTTAGCGATCCAAATAAATTGTTTGAAAGGTTTTTCAGGGGGGACAAGGCAAGAAAAGATGACCAGGGAAATGGTCTGGGGCTTGCTATCTCAAAAAGAATCGTTGAGCTTCATAATGGTAATATACATGCAGAATCTAAAGACGACTGGATGTCCTTTATTGTTGAACATCCAATTAAATAGAATGGCTTATGGAATTATAGGTTCCATAAGCTTTTTTTATAAAACTTAAGAATTCTTAAGAATTTTACGGGGTGTTTCCTAATTTTCATAGTTTATCATGTATGTATTGAAAGCGATGAGGAGAGTGAAGAAATTAAAAAAGAAAATTTTCTTTGTAGCTTTCAGGTGGATACATAGTGACAATCTCATTGAAAAGGTGATAAATAGATGAAGAAGAAAAATAAAGTGTTAATTACTAGTGTAGTAGCAATTGGAATTGCTGCTGGATCATATTTTGCATTTGCTGGCGGCGGTTCGGAAGTAGCAATGGAATATAGCGGTTATAAAGTTATAGAAAAACAAATTGAAAATGCACAAAAATTTGGCGGTGAAGTTATTCCAAATGGAATTGAAACAATTTCATTCGATCCAACAAAAGGTACGTATGAATCAGCTGTTAAAAAAGGCGATGAAGTGAAAAAAGGTCAGCTTCTGTTTAAATATAATGCCCCTACTGCTAAACAAGGTGTAACGGAAGCAGAAATGCAAAAGAAAATCGCACAAAAAGAAGTAACATTGTATCAAAAACAACTTGATGCAGCGAAACAAAAATTACAAAAAGATAAAAATGCTGGTCTTCCTCAGGAAGCATTAAAAGCATCGGAAATCGAAGTGCAACAATTAGAATCACAACTTGAAATGAAAAAATTTGAAGTTGAAAAATCTGATGAAATGATTAAAGAAGCAAAAGAGAAAGTAAACACACTTTCTGTAACGAGTCCTGCTGATGGTGTAATTGATGATATCGTAAAAACTGCTGATGAAAAAACAGGTATGAGTGGCATTACACTTCGTCACGCTGGTCCATTTAAAGTAAAAGGTCAACTTTCTGAACATGAACTTGCTAGCATGAAAGTTGGGCAAGAAGTAACTGTCTCATCAAAAACTGTAACTGATAAGAATTGGATAGGAAAAATAACAGAAATCGGTTCTACACCATTAAAGAGTATGGACGAAAATAAAACTGTTTCTAATTATCAATTCACTGTCACATTAGATAATAGTGAAGAATTACAAAACGGCTTCCATGTATACGTAACGAGTAAATCTGGCGAAGCAACTGGTACGATTGTTCCGAAAAGTAGCATCGTGAAAAAAGGTGACAAAAATGTTGTCTTCGTTGTAAAAGACAGTAAAGCGAAAGAACAAGCGATTACTGTTGAATTCGAGACAGATAGCGAAGCAAAAGTTTCTGGAGTGAAAAAAGGAGAACAAATTATCTCTAAACCTGAAAAAGACTTAAAAGATGGTATGGAGGTTGTCGTTGAATGATTAATTTAAAAGGCATCACGAAATCCTTCCAAAATGGTGCAGAAGCCGTTCAAATATTACACGGAATTGACGTAACTCTGAACCAAGGAGAATTCACTTCTATTATGGGACCGTCTGGTTCTGGTAAATCAACATTAATGAACATTATCGGTTGCTTAGATAAACCAACGACAGGTACGTACGAACTAGCTGGTCAAAATATTTCAAACATGTCTGAAACAGAACTTGCACATGTTCGTAATAAAGAAATCGGATTCGTATTCCAAAACTTCATGTTACTACCAAGACTTACAGCACTACAAAATATTGAATTACCTCTTATTTACGCTGGAGTCGATAAAAAAGAAAGACGTGAGCGCTCATTAGCTGCTTTAACAAAAGTAAGTTTAGCTGATCGTGCTACTCACCTGCCAAATGAATTATCAGGTGGACAAAAACAGCGTGTTGCGGTTGCTCGTGCAATCGTAAATAACCCGAAATTTATTTTAGCCGATGAACCGACAGGTGCACTTGATACGAAAACAAGTACACAAATTATGGACCTCTTTTATGAATTAAACAAGCAAGGCTCAACAATCATTATGATTACCCACGATCGTGAAATCGGTGAAGCGGCTGCCCGCCAAATTGTAATTCGTGACGGAAATATCGTCCAAGATTGGAGAGGTTAATTTTGAACACGAGTGAAACTATACGCATGGCCCTTTCCTCTATCTTTGCTCATAAAATGCGTTCTATCTTAACGATGCTAGGAATTATTATCAGTATTAGCGCCATCATTACCATCATTTCAATGGGTGATGGTACAAACGCAAAGTTTAAAAAAGAATTAGGGCAAGGAAAAGATACGGAAGTAACCATTTACTATAACAACCCCGATTATGGAACAGATAGTGCCAAAATCACAACTGATATGCTCAAACGTCTTCAAACTGTGCCAGGCGTTAAAGATGTTGATCCAGATGTGAGTATGAAAGTAAAAGCATCTTCTGGTTCAAAAGATGTCTCTCTTAATCTAAAAGGTGGAACAGTCGCCTTTATGACAGATGCGAAAATAAAATTAGTTCACGGTCGGGAATTAAACGATAGTGAACTAAAACAAGCAATCTCTGCAGTTATTTTAAATGAAGAAACTTTCAACAAATTATTTAATGGTTGGGAACCAAATCTATATACAGACATAAAAGGAAAACCGTATAAAGTAGTCGGTGTTTATGAAGCAAAAAATGATTCCGGAATGGCTATGTCAGCAGGTTATACATCACTTGAAAATGCTCCTGTCATTTCAGGAGTAACTGAGTATGACTCTGTAAAATTAACACTAAGTTCACCAACAGAACGTAAAAGTGTAGAAAAACAAGCTGTTTCTATTTTGAACGAGATGAAAGCTCCTAAATTTGAGCATAAATTTAAAGCTCAAGATATGGGTGAATTTACGAAGCAATTAGACGAATCAATCGGTATGATGAAAATGGTATTCGGTGGTATCGCTGCTATCTCCTTACTTGTTGGTGGTATCGGTGTAATGAATATTATGCTTGTATCCGTAACAGAACGTACACGTGAGATCGGTATTCGTAAAGCACTTGGTGCAACACGCGGTAAAGTATTAACACAATTCTTAATTGAATCTTGTATTTTGACTGGACTAGGTGGTTTCATCGGATTCATGCTCGGTATTTTCTTCGCTTGGATCGTCTCAATCTTTGCCGGATGGCCTCTCGTTGTCTCAACAGAACTTGGACTTCTTGCAGTAGGCATTTCAATGCTAATCGGTATTGCATTTGGTTTACTACCAGCTAACAAAGCTGCAAAACTTGATCCAATTGAATGTTTACGATATGAGTAAAAAAACGTAGGAGTGTAAACTCCTGCATTTTTTCTGTTGAAGCCGAGAAATTTTAACAGTTTTTTTAAATCTTAAGGATTCTTAAGGATTTTCACTCCAGTTTCTTCATGTTTGGATTTTAAACTATGGTTGTAAAGTTAATCTATTGGAGTGACTAAATATGAAGCATTTGTCTTTTTTATCTCAATGTATAACTAATCCAAGAAACGTCGGTGCAGTACTTCCAAGTTCAAAGTTTCTCGCAGAAAAAATGATGGAAAACATTAATTTTGAGAACGCTAAATATATTATTGAATATGGGCCAGGTACGGGTGTATTCACTGAGAAATTACTTAAAAAACGAAATTCGAATACCACTCTTATGCTAGTGGAAAATAATAGAGAGTTTTATTTAATGTTGAAAGAAAAATTTAAAAAAGAGAAAAATTTATTCATTGTATGGGGGTCTGCGGAAAATATCGACGAGTATCTAAAAAACTTCTCTATTCCTTATGCAGACTATATTGTTTCTGGTCTTCCTTTTGCTAGTTTGCCCCAAAATGTTTCAGATGAAATTTTATTAACTACCACAAAAATTTTAAAGAAAGATGGGGTATTTATTACTTTTCAATATACAAAATTTAAAAAGAAGTTCCTTAATCAGTTTTTTGATACAATAGATGAGAAATGGGAGCTTAGAAACGTACCACCTGCTTTTGTTTTTAGCTGTTCAACACCAAAAAATAAGGGAGAAAAATATGGAAGCTAAAATTCTTATTGTTGATGATGATAAAGAAATCAGAAACCTTATTTCTATTTATTTGGAAAATGAAGGTTTGCAAACTCAAAAGGTTGAAGATGCTATTGAGGCCTTAAAACAGTTGGAAGAAAAAGAGTTTGATCTCATTATTTTGGATATTATGATGCCTAACATGGATGGAATTAAAGCATGTATGAAGATTAGGGAAGAACGAACTATTCCCATTATCATGCTTTCTGCAAAATCCGAAGATATGGATAAAATTCAGGGGCTTACTTCTGGTGCCGATGATTATTTGTCAAAACCGTTTAACCCATTAGAATTAATTGCTAGAGTAAAATCTCAATTAAGAAGATATACAAAATATAATACTGAAACGAACAAGAATAAAAATATTATTGAAATTGGTAATTTGACCTTGAATACAGATGCACGTCAAGTATGGGTAAGGGGAAAGGAAACCAGGCTTACTCCTAAAGAATTCGATATACTTGAACTTCTTGCTCGTAACAAAGGGATGGTCTTAAGCATTGAAAAAATATATGAAGCTGTTTGGAAGGAGAATTTTTACAAATCGGATAATAATGTAATGGTACACATTACAAGAATTAGAGATAAAATAGAAGAAGATTCCAAACATCCCATCTACATTAAAACAGTATGGGGAGTAGGATATAAAATATGAGGATGTTTAAACTTAGAAATAAGTTAGTTGCAAAACTTCTTATTGCGGTAGCAATTAGTTTTTTTGTTTCACTTGGTGCGATATTTCTCTTCAGTAAATTGCTTTATCATCTATCCGTAAAAAATTATCTGCCCGAAGTTACTCTAGTTACAGGTTATATTTATACGCTAATTTTGTTTTCAATCATAATCTTTATCTTTATTGCAGTATTTTTGTTAATGGTGCGGAAAAAATTATTATATTTGAAACTTATTACCGAGAGCGTTCACCATATTGCTAATGGAAAACTTGGTTTAACAATCAGAATAGAAAGTAGGGACGAATTGACCCAACTTGCTCAAAATATTAATTATATGTCCAAGGAATTGGAGAATACATTTGAACAGGAAAGACAATTGGAACGTACAAAAAATGAACTCATTACCAACGTATCTCATGACTTACGCACACCGTTGACATCTATTATCGGATATGTAGATTTATTAAAAAGAGGGCAATACGACAGTAAAACACAATTACAGGAATACCTCGAAACCACTTATTTAAAATCACAGAGACTGAAATATCTAATTGATGAACTGTTTGAATATACCCGTTTATCAGACCTCGATGCTAAGTTAAACCTTAATGAAGTTGATTTATCAGGTTTGTTGGAGCAAATAGTTGGAGAATACATACCTATATTTGAAAAGGAAGGTTTAATCGTTCAAAAATCAATAACGGAAGAAACAATACCTATTTTCATGGATGTAGAAAAAATGGTACGTGTTTATGAAAACCTGTTTATGAATGCGATAAAGTACAGCATGAAACCATCCGAATTATCAATAAGTCTTGAACTAATAGGTAACAAAGCAATTTTAAAAGTATCAAATAAAGTCGAGAAGCCGCCTGTTAGCGATCCAAATAAATTGTTTGAAAGGTTTTTCAGGGGAGATAAGGCAAGAAAAGATGACCAGGGAAATGGTCTAGGACTTGCTATCTCAAAAAGAATTGTTGAACTTCATCATGGTAATATACATGCAGAGTATAAAGACGGCTGGATGTCCTTTATTGTTGAACATCCAATTAAATAGAATGGCTTATGGAATGAAAGGTTCCATAAGCTTTTTTTTAAACTTAAGAAACTTCTTAAGTTAATAATTCAAGTAGGCCATTCATAGTAGACATGATACTGATAAGTTAATTTGATTTATTATTATAAAGTGATTAATCGAATAAAGGGGAAGTTCATTGATATGAATAATGTAAGAGACGATAGTAAATTTAGCAACCAGTGTGTTTTGGTATTCAACCGGGGCACACTGGTTTTATTTTTTTATAAATGTGGAACAAATGTATTACTTAGATTGTCTATTAAGTGTAATCCTAAAAGATATGAAAGTACAGATCATTTCGAAAAATACAAAGGTATTAAAAAGAGGGATATGTGTGGGAACACTAAGTGTCAGTGTGCCTAAAAGGGTGGGATGGGATGGTCTATATGAAAGTGGTTCTAATGTCTTATATGTATATAGAATTTGATAACGCTGTCTATTTTTTGGAGGATTATGTTAAAATAACGTTTTTTTGAGTACAAAGATATTGGAGGTAACAGAAGTGAAAAGTATGTTTTGCAAGAGATTTATTACAATAGTAACAGTGCTTACACTATTTTGTAGCATGGCCGTTACATTTGGAAGAGCATCAGCGGAAACAGTTCCTGCTATAGACGTAGAAGCAGGATCAGCAATTTTAGTAGAAGCAAATTCCGGGAAAATTTTATATCAAAAAAATGCAGATGAATCATTAGCAATTGCTAGTATGACAAAAATGATGAGTGAATACTTAGTTCATGAAGCGGTGGATAAAGGAAAACTTAAATGGGATCAAAAAGTTAAAATTTCTGAATATGCATATAAGATTTCGCAAGATCGCTCATTATCAAACGTTCCATTAGAAAATGGTGGCTCTTATACGGTCAAAGAGTTATATGAGGCAATGGTAATCTACTCTGCAAACGGTGCAACAATTGCTTTAGCTGAAGAGATTGCTGGAAAAGAAGTCAATTTCGTGAAAATGATGAACGATAAATCAAAAGAGTTTGGAATGAAAAATTATAAATTTGTAAACTCTACAGGTTTAACAAACCATGATTTAAAAGGACATCACCCAGAAGGGACAACTCCAGACGAGAAAAATAAAATGTCCGCAAGAGATTGTGCGATTTTAGCACAACGTCTTATTCAAGATTTCCCGAAAATATTAGATACAGCAAAAATCCCTAAAAAAACATTCCAAAAGGGTGGCAAGTATCCGATTGATATGACGAACTTTAACTGGATGTTAAAAGGCTTAATTAAGCAATACGAAGGTGTAGATGGGTTAAAAACAGGAACTACTCCAGAAGCCGGAGATTGTTTTACTGGTACAGTAGAAAAAAACGGTATGCGTCTAATCTCTGTAGTTATAAAAGCAAACTCTCATACAGCACGTTTTGATGAAACAAAGAAATTATATGATTATGGATTTGCGAATTTTGAAGTGAAGAAGGTCTATGGAAAAGATTCAGTAGTAAAAGGTCATGAAACAGTGCGAGTAGCAAATGCAAAGGACAAAGATATAGTTGTTCAAACGAAGCAAGCTGTTTCACTTCCAATGCCAAAGGGCAACAAAGACGTTTATAAAAAAGAATTTAAAGTATCGAATAAAGAACAAGAAGCGCCTATTAAAAAAGGTGTAACAATTAGTCAAATGATTATATCGCCTAAAGATATTACAGATCCTGGGTTCTTATCAGGTAAATCATTACAAGTAGACCTTGTAACAAAATCTGAAGTAGAACAAGCAAATTGGTTTACACGTTTTATGCGCGAAATAGGATCTTTCTTTAGCGGTATGTGGAATAGTGCGGTTGATATAGTAAAAGGCTAACTTTGTAGGATAAAACTAAATATTAGCCTGAAATAAAAGGTTTCAAAGTATTATAGATTCTTATGTGGATGGCTTGGAATGGAAGATTGCATTAATTCTCAAATCTGGTTCTTCGGAACTTTCGGTATTGCAATCAAGCTAAGATAAATTTGTATCCATATAATCAAAAAACGCTATTCTTTTTGTAGAAATATACAGAAAGGATGGCGTTTATTATGAATTGTTCGATTCAAAGGGTTCTGGTGCAAGGCTAGTTTAATAAAGTTACATGATGAAAACACATTCATTATTCCATCAAGTGACAATAAAAATAAATACCTGGTACTTATTCCTGTTATTAAATTTTATAAAAATTTAATAAAATCTTTTCTTCTTATTAAATATTTTGTTTTAAATTAATTATATAAAGAAATGGAGGCCGAAAAATGAATTTTTTAAAGAAATTTAAGTATCTTTTTATAGTGTTTATCCCTATGTATATAGTTATTCTTTAATTTCAATCGAATAAAAAAGCAAGGTATTCGAGAAAAAAGTACGGTACCATACAGAGAAAACGCTCTCCCATACAAAAGTAAATTGTACCGAAAGTGATAAAAGCGAATGTTATATGGAGGGAACCCCCTAATAATTTCACCTGAAAATCGATAATTAATGAAACAAACAATAACAAGATGATACATGATTACGAGTTAATATCCCCAAAAGATAGGATTACTAGTGACAATCTTTGATACTGACAATTGAGGTGACGTCGATGAGAGGGACATTAATAAAAAGTGGAGTATTTATTTTAGTTTTAACAGGAGGGCTATATCTTACAAAATACGCATATGACCATCATACTAACCGAGTTAAAGTAAGAGACACGATTCAACAAATATCAATAGAGCATGGTATACCGCCATGGATTCCTTTATCTATTGCATTCCATGAAAGTAAGTTTGATCGAAACGCAATTGGAGATCAGGGGACATCATTTGGACTGTTTCAGCTTCATCGAGGTGGACTAGCACCTAAAGATTTAACGAACGAAGATTTGAAAAATGCAGAAACCAATACTCGAATTGCAATATCTAATATGATAAATGCATATAACCGTGGTTTACAGCAAAATTTAAAAGGACCAGAGCTATTAAAATATGTTGCTAATACCTCAGGGTGGCCTGGGAATAAGGGTGTTCAATGGACAAATAAGCAGACAGACTATAACGAGGGTTTAGAAAACAGTTTTAAAATGTTTTCTAAACGACAATATGATTTTATAGAATGAAATTTCTTTTTTCTTTCTATTATTATATAACTTATGCCTAAATACGAAAGTTTCCTAAAACGGATACATAGATTGACTTTGTACTGCTTATATTAGGAATTTAAAGAAACAATATGTATAATTCTCCCACTACAATAGTATAGTGGCCTTTATTAACAGCAAAATCTACAATTTACAAGGAGAACATTTTATGAGTAAGAGAATAAAAGAATTAGATTCCATACGAGGGTTAGCGGCACTGACAGTGGTATTTGGACATTTTTGTTTAATGCTACCATCGTTACCTAATTCTATTAAATTTTCTCCGCTTAGGTTTTTATGGGCTGGCGGGGAAGCTGTAATCGTTTTTTATGTACTCAGTGGTTTTGTGTTATCTATGGCACTTTATCATTCAAAAACAAATTATTGGGGATATTTAATTAAGCGATTTGTACGAATCTATATTCCTTATTATTTTTGGATAATCATTACCTTTGCTTTATTTATTTTGTTCTCGCCGTATGAAGTGGCTGGACTACGGGATTGGTTCTATGATAGGTGGCAAGGGTCTATAACAAAAATAGATATTATAAACCATTTTGTACTTCTTAATAACTTTTTTACGGAAAATTATAATCCAGTTATCTGGTCATTGGCTCAAGAAATGCGTATATCTATTGTGTTTCCGTTGTTATTCCTTCTTTTTTATAAACTGAGTTGGAAGAAAACGATACTATTTGCTTTGAGCTTTTCTTTAATTAGTGTTTTCCTTAATATGTTGCATATAGGGAAAGCAGAGGGATTTTATAATGGTTATGCCGATACACTGCATTTCACATCGATGTTTATGGTTGGAATGTTACTTTTTAAGCATCAGGAAAAGCTTATCTACTTATATAGGAATATGAAAAAATTTAATAAAGGATTTCTTATTGCATTAGGGATTATTCTATATTTATATTCCATTTTAATTTATGGTTTTTCCCGCAATGATACTACTTTCTTATTAAAAGATTGGGGTGTCGTAATCGGTGTTAGTATATTTATAATAATGGCCATGAGTAACCTAAAAGTGAAAGCATTTTTAAATAAGAGTGTATTTGTATACTTAGGAGAAATTTCATACAGTATCTATTTGTGTCATTTTCCAATCATGATGGTACTATTTAAACTTTTGTATACAAAGATACCTATCTTTTTCCTTCTTGCTTTGTGTATTTCAATGACAATACTTTTTTCTATAGTTTCGTATCATTTAATTGAAAAGAAATGTATCAACTGGGCAAAACAAAGAACAACAAATTCCCGAAAAAAAGTGTAATGCTTGAAGGAATTTTATTTCTTTAGTAAATATACGAATATGACCGATTCCTAAGTATATTAGGAATCGGTCAATTACGGATTCTATATAAATATACTAAAATTGAACAAATTTTTAATTTTATACTTAACTCCAAAAATCCTCTTACTAAAGAGAATCTTCGTAACGTTTTTCCAGACATAGCCGAAAGTACAATTAGTAAAACGCTAGTTTCCTTGTAGCTGCTTGGTCAAATAAAGCTAGTTTCAAGAGGAAGAAATGCTCAATGTATACAGGTTTAATTCTGTATTAATAATTATTAGGGGTAACAACACATCGCTATCTATATCTAAAATGTTATATAAAACTATTGAATATTTTATTCGTAAAAACAGAGGTGTAAAATGAATTTTATTTCCGAACTACTTGTTACCTTTGCAATTCCTACAATACAACTCACATTCTTGTTACTACTCATTTTTGTTTTTAGCTACTTTGTAGTATACAAAAAGGTATGTAAAGGAGGGGGGGAATTTACCGCACAACAAGTTATATTGTTTATATTGATAATAGGATATTATTCCCTTGTATTATCAGCCACTTCATTTGGTCGTCCAGATGATATAACTTTCGCAAGAACAATTGACTTTGATGTACTTAGTGTTTATAAAAAAGCATGGAATACCTTTTCATTTTCTTCTTTTTTCCATATCATTGTGAATATAGGTATGCTTTTTCCGTTAGGAATTTTATTACCTTTATTTAGTAATGTTTTTCAAAAAACAAAATGGATGTTAATCAGCTCAATTATAGCAAGTTTATTGATTGAAATCCTTGAATTTATAATGCAACGTGGAAGTATGGAACTAGCCGATTTACTTCATAATACTTTAGGAATGATGCTAGGATATTCTATGTTAAATATAGTTCTTATATTGTTGAAGAAAAAAGAACCAGATACACAAATGATCACATATTTATTTCTTCCGATTACAGTAAGTTTTGTTGCACTTGGAATAATGATTTCGTATCAAATGAAGGAATTTGGGAATATGCCTTTAGATCCCATTACAAAAACAGACATGACTGATGTCACTATAAAAACATCAATAAAGTTAAAAGACGAAGGTAATAAAATGCCTGTTTACAAAGAGGAAATTACAAAAATGCCTAATGACAATGAGCCAGTTACAAAAAAATCACATATTCGAGATGTCGAAATTCTGTCTCCCAAAGAAGTATTTCAAAAACTAAAACAAGGAGACTTTGATCCTATAATATCTTTCAAAGCAGGTGATACATTAGTCATTACAGATTATAATATAGATTACTACGCTGATACAAAAGGCTTTTCTCAACCTATATATGTTTTTCAAGTACGCTTAAATGATAATGGGAAAGATAGTTGGTCTCAACCTATTTCTGCGAGAAGATAACATAGATTTTCATGTTTTTGTTCATGTGAAATAGTTTAATCGAGTTGTCTTTCTCATTTGAAAAATCTCCTATGGAATTTAATTGAAATTGAAAAACATTTAAGAAGAACAATTACGCTGTGGGCTATTGTATAGTGTAGATATGAATAACAAAAAAGGGGGACTATATATGTGGAAGCGATTTGTAGCGATTGGTGATAGTTTTACAGAGGGGATAGGGGATGAAGTTGAGGGAATAGCATTAAAAAGCTGGGTAGATCATTTTGTTCAACTGTGTATAGATGATTTAAAATATGCTAATTTTGCAAAACGTGGGTTAGTAACTAAAGAAATTCGCTCACAGCAATTGGAACAGGCATTAACTTTTAATCCAGATTTGGTTAGTCTAATTGCAGGTGCAAACGATGTTTTAAAAGGACGTTGGAATCATCATGCATATAAGAACGATATGGAATTTATGATAGATACATTAAGTAAAACAGATGCTGATATTATTATAGCAAACCTTCCAGATTTTACTGTTAGGCTTCCATTTCCTTCTGAAAAAAAACAAGTATTAAAAGAACAATTATTAGAGGCAAATGAAGTTATACTTTCACTGAGTAGAGAGTATAAGCTTCATCATGTTGACTTTTGGAATCATCATTTAGTTAATGACAATACGCTTTGGTCTACGGATTTAATTCATCCAAACTCAAAAGGATATGTAAAAGTTGCTGAATTGATTTTTAGTAGTTTGCCTGTACACGACTCTTTTAAATAAGCTGTAGAATGACCTAAACTCCTGTCGCATGCTGTACAGGGGTTTTGGGTGCGAAAAAGAAGGATATAGAGTGCCTATAAATTATACTTTAAGTAATTCTTTTTATTGTTTATATCTTTGTTATTTTCTGTTGCAGAATCCTTATTATAAGGATTCTTTTTTTGTATCAATAATCTATAAAGAAAAAAGATGAAATTGGCGAAAATGAACTAAAAGGTATTTTAAATGAATTGTTAAAACAACACTAATAATGATAACGTTCGCTAAATATATTCGTCGTTTGTAAGAATCTTAAAATCTTCCCTTTTTGAATGCAGCTTAACCATAAATTTAATTTTTTTGTAAATGTGGAACTATTTCATTACTTACACTGTCTATTAAGCGTTAAAACATTTTTTATTTAACATATTTAGAAAGGAATAATCATTTTTAATTAAGGGAGAAGATTGAATTGAAAAAAATATGGATGCTGCTTTTCTTTTGTTTTGGAGTTATGTTGGTAGGATGCAATAAAGATGAGCCGCCAAAACAAGCATTTGAAGAATATATCAATTTATGGAATGATAAAAAATTTACAAATATGTATGATTATTTATCAGAACATGCAAAAAAAACGATTTCTAAAAAGGAGTTCACAGAGAAATATCAAAAAATTTATGAGGGTATTGGAGTTAAGAATTTAAAAATTAAAACGAAAGGAGAGAATACTAAAGATAAAGAACTTTTTCTTTTTGAAGTTAATATGGATACGGATGGAGGAACAGTTTCATTCATCCATGAAGCAAAACTCGTGAAAGATAAAGATAAGGAATCTTGGAAAATAGATTGGACACCAGACTTCATTTTCCCAGGTATGAAAAAAGATTACAAAGTACGTATGCAAACAGAGCAAGGAAAACGCGGAGAAATATATGATCGAAATGGAAAAGGGCTTGCAACGAATGGTAAAGCGACTGAAGTTGGAATTATTCCAGAGAAACTAGGTGAAACGGCAGCGCAAACAAAAGAAATAGTAGCACAATTACTTGATATGTCTACAGAAGAGGTCGATCAGAAGCTCGCAGCGAAATGGATAAAACCAGATTCCTTTGTACCAATTGGTATTTTAAAAGAGGGAACCAGACAGAATGATTATATTGAATTAGAAGGAGTTTCATCTCGCCCAGTAAATATTCGTACGTATCCATTAGGAGAAGCAGCGGCACACTTAACGGGATATATAGGAAAGGTAAATGCAGAGGAGTTAAAATCGCTTCAAAAAAAAGGTTATCAAGCAGATGATTTAGTGGGTAAGACAGGTTTAGAGAAAGTATTAGAGAATAAATTGCGTGGTGAAAAGGGTGGACGCGTATTTATGGAAGATGAGAACGGGAAAGAGATTAAAAACGTAGCAAAACAAGAAGCAAAAAAAGGAGAAAATGTTACGTTAACTATTGATGCTGCAATTCAAGAAAAAATCTTTAATGAGATGAAAAATGAAGCAGGATCTAGTGCAGCGGTCAATCCTAAAACGGGTGAAACAATCGCACTTGTAAGTAGCCCTGCTTATAATCCAAATACAATAGTTAGAGGAGCATCAAAAGCTCAACGGGAAGCATGGAATAACGACTCGAAACTGCCAATGATGAATCGCTTCACACAAGCATTTGTACCAGGTTCCGTATTTAAAACGATTACAGGTGCAATTGGTTTGGAAACAAACACAATAAATCCTAAGGAAGAATTTAAAATTCAAGGATTAAAGTGGACAAAAGATTCATCTTGGGGAAATTATTATGTAACACGTGTGAAGGATGCTAGTCCAGTTGATTTTGATAAGGCAATGAAGTACTCTGATAATATTTATTTTGCTCAACAAGCTTTGAAAATAGGAAAAGATCAGTATGTAAATGAATTTAAGAAATACGGATTTCATGAAAAATTACCAATTGAATACGAATTCCCTATTTCAATCATTGCAAAAGATGGGATAAAAAATGATATTCAACTAGCAGACACGGGGTACGGACAAGGACAAGTATTAATGACACCTCTTCATTTAGCATTGACTTATGCACCGATTGTCAATGAGGGTAACATTCCGTCACCGCATCTTATAAAAAAAACAAAAGAAGCGGGAAATTGGAAAGAAAATGTGATTTCTACCAAGAATCAAGAGATATTAAAAAATGCGTTAATAAAGGTTATTAATGATCCTGATGGTGCTGGGAGAATTGCTAAAGTTGATGGTGTAACTCTCGCTGGTAAGACAGGTACAGCAGAACTGAAAGAATCGAAAGAAGCAGAGGGTAAAGAACTTGGATGGTTTGCAGCTTTCGATGCAAGCGCGCCAAACATGATTGTTACCATGATGATTGAAGATGTAAAAGGAAGAGGCGGGAGCAACGTTCCAGGTGAAAAAATAAAACATGTTTTTCGGAAATAACACTAAATTATAAGGTGAAATCTTTTACTAAATTTATTATATGTATGCTTAACTCAATGGTATAAATTGGGCAAAACAAAGAACAATTAAGTTTCAGAAAAAGCATTCTCCCTAATTGAGAATGCTTTTTCTATGTTATTGTGGCTCTAGAAAGTTGATATCGCATCATTTTTATTATTTGCAAGTACGGGCTGATTGGTAGTTTGTCCTAAATACTGATTTAAAACCAGAGGGTTCAGTCGGAAGTGCAATTCCGATTGGGACAGGTACTAATACAGCTGGTGAAAAAATTTGTTCATTTTTATTTTCATACCTGAAATCTTGGTGTTGCTAATAGTAAATATAACAGAAGAGCAAATTGAAATAGACAAATGAGGGTGATTTTAAACTTTAACAAAACAGTTATTTAGTAAAAAATAAATAGAGCACACAAATAAGTATGCTCTTAGAAAAAATAGGTGATACAAATCGAGTGTTGCGTGAAATTTTAAAAATCATAATCAGATTTTTATGAGTAAATTTTTAACATTTTATGCATTACTTGTTTTTTTGAGCCTGTCATAAAAAGACTGTATAGGTGATTATCTAATGAAATGTATTGCACACCTTTACATTATACAGGAGGATTCTTCTATCAAAAAAAGATAAACAATGGAACAAATGAAACTTGTATCATGTCTATATATTGAAACCATATTAAAAGTGAGGGCAGCTTTATGTTTATTCAAATAAGTTTGAGGTGTGGAAATGGAACAGAAGTTTATTGAAAAATGTAATCATGATGAGCTTGACTATGTTATAAAAGACTATTGGCAAGATGTATGGAATTATTCATTTATTATTACGAAAGATCCACACTTATCAGATGACATCACACAAGATGTATTTATTAAGGTTTTTAAACATTGGAATTCGTTTCGAAAGGAGTCATCTATTAAAACGTGGATATTAAAAATTACAAGAAATACGGCAATAAACTATTTGAAATCCTCTTATTTTAAAAGGATATCTTTAGTGGGATTTTTTAGTGACGATAAGCAATCTCCATCGGCAGAACAAGAATTTTTTAATCAAGAGGAAATGAATGATGTGTGGGATGTTGTATTAAAACTACCTAAAAAACACCGCGAAATACTAATATTGGACGCGAAATATGAATTATCTTATGAAGAAATGGCTGAAACATTAGGTGTATCCATTGGAACAGTCAAATCTAGGTTAAGCAGAGCAAGAAGTAAAGTTTCAAAATTAATAGGGGAGGGTAGAAGTGATGAACAGTAAAAAAAATCCTGACTGGTATAGCAAATTAAAAAATGGACCAATGGAGCGTCGTAAAGATGAAGAAGCATTTATTTATAAAATAAAGCAATCGATATACCAAAATAGTGAAGTAGACTCTGTACCATACAAGAGACCATTTCGTAAAAAAGCATTGCCTATTGTAGTTGTTTTGGTTTGTACAATGTTATTTTTTATTGTTCAACAACCTTGGCTTGATGATAATAAATCACCGGTACAAAGTAGTACTCAAATTAAGCCCAAAACAAAAGATGAGTCTGCTCAAGATCCATCATTAAAACAATTTATGAATGAGTTATATCGAAGTACAAATTCAAAAAATGAAAATGACCTGTATAGAGCGTTAAATGATGAAGTTCTATTTAAAGGGAAAAGTTATCAGAAGGATGAATTGAAGTTTGATGAGGATATTTTTCATGAGTTGCAAGTCGCTCTTACAATGGGGGGAGAATTTGCAAATGATACAAAGAAAGCATACAAAGTACCAAGTGGATTGACAGAAAGTAACCAACCAAAGCAATCGCATTTTATATATGCAACTGTTACTGGAAATAAAACGAAAATTTTAGCTGAACCAAAACGAGAATCACAAGTTTTATATGAAGTATCTAATGAAATGGTAAAAGCTTTGATTCCAGAAAAAGTACGGAATGATGGATTTATAAAAGTATCGACAATTAACGGTCATACTGGATATGTACAAAAAGAGTATGTTTTAACTGATATTAAATATTCTTTCATATTTGAAAAGAATGATGAAGGTATATGGGAAATAACGAATATAGATTCTATATGGTAAAAGAGGAAGGTTCACTTTAATGAACCTTCCTCTTTATCTTTATCCTCTTTTTGAAGTGAATTCCAGCACTCTAAAATTTCTGATGTAACGAGAGCAGCAATATTTTTTTCCGAATTACTACCAGGAATAACGACAGAAATAGCAATTTTTGGATCTTCGGTAGGAGCATATGCAATGAAAAGAGAATGATTTATCATTCTTTCTTGCTCGTTCGGAGAGCCAGTTATCCCTGTTTTACCCGCGACATGAAAGGGCAAGTTTTTAATCTCCTCTATATTTTGACTCATCCCACCTTGCACGACACTCCAAAATTTCATAGGATAACGATTTGAACTTTCTAAGAGTGGTTTAAACTTTTTTGTTTCCTTATCGTCTTGACCAATAATAGCACTTACGATTTGAGGTTTATATTTATCACCTTTACTTGCCAAATTTGCTGCATATTGAGCAAGTTGTAGAGGGGTGTGTACTTCATTTCCTCCCCAAGATGCATTTAATAAAGCAGAGATTCCATTTTCAAACTTATTAGATGGATGAAATTCATATTCTCCGTCTTCTTCAAAGGGTAAATCAATACCAGTTTTAGAGCGGAGGCCAAATTGCTTTAAATAATCTGTCCATATATTTGCTACTTTTTCTATATTCCCATTATTTCGGTTGAATAAGGGGAGAGCTACTTTTGCCGTCATAAATGTATTTGATGAATTAATGATAGCTTGACTCGGTGTAATTTCACCTGTTGGTGTTCCAGGAGCATTAATGATGTTATTTTGATTATCATACTGAAAACTACCATTATCCAAATATGTATCCTCAGGTTGAAAAAGCTTTTCGTTTAATCCGATTAAAATAGTAAGTGGCTTTATAGTAGAGGCCATATTTACATAAGATTCACCATACTTTAATTTTTGAATTGCTTTATTTTGCGAAAGGGATTTAATGTTTTCTTTTTTAGATGATACATGTGTATTTAATATATTTGGATCAAAAACTGCCGAATTGGCCATAGTTAATATTGCGCCAGTTTTTACATCGGTTACTACTGCATAACCAGCATTAGCATCAGGTACTTTCTTAATTTGAGATCTTAGTGCTTCCTCTGTTTTTTGCTGCAATTTAGAGTCTAAAGCTAGCCGGACATCTTTTCCTTTTTGTACTTTTTGAATGTTCCATAAGAACTTTTTATTATTCATTTTAAAAATCAGAGTTTTTCCGGGTTTTCCTTTTAAATCATTTTCATATTGAAACTCAATCCCACTTTTACCAACAGGTACATTTTTAGAATTAAGGTCATTTTCTACATACCCAATTACTTGTGAAGCAATTTCGTTCTTTGGATAATATCGAATGAATTCGTCTTTGATCACTACATTTTTAGGTTTATTCTTGTTTATGAATGAAATTTCATTTTTATTTATATCAGAGTATAAGGATATTTCATTCATAGTCTGCTTATTACAGGATTGTTGTAATTGAGATTTTATGTCCTCTGTAGAAATGTCATGTTGAAACTCGTTTGAAAATTGATTGAAAAAAGCTAATGTGTTTGATGTATCTTTATTCGATAGTTTTTCATCATTAGAAGTGCAATATAGAGACTTAACTTTCTTATTTGTAGCTAGTATTACACCATTTTGATCAAGAATTTTTCCTCTTTCAGCTGAAGAAGTTGCGATAGTAATTGAAATGAAGTTGATTTTTAATAAAATTAGTAAAATCACACTTACAATAGAAAGAACCGCAAAAAATCTCCATCTTTTCGTATGTAACATATAACCCTCCCTTATGTAGCCTATTCCATCTTATAGTTAATTTTTTTTTTTGTAAATGTGGAACAACTTTATTACTTAGGTTGTCTATTAAGTATTACAGCATGAAGAAAGGAACAATCAGTATGAAAAAAAGTACATGTTAATAGTAAGTCTATGTGTAAGTTTAATATGAGTCATTATACAGTTTAGCATTTCTAATGCAGGTGACAAAAAAATAGAGAAAAAAACAGGAAGGGAGATTTATCAATTACACGGCTAAACCAAAAGGAATGGATGCTTACAAGGATTTAACAAAAAAGATAAGACACTATTATAACTGAATAGTGGTTTCTAATATATAGGGAACGCTTTTAGTATATTTATTTACTAAGTATTAGTGAGGATTTCCTGAAGAATTATATGGAGGATTTATGAAAGAACAAAAAGTAAAGAAACAGAAGACATATATATCTATTCGATTGAATATAATGTTCCTTTGCATATTTGTACTATTCTCAGCTATTATTATGCAGCTAGGAAAAGTACAAATCGTTGAGGGAGAGGCTTATAAGAACCAAGTGGAAAACAGTCAAAATGAAACAACTAGTATACCAGTTCCACGTGGACAGATTCTAGATCGAGAAGGGAAAACGGTCGTTAATAATAAATCTCTTCGCACAATTACGTATACAAGGGTGAAGGGGATTACGAGTGAAGATATTTTAAAAACAGCAAAAGACTTGGCGAAAGTACTTGAAATGCCTGAGCAAGATATAAATAAATTAACCGATATCGATAAAAAAGATTTCTGGATGCAATTGAATACGAAACGTGCGGAATCAAAGATTACTAAAAAAGACATAGGAAAGTTTAAAGAAAAGGGAATAGAGGGAAAAGAACTAGACAAAAAAATTCAAGACTTAAGACGAAGTCGCGTCACAGAAATAGAATTGGCAGAATTAACAGCACAAGATTTAAAGGTGTTAGCTATTAAAAGTAAAATGAGTTCAGGTTATCAACTGACACCACAAATTATTAAAAAAGATGTGACAGATCAAGAATATGCGCGGATAAGTGAAAACCTTGCGGAGTTTCCAGGAGTAGATACAACAGTTGATTGGGAACGTAATTATGTAAATGGTAATTTATTTCGTTCCGTGTTAGGTAATATTACAAGTAGTGAAGAAGGATTACCGAAAGAAAACTTAGATTCTTATTTGATACGTGGATATAACCGTAATGATCGTGTAGGAAAAAGTTATATTGAACAACGATATGAAGATGTATTACACGGCACAAAAGAAGAAGTGAAAAACATTACTGATAAATCAGGAAACATTATAAACACAGAAATAATCTCTAAAGGAAAAAGTGGTAGTAGCTTAACATTAACGATTGATATGGAATTACAAAAGAAAGTGGAAGAAAGTATAGAGAAAAATTTGAGAGCTTTTAAGAGTTCAGAGCCATTGTTGGACCGAGCGTTTGTCGTCATGACAAATCCGAATAACGGACAGATTTTATCTATGGCAGGCAAAAAGATTGTAGAAAAAGAAGGGAAAATAGAGATTGAGGATTTGGCATTAGGTAACATGACAACTTCGTATGAGCTAGGATCAGCTGTAAAAGGCGCAACGTTATTAACTGGATATGAGACAGGGGCAATACAGCCAGGAGATCAATTTTATGATGCACCGATGAAATTTAAAGGTACACAAGCCAAGAAATCATGGAATGTATCCGGATTTGGTAATATTAATGATTTACGAGCTTTACAAGTATCTTCGAATGTATACATGTTCCAGACAGCTTTAAAAATTGCGGGAGTTAATTACGTACCGAATGGTTCATTGGATATTAAACAAGAAGCATTTGATAAAATGCGTTATTATTTTAAACAATTTGGTTTAGGGGTACCAACAGGTATTGATTTACCGAATGAAATAATTGGGCAAACGAGAAAAGTAGATAGTCAACCTGGGTTTTTACTAGATTTTTCTATCGGTCAGTATGATACGTATACGCCATTGCAATTGGCACAATATATTTCAACTATTGCAAATGGTGGATATAGAATGCAACCCCAAATTGTACAAGAAATACGAGAGCAATCAATAAAAGAAGAAGAGGTCGGTAAAGTTATACGCTCTATAGAGCCTGTCGTATTAAATCGAGTTGATATGAAGAAAGAACATATTGATCGGATAAAAGAAGGCTTTAGATGGGTATTCCAAGAAGGTGATGGAACTGGCGTGAAGTATTTCAAAAATGCGCCATATAAACCAGCAGGAAAGACAGGGACAGCTCAAACTGTATATGGTGGAGATGATCCAATTGGTAGAAATGCAAAAGGAGAACGTATGGAATGTTACAACTTAACATTAGTTGGATATGCTCCATATGATAATCCAGAAGTAGCATTTTCTGTAGTAGTCCCATGGCTTCATGATGATAAAAATGGAATTAATTCTATAATTGGAAAGGAAATTTTAGATGTATACTTTGATTTAAAAAAGCAACGTATACATGGTGAAGCTGCTAGTACAGATAGTTCGAATCAAAATTAGTAAAATTTGTGCACTTTTCTCAGGGGAAGAGACCCTGTTTATATAAAAGCCTTTATAAGTTAAAGAAAAAGTAAGATTTGAAATAAGAGATAGTTGCTATCTCTTACTTTTGTTAATACCTTGGCTACTAGTTAAAAAGGTTTTAAATTTATCCCGCTATTTGCCGGGTAGTAAAACTCCCACCTCAAAATTCAGCTGGAGCAAAGAAGTTAGGCGGGAGATCAACTGCCCGTAAAAGCCCGATTGGTGAGGGCTGATTAAAGTTTCACTTTATGGAACAAACTTGTTTTTTAGATGGTCTATTATGTGTACGTATAAAAACAGGTGTTCAAATAGGATACAGTGTATTGAATTTACTACTTGTTTTCAGTATTGAAAATTTGAAAGGAATGATGATTTTGAAAAACAAGAGGATGCTAAAAATAGGTATATGCGTTGGTATATTAGGTTTAAGTCTTACAAGTCTAGAAGCTTTTACAGGAGGGGCATTGCAAGTTGAAGCGAAAGAAAAGACCGGACCAGTTAAACATAAAAATCATGCGACGTATAAAGAATTCTTTCAACTTGAGAAAAAATTTGATGCTCGATTAGGTGTGTATGCTATTGATACTGGTACAAATCGAACAATCGCTTATCGACCTAACGAAAGATTTTCTTTTGCATCAACCTACAAGGCATTAGCGGCAGGAGTATTGCTACAGCAAAACTCAACTGAGAAATTAAATGAAGTTATCACTTATACGAAAGACGACTTGGTGGAATATTCACCCATTACAGAGAAACATGTAGATACAGGCATGAAACTTGGGGAAATTGCAGAGGCGGCTGTTCGTTCCAGTGATAATACCGCCGGGAACATTTTATTTAATAAAATAGGCGGACCTAAAGGATATGAAAAAGCACTTAGACAGATGGGCGATCGGGTTACTATGGCTGATCGCTTTGAGCCAGAGTTGAACGAAGCTACTCCAGGAGACATCCGTGACACTAGTACAGCGAAAGCCATTGCTACGAATCTTAAAGCTTTTACGGTCGGAAATGCACTTCCAGCTGATAAACGTAAAATTCTTACAGAGTGGATGAAAGGAAATGCTACAGGAGACAAACTTATTCGTGCAGGCGTACCAACTGACTGGGTAGTTGGAGATAAATCAGGAGCTGGAAGTTATGGGACACGCAATGATATTGCTATCGTTTGGCCGCCAAATAGAGCACCCATTATCATCGCAATTTTATCTAGTAAAGATGAAAAAGAGGCTGCCTATGATAATCAACTAATTGCAGAGGCAACTGAAGTGATAGTTAAGGCTCTTAAATGATAATTTCTCAATTCTTTATGTAATGTAATTGAAAATAGGAACCTAGAAGGCGATTCTTTTTACTGTGAAAAGAATCGCTTTTTTGTATTCCTATAATAATAGTAAGTATATAAGCAAAAATTATTATTTCATGGATAATTTATCCTCTAAAGTGCATGAGGGGAGTTTTCTCCTGTGGTGTTCGTAGTAACATGATTATTATATATACGATAATAATATTTTGGCGTATGTATGCTAGTTACTCCTATATGGATATGTAATTTTACATATCCATATAAAAGACACATATGCGTCAATCACTATTAAATTATATTAAAATCATTTTTGGGTGAGGGATTCATATAGGATTTGGGGAATAAAAGGATTTTTATGATTAATTATCATAGTATAATTATTTCACTTTATGAAATGAAATTTGGATTTAACTTTTTTAAATATAATATTTTATAATTTGAATAATAAATATCTGAAAAATCAAATTTAATCAAAGCGATTTTCTGGTTTACTTATGAAAAACATAGTGTTTAAAATGAGGGGGAAGTAAGGTCCTTATATTCTATCAAAAATAAATAAAAAACGAGATGTAATTACTTTTTTGAAAAAATCTCTATCCTCAAGTATATGTGAAGAAATCCTAACGTTAGGTTGTACAACATTTACGATTAAAACTGTAAAAAACAATAGTGAAGAGGTGTACGGAATGAAGAATAAAATTATGACAGGATTTTTAATAACATCAATCGTTACTGGAGCGACTATTCCTATCAATACTCTCGCAACGCCAATCGTTCAGGCAGAAACAAAACAAGATAATGTAGATATTTCCTCAGCATTACGAAAAATAGGTGCACACTCCAAGTTAACACAAACCTTTATCGATGGAGCTTTAGCAAGTCCGAATGTGCAACTTGAAGAAGTTCCATCTTTAAATACAACTCAATTTCTAATTAAACAAGATATGAAAGAGTGGTCATCAGAACTATATCCAAAATTAATTCTACTAAATTCAAAAAGTAAAGGATTTGCAACCAAATTTAATAGCTATTATCCAACATTAAAAGGATTTGTAGATAATAAGGAAGATAAAGAAGGGTTTATAAATAGACTGGAAGTTCTTCAAGATATGACTATAACAAACCAAGAAAACGTGCAACGTCAGATTAATGAGTTAACAGATCTTAAACTACAGGTAGATAAGAAACTGAAAAATCTTGATACAGATGTGGTAAAAGCACAGAGTGTACTTAGTTCAGAGGGAACAGGAAAAATAGACAAGTTAAAAAATGAAATGCTAAATACAAAAAAATCAATTCAAAATGATTTAGAGCAAATAGCATTATTACCAGGAGCTTTAAATGAACAAGGGCTAAAGGTATTCCAAGAAATTTATAGCCTATCAAAAGATATCATTGAACCGGCTGCTCAAACAGCGGTAGTAGCGTATAGCAAAGGAAAAGAAATAAACAATGCTATTGTAGAAGCAGAGAAGAAAGCAGAGCAAGAAGCAACAGAAAAAGGAAAATCAGCTATAGAAATTGAAGCTGCCAAAAAAGAAGTACGTGAAGCGATAGAGAAAAGTAAAAAAGGTGAAATTGCTGCAGCTGCAGTTACAAAAACGAAAGAGTATGATCTTATGAAAGTAATTGATCCTGAAAAAATTAAAAAAACATATAGTACCTTTGCCGAAATTAATAAACTAACAGCAGAGCAACGAGCGCATTTAGATGATCTAGAGAAACAAAATCAAAAATTATATGACTTAACAACTAAATTAACAGTAGCAGATTTACAAAAATCAATGATTCTTTTCATGCAAAATGATTTGCATACATTTGCTAATCAAGTAGATGGAGAAATTGAGCTAATGAAACGTTATAAAGAGGATTTGAATCTAATAAATAATAGTATTACAAAATTATTGACTGAAGTTGATACTAATAACACTCAGTCTCAAAAAGATACATTAAGACGACTAAAAAATGTAACAAATCAGCTCGAAGAACAAGTTAATAAATTTTAATATTAAGAAATAAGGTTTAATGAAAAAATTATAACGCAACTGAAAATAAGGAGGAGAATCAAAAAATGAAATTTCCATTTAAGGTCATAACTTTGGCCGCTTTAGCAACGGTTATAACTGCTACGAATGGTAGTACTATTCACGCACTTGCACAAGAACAGACAGCACAAGAACAGAAAATAGAAAATTATACGTTAGGACCTGAAGGATTAAAGAAAGTGTTGGCTGAAACAGGCTCTCATATTCTTGTAATGGATTTGTACGCAAAAACAATGATTAAGCAACCGAATGTAAATTTATCCAACATTGATTTAGGTTCAGGAGGGGGAGAATTAATCAAAAACATTCACCTGAATCAGGAACTGTCACGAATCAATGCAAATTACTGGCTAGATACAGCGAAGCCAAACATTCAAAAGACAGCACGTAATATTGTAAATTATGATGAACAATTTCAAAATTATTACGACACACTAGTAGATACTGTAAAAAAGAAAGATAAGGCGGGCCTCAAAGAAGGAATAGGGGATTTAATCGGTACAATTCATACAAATTCAAATGAAGTTACGGAAGTTATTAAGATGTTAGAAGCTTTCAAAACAAAGTTGTATACAAATACTGTAGATTTTAAAAATAATGTTGGAGGTCCAGATGGACAAGGGGGATTAACTGCTATATTAGCGGGAAAACAAGCACTAGTCCCACAACTTCAGGCCGAAATTGAGAATTTACGTTCTACGCAGAAAGCACATTTTGATAATGTATTAGCCTGGTCAATTGGTGGTGGATTAGGAGCAGCTATTTTAGTTATTGGAACGATTGCAGGAGCGGTAGTAATTGTTGTGACCGGTGGCACAGCGACACCAGCTGTTGTTGGTGGTCTAACAGCTCTAGGGGCAGCTGGTATCGGTTTAGGAACAGCAGCTGGTGTTGCGGCATCTAATCATATGAACTCCTATAACGAAATTTCTAATAAAATTGGAGAATTAAGTATGAAAGCCGATCTTGCTAACCAAGCAGTTATTTCACTTACTAATACAAAAGACACATTGACATATTTGTATCAGACAGTGGATCAAGCAATCATGTCTCTAACGAATATTCAGCAACAATGGAATACGATGGGAGCGAATTATAAAGATTTATATGATAATATCGACCAAATGCAAGAACATAAACTTTCTTTAATACCTGATGATTTAAAAGCTGCTAAACAAAGTTGGAATGATATTCATAAGGATGCAGAATTCATTTCAAAAGACATTGCTTTTAAACAAGAAAAAACAAATTAAAAATCAATATATATGTATAGGAGGAATTAAAATGAATAAAAACTTTCCTTATAAACTACTTGCTGTATCGACGTTTTTAACTCTGACAACAACTACTGTAGTTTCTCCAGTGGCAGCCTTCGCAAGTGAAAGTAAAATGGAACAAACTAGTACCGAAGATATATCTCTTTCTGTAAACAGCGAAAAGATGAAAAAAGCTTTGCAAGATGCTGGGGTATTTGCAAAATCCATGAATGATTACTCTTATTTGTTAATTAAAAACCCAGATGTTAACTTTGAAGGAATTGACATTAAAGGATATACAAATCTACCTAGTCAAATTCTACAAGATCAAAAGAATGCAAGAGAGCATGCTACTAAATGGGATACGCACATAAAAAGACAACTTTTAGATACGTTGACGGGTATTGTGGAGTATGATACCAAGTTTGACAATTATTACGATACACTAGTAGAAGCCATTGATGAAGGAGATGGAGATACATTAAAAGAAGGAATTACAGATTTACAAGAAGAGATTCAACAAAACCAAGCGTATACACAGAATTTAATACAAGAATTAGCTAAGTTAAGAGATAGTATTGGAGAAGATGTCCGAGCATTTGCAGGTCATAAAGATATTTTGCATTCGATTCTGAAAAACCAAGCATCTGGAATTGATGAAGATGAAAAGCGCCTAAATGAAGTTTTAGAGCAAGTAAGACATTTTAAACAAGTAGAATCAGATGGAATAATAACTGTATCAATTCCCTCAATTCCTACGTGGATTGCTGGTGGTGTAATGATAGGGGTAGCAAGAAATAATTTAGGTACGTTAGAGCCGTTGTTAGCACAATTACGTCAGACTATAGATTATAAAGTAACATTAAATCGTGTAGTCGGTGTTGCGTATAATAACATTAATGAAATGCACAATGCAATTGGGTCGGCTATTAATGCTCTTACTTATATGTCTGCACAATGGCATGATTTAGATTCTCAATATTCAGGAGTACTTAGTCATATTGACAAAGCGTCCCAAAAAGCGGATCAAAATAAATTCAAATTCCTAAAACCTAATTTGAATGCAGCGAAAGATAGTTGGAAAACATTGAGCGCGGATGCGTTTACATTAAAAGAAGGGATAAAAACATTAAAAATGGATCCTGTTTCTTCAAAAAAATAGCGGAATACGGTATTTGTTGCAAGGGCATTTATACAGCTATAAAATGATTTTTTGTTCTTTATAAATTGAAAAGACGGAGGTATAATCAGGCCTCTGTCTTTTATTTTATTGAAATATTTTTATAATTCCATCCTATATGTAGAAAGTAGTTATACAAGTTTGAATTTTTAAGGTGAATGATTTTTATGAATTTTTCTGCAAAACATAATCTATGATTAGTGAGCTTTATATTCTTATTTTCCTAATTGAATACTTTTATACAATTAGATGGAAGTTAACAATACTAAATCAAAACATAATAGGTTGTTATTGATGAGTTTATCGCAAAGTTGTTATTTTATGTGTCATCAAATAACATTTATAAACAATTAGAAATAAAGAAAAGGAGATTATTATGAGAAAAAATAGAGTATTAGATACAACATAAATAGCGTAAATGATTTTCGGTGTAAAAACATAATAAATAAAATAATAATCCTTACATGCACTAAGGAAAAATGAGGGAGATAATATGGGGAATAATTCAAAATATAAAACTAGAAAAATACTTGCAGCTACTGCTACAGTAACTATGCTTGCGACTGGAATGATTTCTTCACCGGATGTCTTTGCAGAGGAAATGCAGCAGCAAAAAAAATTATCAACATCACTGCAAGAAGAAAAGTCAGTTAAATTAGAAAATAGAACATATACAGTCCCAGGAAAAGGGGATGTTGAGGTACTAAAACAACAGGAAAGAAAAAGTATGGCATTTAGTCCATATGAACCCACTGGTTTATATGCAAAGCCAAATGAACAAATAACGATTAATGTAGAAGGAAATCAAAATATTCAAGCATACATTGGAACGTATTCGTATGATGCTTCTTGGAGAGAAGATTCTAAAATAAAATCATTTACATTAAAACCTGGTATAAACACAATCCAATCTCCAAATGGGGGGATGATTTATTTTTATAATAAACAACAAGGTGGTACCATTCGAACAACAGTCACAACAGGTGGAACGACTACTCCTTTTTTTGAACTAGGAAAGCATACGAAACAAGATTTAATAAACATGCTGGACCAATATCCCAATGCACATGCAGTGGAGTTAAAAGGAGAACGTGTATTAATTACGGCCAGCCCTGCACGTGTTAAGAAATATTTGTTAGGTTCTAATACAGATCCTGTACAACTCTTAAAAAAGATGGATGAAGCTACTCGAATTCAAGACAAAGTAGCTGGTTTATCCGAGGAACAAGTAGATAAACATTATATTCATTACGTAGAAGAAAATCATTCTCCCGATTATTATATGTATGCAACTTCTTATCGAACCGCATATGTAGGAGATGCAATCCAATACGTGTTAGATATTAATAAATTTATAAAAGATGGCTGGGGTCCTTGGCATGAGGCAGGGCATTTGAGACAGCAATCACCTTGGAAGTTTTATAATATGACAGAAGTACAAAATAATATTTACAGCCTTTCTGTAGAAAAAGTATTTACATCTAATCAATCTTTTAGATTGCAACAGGAGGGTGCTTATACTAAGGCATTTCAATACTTAGAACAACCTAATAAAAATTATGACGAAGTTAGTGATGTTTTTGTTAAGCTTGTTATGCTTTGGCAACTACAGTTAGCATATGGAGAGGACTTCTATCCTAAATTGCATCAATTGTATAGAGACATGTCTTCAAGTGAACTTCCACAAACTGATGAAAATAAAAAACAATTATTTATGATTTCGGCATCAAAAATAGCCAAACAAAATTTGATACCTTTCTTTGAGAAGTGGGGATTACGTCCAAATAACGATACCATTCAAAAAGTGGCTGCATTAGGATATCCAATTTTAACAGCAGAGATTTGGAAGGGTACGGATTCTAATCCAATTAAACCAGATGTGCCTAATGAAAATAATATTTTAGAAGGAAGCCAATTTGCATGGTCACTAAAAGGGATTAGTGATTTCGAATTTGCTAAAATCAATTTCAATAAGTCGACAGAAAAAATGCAAATTGACTTAAAAGCAGGCATACCACATCATTATTTTAATGAAACGTATGCGAGTATTAAAGTACAAAATGCATCAGGAAAAGTAGTATACAATAAAGACATTTATGGAAACAAGCAACAAAATGCTGAATCGCAAAAAGTTCCAGTCAAAGTAGGCGATTATATTGAGTTAACACATCTAGAAGGTGTGCATAGAGCTACTTTCACAAATGTAGACAACAGTAAACAAGAAAGCTTTGGAAAAAAAGCAATGTATGAAGTCACAAAAGAAGGCTTGAAGAAAGTAGAAAAAATGCCAGAAGCAACAATTTTAGATGGAAATCAATTTGGCTGGTCACTAAAAGGAATTAGTGATTTCGAGTTTGCTAAAATCAATTTCAATAAGTCGGCAGAAGAAATGCAAGTGGACTTAAAAGCAGGTGTACCGCATCATTATTTTAATGAAACATATGCGAGTATTAAAGTACAAAATGCATCAGGAAAAGTAGTATACAATAAAGACATCTATGGAAACAAACAACAAAATGCTGAATCGCAAAAAGTTCCAGTCAAAGTAGGCGATTATATTGAGTTAACACATCTAGAAGGTGTGCATAGAGCTACTTTCACAAATGTAGACAACAGTAAACAAGAGAGCTTTGGAAAAAAAGCAATGTACGAAGTTACAAAAGAAGGTCTGAAGAAAGTAGAAAAGATGCCAGAAGCAACGGTTTTAGACGGAAATCAATTTGGTTGGTCTTTAAAAGGATATAGTGATAGAGAAATCGCAAAAGTAGATTATAATAGGGCTACAGAGAAAATGCAGGTAAATTTAGAAGCAGGCGTACCACATTCTTATTTTAATAATACGTATGCAAGTATCAAAGTACAGAATTCATCCGGTAGTGTTGTGTACAATAAGGAAATAGTGGGAAATAGACAGCAAACTGCTGAAAGACAAACTGTGCCAGTCAAAGTGGGAGATTATATCGAGTTTACCCATATAGAAGGGGAAGCAGTAAAGGAAAAGACACGGGCTACACTTATTAACCTTGAGAATAGTAAACAGGAATATATAGGTAAGAAAAGAACCTATCAAGTTACTTCTACGGGATTAAGCAAAATAGATTAATATGAATAAACTTCAAATTATTAGTAAGATGCCAAATAGTCGTTCATTATGAACGGCTATTTGGCTTTTATTTATATAAAAGTGAAATATAATCCAATGTTTAATGATTTATCAGAAGTAAAAAGGTAGGTATTATATAAAAGAAAATGAATAATTTATGCAGAGCTTGTATATGGTATTGTTATTTAACTATTCTAAAATCAATTGATAAAAACGCTGGAATGTTTTTTAGAAAACAACTGACTCCATAGGTGGAATTTGGAAGATTAATTCTATTTTGGAGTTTATTTTTATAAGGAAATTCACATACGTGGATTAGTATTAAGATTCAAAATGTAAAATATCTAAAGACCTAAGTTCAAGCACACATTTTAAATAAAAAAAGTGAGAAGAATGAATAACATTCTTCTCACTTTTAGCAATTAGGGTCGGCATATACATAAATATGCGTTTGAGTGGAATTTTGGATGAAAAATCCACATGCATAGTATACCAAAATATTTAAGGCCCTTCGTATGCAATATTGCATACGAAGAGTAGGTGGATATAATAGTTAACTTATTTCTATTAAAAGTAAAATGTGTTTATATTAAAAAAGTTAAAATCCAATTGAAGCTGGTTAAGATCTTAATTCTTCATAGCTACCTAATTAATCAATTCTAGCTACTGAGTAGGAAAGAGTTAATTAATTTGAAAATGATTTGAGTAGGTAAATTCTCCGTTATACTTAATTACTGCAATATATGTCCCTTTAGTATATACATTTGTAATTGGTGTTCTCCAAATTTCTAACCCTTTAGGCGTAGTAATAAATTCTGGTTCAATTGTAATAAAGCGTTGTAAAGTACCGTCAGGGTGAACCTTGAAAATCTTCATTTTGGCACCAAAATGCGCTCTACCAAAACGTTGAGTTAAGTAGAAAGTATCTCCTGTTATGAGGTGTTCAATATTCCAGTCGGGTTGGTATGTACTATTTTCAGCTCCCTATAAATCAAAGGCTACGGGAAATATGGTAATAGCAATTCTCACATTATTGAGGGACTGGAAAAACAACAAAGACGTTCTCAAATGCATGTATAGATATTTATAACAAAGATTCAAAAAAGAATAGGTAATATAGCTATTGGAATAAGATTGTTTTTGTCTATCTCCTGAAAAGGAGGATGGACAAACCATACCAAAGAAACTTGCATTTCATTATCTATAGAAGTGTAATGTCATTAAAGTGAGATAGGATACAGGCTAATATTGAGAAATGTAAAGTTTGTAGAGTTTGAAACAAATTAAAGAAGTAACATAAGGGATTTACGCATATAGTAATGTCGACGGATAAAGTTAACGGAATATTCGTTTTAATAAGATAAAATAATAGTATTTTAATCTTATAATATTGTTACTACGATGAAATAAGGCTAATAATTAGTTAACTTAAAAATTAAATTCAGATAGGAAGAGGATAATGAAGACCAGAGATAATTATAAAATTATTGTGATTGGTGCTGGGACTGCAGGACTATCTTCTACTGCACATTTGTTACGAAATGTATCCCTATTGAAAGAAAGTATAGCTATTATCGATTCATCTAAAAAACATTACTTCCAACCACTATGGAGTTTAGTTGGGGGAGGAATTGTTTCAAAGGAATGTACGATGCGTGATCAAGAATCACTTATTCCAAAAGGAGCAACGTGGATTCCTAAAAGTGTTGTTAAGTTGTTTCCAGATCAAAATAAGATACTTTTAGATGATGGAATGCTACTTGAATATGAGATTCTTATTGTAGCAGCCGGTATACAAATAAATTGGGGTGGTATTAAAGGCTTAAAGGAGTCTATTGGGACTAATGGGATTTGTAGCAATTATTCTTATAAATATGTTGATTCTACTTGGAGAGAAATTGAAAAATTCAAAGGAGGAAATGCGATTTTTACCCACCCCAATACTCCTATTAAATGTGGTGGCGCCCCACAAAAAATTATGTATTTAGCAGAAGAGTATTTTTGTAATGGCGGTTTGAAAAACAGAAGTGAAGTAATGTTTTATTCTGCGAACGCTAACATATTTCAGGTACCGCGTTATGCTGAAACATTAGAACAAGTAATAGAAAGAAAGCAAATTATAACGAACTATAATAAAAACTTAGTAGAAATTATCGCTGAAAAGAGAGAAGCAATTTTTGAAGATACGCAAACACTGAAACGAGAAACAGTACCATATAGTATGATACATGTTGTTCCACCAATGGGGCCACCTAACTTTATTAAAGAAAGTGAGATAAGTGATCATCAGGGGTGGGTAGATATAAGTCCTTATACTTTGCAGCATGTAAAATATAAGAATATTTTTGGACTTGGAGATTGTACCAATTTACCTACATCTAAAACTGGAGCGGCAATTCGAAAACAAATACCTGTCTTAAAACAAAATATTTTGGACGTACTTAATGGAAGAGACTTGCAGGCTAATTATGATGGGTATACATCCTGTCCGATTGTTACAGGATATAAAAGTCTTATACTCGCTGAATTTAACTATGAGCATGAGCCTCAAGAAACGTTTCCGTTTAATCAAGCGAAAGAACGGTATAGTATGTTTTTACTTAAAAGGTATATGTTGCCCTATATGTATTGGAATTTAATGTTGAAAGGGATTCTATAAGGAAAGATAGAGAGTTGTTGTAACAACCGAGAAGTAATTTGAAATAAGCATTTGGAGGGAATAGCTATGCTTTTAAAATATTTTTATGATGAAAAATTAGCTCATGCTTCCTATTTAGTTGGTTGTCAGAAGGAAGGCGTAGCAATTGTTATTGATCCCAGCCGCTATATAGAACAATATATAGAATTTGCTAAGAAAGAGGGAATGGAAGTAATTGCTGCGGCTGAGACTCATATTCATGCAGATTTTCTATCTGGGTCTAGAGAACTTTCCCTTCTTTTTAATGCAAATTTATATGTATCAGATGAAGGAGATAGTGATTGGAAATATCAAAATCTTAATGAGGGCCGATACAATTTGGTTAGAGAGGGAACAGAGTTTAAGGTTGGTCATATAAAATTCAATGTCATTCATACCCCAGGGCATACGCCTGAAAGTATTTCCTTTTTAGTAACCGATACAAGTCAAAATAATTATATGAATGATAAACCGATAGGAATATTCACAGGTGATTTTATATTTGTAGGAGATATAGGTAGACCCGATTTATTAGAAATTGCTGTTGGTATTAAAGATACCGCAAAAATAGGAGCGAAACAATTATTTGATTCTATACAAAAAATAAAAATACTCCCCGATTATTTGCAAATATGGCCATCACATGGTGCAGGAAGTGCATGTGGAAAAGCATTAGGAGCAATTCCAACTTCCACATTAGGTTATGAAAAGATGTTTAATTGGGCGTTTCAATGTAATGATGAAGATAATTTTATATCGAATTTATTGACGGGACAGCCAGAGCCTCCAAAGTATTTTCCATTAATGAAGCATTTAAATAAGTATGGTCCACCAACTCGTAAGAAGAGAGAGATTACTGCTATTTATATAATAGAAGAACTTCAAGAAGTGATGAGGGGTGTTCAGCAAATAGTTGATATAAGGGATGTAGAGTGTTTTGCTGCTGGCCACATCGAGAAGTCAATTAACATACCTTATAACAATTCTTTCACAACTTGGTGTGGGGGGATATTAGATTATAAAAAAGAAACTTTAATAATTTTGGATGCGGAAAATGTTAAAGTGGAGGAAGTTATTAGAGACTTTGAGTCCATTGGCTTAGATAATATTATTGCTTTTGCACCTTCAAAGGTAATTCAAAGATTCCATAGTTTAGAGATTTATAAGGAAAAAACATCAAATGAATTATATCCGTTAATAAAAGATGGAAGTGTAAAGGTTATCGATGTGCGTAGTAAAAAAGAGTGGGATGAAGGACATCTTCATGATGCAATACATATCACTTTAGGCAATCTACTTGAACGGCTAGATGATGTACCGAAAAATTGTCCAATAGTTTTACAATGTCGAACGGGGTTACGTTCCGCTATAGCAGCTAGCATTTTACAAAAAGCTGATATAAAGAAAGTAGTTAATTTAAAGGGAGGATTTCTTAAGTGGAAAAAAGAAGGGCTCCCCTATACAACATGTAATCAAGAAATTTGAAATATATCAAAAGAGTCAAATGGAAAGAAAATAGAATCATTTGAAATAATCTAAGGGGATAAATAATAAAATTCAATTGCTATCAGTATGGGATATATAAACTAAAAATGATTTATTAAAGCCGCATTAAACGATAAAATTAAGCACAATATGCTGATGTGTATCTATTCTATCAAAGTACATAAAACTAAAACTAAGATATTCGAACGAACTCAAAAAGCCGAAACCCCTTAAATTAGAAACTTGTACTTGATTACCGTAGTTAAATTGTTGCCCTTTTAAAAGAACTGGTTAGAGAAAAAAGAAAAATCTATTGGTTAGCATTTAACCGAAAGATTTTTCTTTGAATTAGCGTCTTTTATATCATAATTATTGAGGAAGGGAAATTCGACTGAGAAATGCTGTCAAATAAAAGAATAGGCTAATCTAATTTCTAATGGTCCCTGTATCTTTTATTTTGACGTGTGTCTTTACATTTATTTTAGCCTCTGTTAACGCTCGCAACCAATTTCCTTTTACTTTTTTCCACTCTTTATATTGAAAAGCTCTAGCATATAACGATAATCCGATAGGATCAATTTTATTCTTTTGTAATTCATACAACATATTTTGTAATTTCTTATTAATTTCTTTTTGAACCTCATTTTCTAAATTATGTATGTTTTTTTTATTATCATAATGCTCCTTAATTAAATGTGCGTTAGTTTTTTCTATTACAGCTACATTAGCGTTTATATCGAAATTAAATACAAACTTTCCTTTTTGAAAATTAACATCTATTTTCCTAGTCGCATTCTGTATTAATATAGAAGTGTTTGGTTTTTGGCTGTATTTTTTAGGTGGAAGCGCAAGGTGTAGTATCATCCGGCCTTTATTTTTGGGCTTATTTAAAAGATTGAAGAACTTAACATTTTTTTTAGGGATACGGCTTAAATATTTACCTTGTCGATCTAAAAGTGCAATTCCTACCGTGTCGATTTCATTCTTTGTTTTTTTTATAACTGGAACAGCTTGTGTCACTCCTTCTTCATTTTTTTCTCTCATTAATTGTTGAATCGTGGAAGAAACGGATTGATTATTTTGAATGGAGGATTCGATTACACTACTTATGTAAGATGGTAGTGATGGTTTATCGGGCTTATTAATTGTGAAAATTTCTTCTACAGGTCCATCAACAAGTACTACTTTAGCATTAATGGTAGCGTAAGGATCACGGTAAGAAGAATCAAGCTCCTGCATCCAATTTGCTTCTTGGGCCAATTTTTTCCCAATTAAAATGATTTCAGCTTTTGAGGCTGTCATATAGCCCGTTAACTTCGTATCTATTTTACTGAATCCATTATATACAGTGGATGCCCGCGCCCATTGCTCTATAGTACTTCTTTGCTGTTTATGATGAAAGAGTGGTATGCTTGTGCCCACTTTTATGTCTCCATTAGAAGTTCTATCTAAGGCGATTAACAGGATTAATGAAACCTGTTCAAGAGGGATTTTTTGACTACAACCGATTAAACATACACAACAAGTTACAATCCATATCCATTTTCGAATCAAAGTTGTTTCCTCCTAGTTAACCAAGTGAAAAGAATGCTGTATGCGAAAAAAAAGATTGGTAATAGAATAAAAAAAATGATATTTAAGATATCCATAAGAGAATATATAAACAAATATTGATCCACGTCGGGATTTAGAAAAATAAATAAGCCGACTATTAAAAACATAAAACTAACGAGCACCCAATTGCGAGCATTTTTTTGAAGTGAAATGGTCACAGATTCAAAACTGAAAAATAAATACGGATATATTGTAGTAGAAAATACAATCAAATAGTAAGCGATATATATAATTTCTAATCGTTCTATGAATGAAAAACGAACCCCTTTTAACAAATGAAATACTGGCCAAATTACGTCTTTTATCCCCTCCGGACTAAAGTATATATAAGAAAGAATAGTCACATATAGATAGAAAAACATGGTTCCAGTATTCGCTATTAGTATTCCTTTTATGGCTTTTTGTTTTTTTTGTAAGAACGGATAAATAAAATATGCAATTTCTAAGCCAGCATAAGGGGTAATTGTTTCTTTTGTTGCCTTTACAATAGGGGATATGCCATCTTTAAAAATAGGTAGTAGGTGTAAAGGATTGTAGTTACTCTTTAATGAAAACAGAAGAAATAGTGGCATCCAAGCAGTGAAGAAGAAAACAAGCATAGAATAACTAGTAAGAGCCCTTATCCCACTCAATGATAAAATAATAAAAGGCAATAGTAATAATATGGCGATTTGATAAGCAGGAGTGGAAGGGAATATCCACACTTTTATAATGTCAGTTGCCTTTAATAAAGTATTAAAACCAGCAAAAAATAGATAAAAGGCATATAAAAGAAGAAAAATTGTTCCTAGCCATTTACCAAAGTATGTTTTTAAAATCTGTGAGAAATTTTTGCTAGGACTTTTTTGTAACATTAATACAATAAATACGCCAATTATAGAAGTAACCATCCATCCCAGAATGATAGAAATCCAGCCATCTGTGCCAGCGGTAGTAGCAAGTGGGCTTGGCATAATTAACATACCTGATGCAAGTTGCAGTGAATGGATGAAAACAATAAATTCAAATAAAGTTATGTTTTGAAATTTAAGATTCCCCATGCGAACCACCTTCTTTTTTCTTTTTTTGTTTCGGCTGTCCTGTACTCGAGCGGGTCGTGATCATGGAAATAGGAAATCTTACAAAAGAATCTTTTAACTCTTGGAGACGAAATGGTGCAATTGGCAATCCATATGGTGAACCATAGGAAGTTAATGAAACAAAATGAGCAAATAAGAGCATTAATCCACTAACAATACCTACAATCCCATAAAAATAGGCCAATAACATCATTGGAAAACGAATAAGCCGAATACAACTTGATAAATCATAATTAGAAACAATAAATGATGCAATGGCGGTAATAGATACGATAATAACCATAACGTTACTTACAAGCCCAGCTTGAACAGCCGCCTGCCCAATTACAATCCCTCCAACAATTCCAATTGTTTGTCCAATTGGTTGTGGTAAGCGAATACCAGCTTCACGTAGCATTTCTAGTGTGATTTCCATTATAAAAGCTTCCAATAAAGGAGAGAAAGGGACTTTAACTCTTGACGTTGCAATAGAAGTGTATAGATCTAAAGGAATGATTTCAAAGTGAAAAGAGACTATAGCAATATAAATTGCGGGTAAAAAAATAGCTATAATAAATCCTGCAAATCGTAATAAGCGAAAAAATGATGCAATGAGCCAATGTATATTATAATCATCTGGAGTCTGAAAAAATCCAATTAAATTCATTGGGACAATCATCGCACCAGGAGATCTATCAATTAACACTGCTACTTTTCCATCAAGTATATGATTAGAAATGGCATCTGGGCGTTCACTTAAATAAGCCTGTGGAAAAGGAGTCCAATTTTGATCCTTTGTAAAATTAGATAGTTCTCCAATGCTCAATACCGCATCCGTTTTAATTTTACAGATTCTAGTTTCTATTTCTTGGACCACATCTTCGTTTGCTACATCCCCTAAGTAAATTAAATAGACTAAAGAAGTGGCACGTTCTCCAATTGTCATTTTTTTAATTTTCAATTCAGTAGAAGGAATATATCGACGAATTAAGCCTATGTTTTTTGTGGCATTCTCAATAAACCCATCATGTGAGCCTTTAATAGTAACTTCTGAAATGGGTTCTTGAATCGCTCTTTCTGCCCAGCCTTTTGTATTTATTAGAAGGGACCTCTTTTCTCCTTCCATAAACAGTACACATTGTCCCTCAAGTAATCCTTCTTTAATTTCATTCCACGTATATACTATTTTGGTATGAGTAGCAATAATATTAGAATTAAATATTTGACTGTCTTCATTTACTTCTTGTAATAATGGTGTAACAACATTTCCTTTTAATGCAACACCATCTGTAAGGCCTTCAAAATAATATAGTAAAATATTCGTGTTTGTTTTTAATTGCAAAGGATGTTCAATCAAATCTGCACTAATATCAAAGATGTTATCTAATGTATTTTTAAGTTCTTTTAAGTTACTTGTTTGGATTTTTTCAATGGCTTTATCTGTCTTTGTTTCTAGGGTCTTTTCATTTAAGGACAAAATTGACACCTCTTTAATATATAACGATTAGTTGTAGTTATTATTTTTATATGTTTGAATTTTATTCACTAATTTAAACGAATTGAGATCAAGAATAACTAAAATTGAAGTACTATATTATAAATTCAATAATTGAGAGTAAAAAAGTAGATGTAATTTGTGTAGAAATCTAAGTATCAAGATAGAAGTGAAATTTGAATGATTATAATAAAAAAGAACCCTTGATAGGTTCTTTTTAATAGTTGGTAAATATGTTGTCAACAATAGATGGCGATAAAGGTAGTAATTTAGATGTCTTTATGTTACTCAGCTGAATTTTTAGGAAGAATTATTTTTTCATACCTCAATGCTCAATAAAAAAGGACATTTCATTTATTTGGGTGTTTTAGTGTATTTGAATTTTGCACGCTAACAAATTTTGTTTAGGGACAAAATGTGAAGTTTTATTCTGAAATAACAGAAAGTTAATGCGGCAAAATTCCTATTGGCAATTTGGATAGGTATCAAATATTTCTTTGGCCTTATTTTCTTGATATGACCGTACGTTTATATGTTTCTAAGGGAAAGAAATATTTTCATTTTTATTACCATCTATTGTTTGATTAAGATGGTAACACGAAAATGAAACGTTTACAACCAGAAAATAAAGAAAAAATATTAAAATGCGACTTTTTTCGACAAATATTCCTATAAAACGTTTTGTAGGAATTAGAAATAACTAAATTAGTAATAATAGCTTAATATATTAAAGTGAAATTCAATGAATAAGAGTCCAAAGGCATGAATTTAAATGATAAAGTTATAATTTTCTTTTTTGAACTGTAAGTGTTTTACAAGTATAGTTAAACTTTAATCCAACTAGCATTTCTTCCTTTTGTCACTAGCTTAATATGGCCAAACAATTGCAAGGAATTTAAAGCCTTACTGATTGTACTCTCTGCTATGTCTGGATATGTGTTACGAATACACTCCTTAGTAAAGGGTTGTTTTTGTTTAAGGATAAAATCCTGAATTCTCTCCACTTTAGTATGCTTACATATAGAATCTAGAACTGTATTATGAAGATCTTTGTACGCCTCTAATATAATAGTTAAAAAGGTTTTTAACCAAAAGCTACTATTATGTTCCTCACAGTACCAATTTACCGAAGATTTATAAATCGAATTGTAATATTCAGATTCATTTTTCTTAATGTATTTATCCAGACATACATATTTTACAAATGTATTTCCACTCTTAATTAATAGCAATTGCATTAACATAAGTGCCAATCTGCCGTTACCCTGATTAAAAGGGACTATGCAATAAAAATTAAATATAAAACGAGCTATTAATAAAAGTGAATGATGGCCCTTACTAGAATTTAATGAGTTATATTGATCACATAATTGTTCCATTACTTGTGGAATAAGCTCATGTGGAAGAATGCGGTAACTATTTAAGTGCATTCCGTTTTCAGGAATACCTGGAATAGTAAACGGTTTTTCGCGCCATTTGGCACTGTCAGAGGTAATGTAATGTATTAATTGAAAATGTAATTCCTGTATAGTCTCTGGATTGATTAATAAATCACAGGAATTCTTATGTACAAAAGTAAGTGTTTGATAAAAACAAAAGATAGCATCTTCCGAAATATTTTGAGGTACTATATCATCTAAAATAAGTTCTTTTAATCTTTTATTAGGGACTTTTATATCTTCATAGGTAGTAGTAAAGTTTTTTATGTAATGAAGTGGTATGGTTTTTTCTAAGCTAGTAAATATATCAGGATTTTGTTCCTGATAAGCAGCTAATTTTCCTTTTAATTCACTAATTTCACTAATTATATTTAATAGTCTCCTTTTTAATTCAATATTTTTATACCTGTCATCGAAAAAATTTCTCATTTTTATTCCCCCTGTAACCCCTTAACATGCTGTTACATAAATCTTTCCATTCTAAAGATAGTTTACAACATTATTTTGAAATAACAATATATTTATTTTGATTTTGAACTTATTTTAGAATCAAAATTGTTATTTAAATTTGATTAACGAGTTAGAACTTATGATTAATCATGTTTGAATAAAGAATGAATATACACAGATAGAAAAGATAGTTTGACTTAAATTCCTTTTTATGAATTTACGAGATGAAAATATAATTTTAGAATTATTATTAGTGTAGTTTGCTGTATTATTGCTGGGAATTTACTAGAAAGTAACTAATTTTCAAAAATAAAATAAAGAAATCTTAAAGAGGAATCAATAGGATCTAATTTGAATAGGCATAATCCTAACATTAAATGTGCAAATGTACAATAATTAAATGAAAAAAATATGAAAATATCGACTTTTTTCGACAAAATAAAATAGATAGAAAAACAATCTAATGTAAGAAAATTGTTGCTTTAGATGGTCTCTGTATTTCATAAATTAATATTGAAGGAATTATCAAATGATTTTTACGAGTAATAAAAGAGTTAGAT
>NZ_QNRN01000004.1:0-229438 GCF_003315125.1 Bacillus sp. DB-2 | reverse complement strand
ATATAAATTAAATTGTGACAATTATAAAGTTAGCATTCTCCATTTCTATTATTTAATTTAACAAATTTAATAATAGTAAGGTGACTTTTCTATATTTAATATAAGTATTTGATGGGGTATGCTCATAAAAAGTGTCATTTTCTATATATCCATGTAGCATTTAGCACTTGTATTGCGAAATATTTTGACATAAGTTAATTTAAATATTAGGTACAGAAACATTTTAAGGAAAAGAGTCAGTATAAAAGTACCCTGAAAAATGTTTCACCCTAAAAACGTTTTTCCTCAAGAGATTTTCTCAGGAGCACTAAAGGTTTTTAATTTGTTTCTGTGCCTTATTAGATAAAAATAATATAATAAGTTGTTTAAAAAAAGTGAAAAATTCCCCCATTATAAAATGAATTCATATCACTTAACGTCCGTATGTTCTAGTTAAAGTAGGAATTTAAAGAAAAAGAAAGGGAAAGGGCTAGCTCTAGTTATAATTAGTGCAATAAATAGGGGGCTACTCAAATTTTTTTGTTTGATTTGGTAGGAGTAATATTTACGTTTGTTGGACTAGGTGTATTAAAGTGCATACCCTTTTTGATTCAACCGATGAGGCGCTAATCAAGGGTTTAATCATCTAGAATTTAGAAAGGTTAAATATGAAACTGAATTTTCTGCTAAATTAGTAGAGACTAAAACAATCCCCTTAAATTGAACTATTCACTACTTAACGTCCTGATAGATTGTTTGAAGTGTTAGTAGGAAAATATAAAAATAAAAAAGGATATTCTACTCTTCTTTTATGTATATAAAACAAAGTGTAAGGTAAGTTCCAGATCCAAAGTGTTTTATTTAATATTCATTCAATCTCATGCGTACTACTTTTATTTTCTTAAGAGCATGTATTTGCGTGGATGCTCTTAAGAAAATAAAATGCCTAAAAAAATAAGTATAAACATACATTTTAAAAATTGATATATCGTATATTATAAAAAACTCCTTGTTCTTCAAATAACGAACAATACAATGTGAATGAAACTCTCAGCAGAATTTACATATAGAATTCACCTTAACTCAAAAATCCACATTTTATGCAAAATTATACTTGCTGCTATAGAAGGGTGGGGGTTAACATGACCAAAACTTGGTGTAGGTTCGTATTCCTTGTAAAATAAGTGATTCTTTACTGTTTTCTCTAGTTGTATCTATTAATGATTCATCAGGTTTCCTTCCAGTGGAAGGGACATAAGTTGTTACTACCCTTGGAAATATATTAATAAACACCCATTCAAATTTGTCGATATTTCTATTTCCAAATTCTAATGTTTCAATTGGCTTAATTGTATTTTCTCTATCAAAAAATTTTATTATGTAAAACCTTTTTGAGAGGTCACTACTATGTTCAATAGTCCAAATTAAATTTTCCATTTTCTTGATTTGCAACAAGTCCATTTCCAAAAATCCTTTCATACATAAATATAGCGAATGTTCCTATTCTATACTATATATTTTGAAATTTAAATAGTTATCTTATACGATAGGATAAAAAGAAGTTAATACTTTAAAATTTATCTTAGAAAAGGACACACCTACGCATACATATGCTATAGGTGTGTCCTTTTTTAGTTGTTTATAAGTTTCCTACAGAGTTATTGAAGTAACGTTTCAACAGTGTCTCCATAGTGAAGTGAGATTCATTATATAAGATTCATTTAAACCGTATATTAAGTTCATATGAATCGCATATTGGAATTGTACAATATGAGTGTAAGGCGTTTCTGGAATTATATTATTTTAAAAATATAAACTTCAATATACCAAAAAATAAGAATATTAAACCGTAATAATTTTAGAATATACTTCTAATTAAAAGACGTGCGGAAATGCACGGATAATAAAGGAGAATTTCTTATGACAATGTATAAAGGTGAAATGAAAAAGAGTGTAATAACTGAAGAGGATGTAGATATGTTAAAAATAATGGCACATCCAATTCGATTGCAAATTATAAACGAGTTAATTCAGTATAAAAAATGTAATGTTACACAATTGACGGAGCTTTTAAAAATTCCACAATCTATTGTCTCCCAACATTTATCGAAAATGAGAGGCAAGGTGCTAAAGGCTGAAAGAAAAGGCTTAGAGATGTACAATTATATTACTAATTTAAAGGCGAGTCAGATTGTAGGGATTTTAGGTTTGTAAATAAACAAAACTTCACACATATCATTATAAGTAAAGCACAGAATAATCCCCCCACAAATAAGTGGGGGATTTCTTTTATGACAAAATATCAGTTTTTTTGAGGAGTGTCACGATAGTCACCATGTTCTAATGTGTTAGTATATGAAAAATTTTGAAAGTGCTAAAATGCTTGATATTATTCACTAGAAGTTATGTCGCAAAAATCTTTTAATTTCATCAAAAGCTAAGTGACGATGACCAGCCTGACAATGTTGTTCACCACCAGTTTTCTTAGTGAAAACTACAGAAGTGATGGAGGCTGCATTACATAGCTCCGATTCGATTTGCGGTAATCGGCTAATTGGAACGTACTGATCGTCTTCACCAGCCAGGAGCAATACTTCTTGATTTATGAACTGACCGATTCCTGCCATCGTATGTTTTTCAAAGTTTTTAAGTAAGTTAAATGGCGTTTTTTCACCTGTATTTTCCATACCTTTTTTAACTTTCCAGTTCAGGTCGATGCTGGTGGCCATCATTTGTTTAAACATGGTATTAATTTTGTCAGCTTCATTAGTAGTCAGAAGCGTGGTCAATTTATTCCAGATATTATCCGGCATGCGCATCTTGAGTGCATCAAGGCCACTATAAAAAATATTAAAGGCGATGACTTTGTCGATTCGTTTTTCAAAAGCGGCGGCACGCATTGCCAAGTAGCCGCCCCAAGAAGCTCCGAGAATACTAACACGGTCAAGTTTGAAATAGTCAATGACTGTGGAAACGGGCTTCTCCCAGTTGTGGATGAATTTTAAGCCGTTTTTCAGTGCTGTTCCTTGTCCAGGTCCATCAAAAACTATAATATTATAATTGATTCCTATGAGGTAGTTCATCATCTTCATCATTTCCTCCATGTAGGAATCGTAGCCTCCAAAGAAAAGTAGTGTATTACATGCGCCTGGTGTCATGAATTTGATTGCAGGAAGATAGGAATCTTCATAAGGAATTTGATAGGTTTCATACTCAAAGTCATGAAAGCCCTTATAAAAAGTTTCACGGTATTTTTGGTACACTTTTTCTTTTTTTGGATCGGATGATTCCATATAAAACTCGGCAGCCTGATAATAAACCGAAGCCAGATCGAAGTCTTTCTGATGCTCCCGCATTGCTGCATATTCTATCCAAGTGTTATACCAGCTGTCCGTGTCTGTAAGTCTTGGGATGATGGCTTGCAAATCCTGATTTGCCCGCTCATCGTCTTGATAGAAATCGTTGAAAAAACGGTTAATTTGCAAATTGAACTGTTCGTTGTTTACATACTGTTTAAACATAAAATCCCTCCTTATATTTGACTACAAGGTAAGGATAAGAGAAGTATATTAAAGAAACAACAAGCAGGAAAGGGTAAGAAGTACGAAATCGAACCATAAGGATATAAATGGTTTGATAAGCAACTTTGGGAAGGAGATTGATTATTAATGGGAGAGGATGTTCGCGTTTATAAAACGAAGAAAAATATTTCTAATACACTTATTACCCTCTTGAACGAAAAAGAGTTTGGGCGAATTACAACTAAAGATATTTGCATACATGCTATGGTGAGTAAGTCCACATTTTACAGCCATTTTGCAGATAAATATGATCTTTTGGAAAAATTAGTGCAAAATTATGTCTGCTGGTTCAAGGAAGAAATTGAATTTCGTTTCGCATTAATAGAGAATGGAAATGTGGCTCAAGCTATTAATATGATAACCGATAAGATCTCAGCGCGAAAAAAAGAGGTTGCAACTTTACTCCATGTACGTGTTCCCTCAGCGGATTTACGTTTAGAATTAGAATCCATTTTATATAATGCCTGCTATTCCTATTTGAAAGAGCAGCAGGTTGAAGTAAGTGTGCCGATTGACTTTGTAGCTCAGTTGTATACAGCAAACGCAATGGTGTCAATTAATTGGTCGCTGAGCAACGATAAAAATCCAGATGTGGTTAAACTAATTGATAATATGCAGGGATATGTTTTTGATCTGATTTTGTCAGGTGGCGAGAGAATGTAATAAATCATGAAACCTGCTTAATAATGTAGTTATCGTGTGGGGTGTGGTTGTAAAAAATTAAGTAATCGATATTTGGATTTTTTGTGAATCTTTATTGTTTTTTTATAAACTCCTTACTACATAATGTTACAAAATAGAATTAATTTGCTTAATTTAGCCCCATATCAGGTTAATAAATAAACTAAATGTGTTTATGTTATTGAACTATTAATATATTAGTAGGTGATTTGTTCGTTTATCCCTATATTGCTATTATATTAGCGTAAACAATATATTGGGGGGACAAGTATGAATTTGAAATTAACATCTAAGTTAGAAAGATTAAGAAAAAGTAAAAAAGGAATTGGTGCTTGTGTTTTAGCTGCAGGGGTGACGGCAATTACAATGATTCCTCAAAGTGCATATGCACATGGGTTTGTTGAAAAGCCGAGTAGTCGTGCTGCTTTATGTAGTCAGAATTATGGAGCATTAAATTTAAATTGTGGAAATGTAATGTACGAACCTCAAAGTCTAGAAGCACCTAAAGGATTCCCAGATGGTGGACCGATTGATGGGAAAATTGCTTCGGCAGGAGGATTGTTTGGAGGGATTCTTGATCAACAAACATCAAATCGCTGGTTCAAAAACACAATAAAGGGGGGAGCAAATACATTTACATGGAAATACACAGCGGCACATTCTACAAGTAAATGGCATTATTACATTACAAAAAAGGGATGGGATCCTAATAAACCATTAACACGTGCTGAATTAGAACCAATTGGAACTGTGAATCATGACGGTTCGGCAGCATCAAATAATTTAACACATACAATTAATGTACCAACTGATCGCAATGGTTATCATGTTATTTTAGCTGTATGGGATGTAGCAGATACGTCAAATGCGTTTTATAACGTAATTGATGTGAATTTAGTAAATAATGAAACTCCCGACACAGTAGCTCCAAGTCAACCAACGGGATTAAATGCGTCTAAAGTTTCTGCCAATAGTGTTGAACTAACATGGAAGGCCTCTACTGATAATATAGGCGTAAAAGAATATCAAGTGTTACGTAATGGAGAAGTAATTGGTACGGTACCAGGTACAACTTTTACTGATAAAAAATTAAAAGCAAATACGGAATATACCTATACAATAAAGGCATTAGACGCTGCTGGAAACATATCAAAAGAAAGTGAAAAACTAAAGGCTAAGACAACAAATGAAATTCCAGATAAAGAGGCTCCGACTCAACCAAAAGGATTACATAGTATGGGTACAACAGCGACAACTGTTGATTTGATGTGGAGTCCGTCTGAAGATAATGTAGGTGTTGACCATTATGTTGTATATAGAGAAAACGCAGGGGTTATGAATAAAATTGGGACAACGGATAATACATCCTTTGTGGATAAAAATTTAAAGGCAAATACATCGTACAAATATGTAGTGACAGCGGTTGATTTAGCTAGAAATGAGTCTAGTAGAAGTGATGTTTTAACTGTAGCAACAAAACTAGAGGGGTCTACTTATGAAAAATGGGATGCAAGAAAAGCATACAATAAAGGTGATAAAGTAGTACATGAGGGAAAAGTGTATGAAGCGGTTCAAAGTTATCAAGGGAACGGCGATCCAAATTGGATTTTTGCACTATCGCTTTGGAAGCCAGTTTTAAATAAATGATAAGTGGAAAAGGGTAGTTATCACTTATTCTATGTGCAATACCGGAACAGGGGTGCAATTGTTACTCTTCATCCCAATATATACGAAATGAAATTATTAAAGAACCCCAATGGTATTCCATCAAAAAGGAATTCCATTGGGTTCTTTATTTTTTAATTTGTAATAGCGTATATTTTCACTGTAAATTTGTTAGTGGCACCAAGTGGGCTTGCAATATAATATTTAGTATTCGTATAAGCTTCAGTCCTAGATCCATGTGAAATATTTTTCCAACGAGTAGAATCTGTACCTAGGGAAACGTCAATCATTACATTGAAAGAGATAGAAGAAGGATGATCTTTTTCTGAAGGTTCAATAATCCATTTTAATTCCTTAGTACCTACAGGTAAACTATCAATTTTAAAGTTTTGACTGGATCGATTTTGTTGTCCGGATAAAGGGCTAGATTCGGATGAAGTTTGCGAAATTAATATTTCTTTTTCATTCGAATGTATACCATTTAATTTAATGATACTATCAATTAAACCTGGACCAGGAAAATCAGCTGCGATAATACCAGAATGTTTAATTCCACCTTGTTGCAAGAGTTCGGTCCCAAGTGTATTCATTCCACCATAAAATACTTGACCATTTATATCACGAGGGAAATCTTCCCACGCATTAGTTGTAGCTTTTTGAATCATCTTGGGGTTACTATCAGTATTTCTGCTCTCTTTACCACTTGCAACAAACCAAGGATAAACATTATTTAATAATGCAGCAGCACCACCTGTGCCACTAAAATGGTTAAGATAGATTTTATCATTGTTAAAATTATTATTTGCATTTTGAAGGTGGGTTCTCACCGCATTCCATTTTTCATACATTCCGTCTGGTCCGTTTTCAATTTCAAATGTATCTTGTATATTTAAGCTATCGTAATTAATACCATATTGCTGAGAGGCTGTAAAGTTTTGTAAGATTACAATTTTTCCTCGGATGTCTCCTAGAGTAGGATTATTTCTTTTTGAAGTTGGTACAGAACTCGGATCCCAAAAATAGGAAGAATTAAGGTCTTTGTATTTATTAAGTATTTCCTCGAATGATAGTGAGCCACTTTCAGGAGTAGTTTCTTCTTTTAAGCGCATTAAAATTGTTTCTGTAGGATGATCTTTTAAAAATTGAATTGCCTCTTTTAATACATCTTCAAACATTGCTTTTTGATTTACAATCCCATGGTACATTGCAAAAGAATCTTTTACACGTTTAACACGCATATCTACATATCGAATTCCGGAATTTAATTGTTGTGGTAGACTCATAGTTTGATTTCTTGTCAAATTTTCATCAAGAAAACTTGCTCCATGTAAAGCCATTGTACCGTGAGTCCCTGGAATAGATATTTCACTCAATTTTGTTGAATCTGCTACTTTCGACATCCATGCTGGGTTTTGATAGCCTATATTGGATTCATAGGAATAACCTGGATGACTATCAGCAAAAATAGTAGATGGTGTACTTAAACTTGCTAGTGTGAAACAAGTAAGGATACTAATTTTAAAAAAATTCCTCATTTTTATTTTGTTCATTTTATCTCTCCTGACTTTTAAACAATAGATATAATAAAACAAGATGATTTTTTACTACATCTATTGTTTTCATTCTTAAAGTAATGAATTTTTGTGTTTGAAAAAATCAAAATAGGGTAGGAAGTTATTTGAGATTTTAATAGTTTGTTGTAATAAATTGTATCTAATAGTCAAACGGATTCTTAAAGAATTGAAGCATAGATAGGTAAAAAACAAACTTTCCGCTGTACTGTATACAAACAAAACAGAAGTCTTAAAAAAGACTTCTATTTTGTGACATATAATGAATGATAAGGTGGTTAACAAATCAAGATAATGTGACTGAGTGGTAAAAATCTATTTATAGCTGTTTCAGAATTTCTTATAACAAGGCTACTTAGGAAAAGTGGATCTCTACAATGCTAATAAAAATTTAAAAATTCTATTCATTAAAACTTAAACTAACTACAGTTGCGATAGATTGGGCTGCATGTTCCCAGCTTCCATCTATAACTTTCCCAATTTGTTGACCAAGTGCATTTAAATCATTTGGATTTACTGGAATCCCATTATACGCAGCAAGAATTGATAAAAGTGGAGCAGCAAATGGTGTCCAACCACCTCTATCAATATTAAATACAGGCTTATCTATTACCTTTCCATCTTGCACTGTAAACTCATAATAAAATTGATCATCTGGACGAAAACTTAAATGATGAGAAATTTGTCCCTTAACATATGTTTTACCGCCACCTAAATTTACTACTTCAATTGGTTTTACATTAAATTCATGCTCAAATACTTTAATTTTTTTAACTTCTGGACCATTTAAGGCAGCTTTAACTGCTGTTTCCAGATTATTTTGTGCGAATGGTTGAATACTCATTTGTGCCTCTTTTTGTTGGATAGGAGCCTCTTTTTCTGCAGCAAACACCGATGTAGTCGGTAGTGCACCTGTAGCTAATGTAGCTGCAAGTGCTGTCGTCATCATGATTTTTCTTTTCATCTTCATAGTTTTCTTCCTCCCTTAAAGTTATGATATATAATTTTTTAAAGACTGACATGGGACAATATTTTATTTCATAATGCACGCAAAAACTAGGTTAAGAATTATGTGAAATTATGTCAGGAAATTAAAGTTAATTATATATGCACTTACAATGATAGCTATCTACACATGTTTTTTCAATTTTCTAACAAATAGTACAGTAATACCTTTTCATAAGGCAATTTAGTGTTTCAATTCTCTCTTTGTACGTTTTAAACAAATTAAAATCGTAGTGGTAATAATATATTTGTAATCAAATGTCGTATATACTTCGAGAAAAGTACACAATATTTTTATAAAAAACTATAGGAATTATCATGATATAGTTATCAAACTAAGTAAGATAAATGTTAATATTATGAAAAAATTCCAGTGATCTGCTATAAAATTACTGAAAAATGAGCATGACATCATACACGCATGCGATTGAAAAATTTTATAAGTGGCGTATAAAACTATAACAAATACTACAAATCAATTAAAAAATTTCAGTTATTCTGAATGCGAAGGGCACGTAATATTTATTGTGAACTGTAGTACTGATCAAGATTTTAGGAGGAAATATGAACAAGAAGACTAAAAGAATCATATTAATTATTGGTATATTAGTAGGCATTAGTATCTTTTTATATTTACAAAACAATTTAATAAGTATAACTGAGGTTAAAATAACCTCTAGTAAAATTCCCTCTTCTTTTAAAGGATATAAAATACTACAAATTTCAGATTTACATAATAAAAAATTTGGTGATAATCAAGACGTTTTAATTCAAAAAGTAAAAAGCATAAATCCAGATATTATTACTATTACGGGTGATTTAATAGACAGTAAATCGTACGATGCAGAAATTAGTATGCAAGTAATACGAGAACTTGTAAAGGAATATCCGGTATATTTTGTGACAGGAAATCATGAAAAATGGTCAGGAAAATATAACAGTTTAGAAAAAAAATTAAAGAAACAGCATGTCACTGTTTTAAGAAATGAACATGTAATAATACAAAAGGGAGGACACGAAATAAACTTGTTAGGAATTGATGATCCGGAATTTAATACTGGAGATATTGATGAAGGAAGTATTGTAAAAGATGCAATTGTAAAAGCAAAAATTGAAACGCAGCCAGATAGGTATAATGTATTATTATCCCATAGGCCTGAATTTTTAGAAGAGTATGCTGAGGAGAAAGTAGATTTAGTGTTATCGGGTCATGCACATGGGGGACAAGTTCGGTTACCTTTTATCGGGGGATTAGTTGCTCCTAATCAAGGAATACTGCCAAAATATACAGCGGGTTTATATGAACAACAAAATACGTCTATGATAGTTAGTAGAGGATTAGGCAATAGTATCATTCCGCAAAGAGTTTTTAATAGACCTGAGATTGTAGTCGTACAGTTAAATTAATCTGTACGGCTTTTTTGTTCAGGTGAATAATTTAAAGGTAGTTTTTCTTGAGTACAAGTTTCCATTACAATTTTGTTAAAATTTTTCAAGGTTACATAAAGTAACAAAATTTGACCTATTGAGTTTGTTATAGTGTAAATAATCAAAAAACTTAAAAATTAGTCGAGTTAAAATAGTTATTATTAAGCAATATTAAAAATATAAAGGGGTGTACAAATGCATAAAGAATTTGAAATTGAAGAATATACGGCGATTGAGGAGCAAATTCATTATTATAGTACGTCTTTATTAGTAAGTCATCCTGAGCAAATTGTAAAGTATTTAGAAAAACGGTTGGAAAAGTATGCAGAAACGTTACAATATGCACATTTATATCCGGAAACGGTTATATTACCAATACAGCAAATAGTTATCGAATATTCTTTAGATGTTGCTAGAATTAGAAGGTATTTAAATTTAAAAACATAACAAAAATCGAATAATTTACAATGAAACAGAGTCGACTTTAAGAAAAGATATTCTAATGTCGACTCTGTTTCATTGATTTAGTAAATAACAGAAAAAAATATATTTGAAAAGTTTGACATATAATAATTCGAGAGTAAAATAAAAGTGAGTACTCACTCATTTTAAAGAAAAGGGGGATTTTTAGTGCAGCAACCTTCAATTATTTTACGAGATGTATCAAAAAGTTTTGGGAAAAAAGAAGTTTTGCATAACCTTTCGCTGCAAGTAGAAAAAGCAGACATTTTTGGCTTGGTTGGACCTTCCGGATCAGGGAAAACAACACTCATTAAAATGATTGCAGGTATTAATGAGTCAACTACAGGGGATGTAATTGTTTTTAATACAAACATGCCTAATCTAAATGAAATGAAAAGAATTGGTTATATGGCTCAGGCTGATGCATTATACGAAGAACTATCGGCATATGAAAATGCAGATTTTATTGCAACGATGTATGGGTTAAAAGGTAAGCGTAAGAAAGAGAGAATCGTAGAAGTTTTTGAACTTGTGCAATTATCAGAGCATATGAAAAAGCAAGTACAGCATTTTTCAGGTGGAATGAAAAAACGTTTATCATTGGCGATAGCACTCCTTCATGAACCAGAAATATTAATTTTAGATGAGCCAACAGTTGGGATAGATCCTCTACTTCGAAAATCGATTTGGGAGAAGTTTTATGACCTTAAAAAGAAAGGAACAACTATTATTGTAACAACGCACATTATGGATGAAGCTGAGTTTTGCGAACGTCTAGGGCTAATTAGAGAAGGGAATTTAGTTGCGATTGGCACACCGGAGGAATTGAAAAAACAAACATCTTCTGGACGAATTGAAGATGTCTTTATGTTAGAAGGAGTGATTGAATCATGAGAGTTAATGGTGTAGTCATCCGTATCATTCGTCAATTTTTTCGAGATAAGCGTTCTTTAGCAATGATGTTTGGGGCACCAATGTTATTACTTTGGTTATTATCGCTAGTATTTACACAAAAAGACTATATACCGCATATTGCTGTAGTCGATGTACCTGCTCCTATAGTAAAAGCAATGAAAAATCAAGAAGCATCAATTTATGAATATAGTAAAGACAAAGCAATTTCGGAATTAGAAAAGCAAAAGGTAGATGCAGTAATTCATTTAGAAAATGGAAAAATGAATCTTCTATTAGAAGGCAGTGATTCATCAAAAAACCGTGCGGTACTTCAAGTATTGCAAAAGAGTACAGAGAAGAATGATGTATCAATGATGAAGCCTGAAGTGGATTATTTACATGGCTCTAAAGACATTACGATGTTCGATGGGCTTGGTCCCGTATTAATTGGTTTCTTTACATTTTTCTTTGTATTTATATTGTCCGGAGTATCTTTTGTAAGAGAACGTTTAAGTGGTACATTAGAGAGATTATTGTCCACACCAGTGAGAAGATGGGAAATAGTTTTAGGATATATTATTGGTTTTGGAATCTTTGCATTTATACAATCTATTATAATTGTAAGTTTTTCAGTTTATATTTTAGATTTATATGTAGCTGGCTCAATATGGCTAACGCTACTTATAACATGTATGCTTTCTTTAACTGCACTAACATTAGGCACATTTTTATCGGCATACGCAAATAATGAATTTCAAATGATTCAATTTATACCGCTTGTTATCGTGCCACAAGTCTTCTTTTCTGGGTTGTTTCCAATGGAATCCATGAATACATGGTTACAAATGTTAGGTAAATTATTTCCACTCACATATGGTGCTGACGCTATGAGACAAGTAATGATTCGGAATCAAGGGTTTACAGAGATTGCATTAGATCTTACTGTATTACTACTTTTTTCACTATTATTTGCAGTAGGAAATGTATTTGCATTAAAGAAACATCGCAAAATATAATGATGATAAAAAGGAGCACAATAAATGAAGAAGGATTGGCTGGAAGAATTAGTTGCCGCAACGAATACTGATAAACGTAATGAACGTCAAATGCGTATATTAGAGGCAGCTGTTGATATGTTTGGAAAAAAAGGGTACGCCTCAACTTCAACGAGTGAAATTGCAAAGCGAGCTGGTGTAGCGGAAGGAACAATCTTCCGCTACTATAAAACGAAAAAAGATTTATTGTTTGCAGTCGTGATGCCGACCTTAACAAAGTTTGCTGCACCATTTTTCGTACAAGCCTTTGCAAAAGAAATATTTAAAACAGAGTATGAATCGTATGAAGTGCTTTTAAGAGTAATAATTCAAAATAGATTTGAATTTGCTAAAAAGCACTTTCCAATGATAAAAATATTAATTCAAGAAGTACCATTTCAGCCGGAACTAAAAAGTGAAATACAACAATTAATAGAAACAGAACTGCTTGTACATTTTAAAAAGCTGATTGCAAAGTTTCAAGAAGAAGGGGAAATTATTGAACTTCCGCCATCTTCCGTATTACGTCTTACTTTATCAGCTGTATTAGGGTTGCTCTTAACGAGGTTTTTATTATTACCGGAAGAGAAATGGGACGATGAAGTGGAAATTGAAAATACGATTCAATTTATATTGTATGGACTAACGCCACGGAGGTAATGTGATGCGACAATTTGCTAAACCGATAATTGTTGTAAGTAAATGTTTAGAATTTGATGCCTGTCGTTATAATGGAGAGATGGTTCCAGATTTAACAATTCGAAACTTGCAGCCATTTGTTACATTTATACCTGTATGTCCTGAAGTAGAAATTGGTTTAGGGACTCCTCGTGAAACGATACGTATTGTAGAAAAAAATGGTGCGAATATGCTTGTACAACCGTCAATACGAGAAGATGTAACTGAAAAAATGAATGAATTTTCAAATGCGTTTTTACAAACATTACCTGAAGTTGACGGTTTTATTTTGAAGAATCGTTCGCCAAGTTGCGGAACTCGTGATGTGAAAATCTATTCTGGTTTTGAAAAAGGGCCAGTAAAAGGAAAAGGAACTGGATTATTTGGTGGAGCAGTAATAAAAAAATTTTCGCATCTTCCAATTGAAGAAGAAGGTAGATTGTCGAATTTTATTATTAGAGAGCATTTCTTTACAAGATTGTTTACAATCGCGCATTACAAAATGATTAAACATACTAAAAACATAAAAGAACTCGTAGCGTTTCAATCAGATTATAAGTATTTATTTATGGCATATAATCAGATGAAACAAAAAGAATTAGGGCGTATTATTGCAAATCAAAAAAATGAAACAATGGAAGTCATATTTGATAAATATGAGAAGACTTTATATGAATTATTTATGCGCGCGCCTCGCTATACATCGAATGTAAATGTATGTGAGCACATTTTCGGATATTTTAAAACAAAGCTAAAAAAACAAGAAAAAGATCATTTTCTAGAACTGATACAAAAATATGCAGAAAAGAAAATACCACTTAGTAGTTTGCTTACAATTTTAAAATCATGGGCCATTCGATTTGATGAAAAGTATTTATTAAGACAAACATATTTTGAGCCATACCCTGAAGGGTTAGTAGAAATTTCTGATTCGGGAAAAGGTAGAGATTATTAAACAATAAATTACATAATTCGACACAAAACCTCCTATGTTGTTGTAGAACAATGTAGGAATTTTTTTGTGCATTGGTACAGAATCTGTTTTAAAATTAAGTTATGACAGAATTATAGCAATTATCTAACTAATATTCGTGTCTTTTAAGAAGTAATGTTTGTAGTAGAAACTCGCACGCTGTCGAAACTCAATATTCGATAAGGGGTGTGTAGCGGAATGGAATTTACTCTAACTCGCGAAAAACAAATGATTAAAGAAATGGTACGTGATTTTGCTGAAAAGGAAATCGCACCGAAAGCTGTATATTATGACAAAACTGCGGAATTTCCATATGAAACATTTCAAAAAATGGGCGAACTAGGATTATTAGGTATCCCATTCCCGGAAGAGTATGGAGGTTCAGGTGGCGATACGTTATCGTACGCGTTAGCTGTTGAAGAAATTGGTCGTGCTTGTGGTGGAACAGGTTTAAGCTATGCTGCAACAATTTCATTAGGTGCTTCTCCAATTTATTATTTCGGTACAGAAGAACAAAAACAGAAATTTTTAGTTCCAATGGCGTCAGGTAAAACGTTAGGTGCTTTCGGATTAACGGAGCCAAATGCTGGATCTGATGCAGGGGGCACACAAACGAAAGCAATTTTAGATGGCGATGAATATGTTATTAGTGGTGAAAAGTGCTGGATTACAAACGCAGAGTATGCAAATACAATTATTGTAACCGCTATCAACGGTTTTGAAGACAATGGTAAAAAACGTATTTCTGCATTTATCGTACCGACTACTAGTGAAGGATTAACGATTTCAAGCCCTTACGATAAGATGGGTGTTCGTGCTTCTAATACTTGTGAAATCGTACTTGATGGTGTACGTGTACCGAAAGAAAATATTCTTGGTGATGTAAATAAAGGATTTAAACAATTCTTATATACACTTGATGGAGGACGTATTTCAATTGCAGCATTAGCAGTAGGTATTGCACAATCTGCATTTGAACGTGCATTGCAATATGCGAAAGAACGTCAACAATTTGGAAAACCGATTTCTAATTTCCAAGCGATTCAATTTAAATTGGCTGATATGGCGACTGAAGTAGAATTAGCGCGTAATTTAGTACATAAAGCAGCTTGGTTAAAAGATAACGATAAACCTTTCGGTAAAGAAGCGGCTATGGCAAAGTTGTTTGCATCTGAAGCTGCAAGTCGTATAGCAAATCATGCAGTACAAATTCATGGTGGATATGGCTATATGCGTGAATATGAAGTTGAACGATATATTCGTGATGCAAAACTTTTAGAAATTGGTGAAGGAACTTCTGAAATTCAACGTCTCGTAATTGCAAGACATTTAGGATGTAGATAAAAAGGAGGAATCACTATGTTTCAAAAAATATTAATTGCTAATCGCGGGGAAATCGCAGTTCGCATTATGAAAACTTGTCAAAAACTTGGCATTCGTACCGTTGCTATTTATTCTGAGGCTGATGAAAATGCCCTTCATGTAAAATTGGCAAATGAAGCTTACTTAGTAGGCGGTCCACGTGTCCAAGAAAGCTATTTAAACCTTGAAAAAATTATTGAAATAGCTAAGAAGACAAATGCTGAAGCAATCCATCCGGGGTACGGATTATTATCAGAGAATCCATCTTTTCCGATTCGCTGTAAAGAAGAAGGAATCGTATTTATCGGTCCTTCAGAAGAAATCATTACTAAGATGGGAAGTAAAATTGAGTCACGTATAGCAATGCAAGCAGCAGATGTACCAGTAGTTCCAGGCATTACTACAAATATCGAAACTGCTGAAGAAGCAATTGAAATTGCAAAACAAATTGGTTATCCATTAATGCTTAAGGCATCCGCGGGCGGCGGAGGCATTGGAATGCAGTTGATGGAAACTGAGCAAACGCTCACCAAAGCATTTGAAAGTAATAAAACAAGAGCGCAAAATTTCTTTGGTAACGGAGAAATGTATTTAGAGCGCTATATAGCAGATGCACATCATATTGAAATTCAGCTTTTAGCAGATACACATGGTAATACAGTGTATTTATGGGAACGCGAATGTTCAGTGCAGCGCCGAAATCAAAAAGTAATTGAAGAAGCACCTTCACCATTTTTAGATGAGGGTACACGAAAGGCTATGGGAGAAGTTGCTGTACAAGCTGCTAAAGCACTTGGTTATACAAATGCAGGTACAGTTGAGTTTCTTGTAGATGATCAAAAGAACTTTTATTTCTTAGAAATGAATACGAGATTACAAGTAGAACATCCAGTTACAGAAGAAATTACTGGGTTAGACTTAGTTGAACAACAATTACTTATCGCATATGGTGAGAAGCTATCATTTACACAGGATGATGTAAAACGTAGTGGTCATGCCATTGAGGCTCGTATTTATGCAGAAGATCCGAAAACATTCTTCCCATCACCTGGGAAAATTACAGATTTAACGTTACCGACAAATATACGTATTGATCACTTTTTGGAGAATCAAGTAACGATTACACCTTTCTATGATCCAATGATTGCGAAAGTAATCGCTCATGGTGAAACTCGTGAAGAAGCGATTTCAAAATTAAAAATTGCTCTAGAAGAGTTAAAAGTAGAAGGTATTAAAACAAACACACCAATGTTACTGCAAGTACTCGGAGACGATGTGTTCAAAAGTGGTATTTATACAACGGGTTTTGTAGCGAAACAACTTGTTAAAAAATAAGAGTTATGAATATTAAGGGGGAAAAAATGATGACGAAAGTATATGCATCGATGGCAGGAAATGTTTGGAAGATTGTTGTAGGAGTAGGAGATACAGTAGAGGAAGAGCAGGATGTCGTCATTTTGGAATCTATGAAAATGGAAATTCCAATCGTTTCAGAAGAAGCCGGAACTGTTATGAAAATTAACGTACAAGAAGGCGATTTTGTAAATGAAGGAGATGTATTACTAGAAATTGAATAGGGAGATATAGGGGGAAGCGAATTGAAACTACCTAATTTTGCTGTCATTAAAGAAGTCGGGCCGCGTGATGGCTTACAGAATGAAAAAAAGATTGTTGGCACAAAAGATAAAGTAAAATGGATTCAACTACTTACAGAAGCGGGATTGTCGTACGTTGAAGTTTCCTCATTCGTTCACCCTAAATGGGTTCCTGCATTAGCAGATGCAAGTGATGTATTTTCTGAGCTAAAAAGGGATCCAAATGTTACATATGCAGCGCTTGTTCCGAATCAAAATGGTTTGGAACGAGCTTTTTTGCAAAATGTAGATGAGGTGAATGTTTTTTTATCAGCAAGTGAATCTCACAATAAAAGTAATATTAATAAATCTATTAAAGAAGCATTAGCTGTAATTGAAGATATAACAAAACAGGCAATATTCGGAGGTAAAAAGGTAAGAGGCTATGTTTCTACTGTATTTGGATGTCCTTATGAAGGGGATATAAGTGCCACAGCAGTTGACGAAATATGTAATCAACTATTTTCATACGGCATTTATGAAGTTTCTCTCGGTGACACGATTGGTGTAGCGAATCCATTACAAGTAGAACAAGTATTAGAACATCTATTAAAGAAGTATGATGCTTCGCAGTTTGCAATGCATTTTCATAATACGTATGGAATGGCTCTGGCGAATGTAGTTAAGTCTTTAGAATATGGTATTACAACGTTTGATAGTTCTTGTGGTGGACTCGGAGGATGTCCTTATGCACCAGGAGCATCGGGTAATGTTGCTACTGATGACTTAGTGCATATGCTCCATAAGCTGGGAGTCCAAACTAATATTGATGAAGAAAAGTTATTGAGAGCTAGTCAGTTTATTCAAAGTAAGTTAAATATCCAATTACCGAGTCATGTGTATAGAGCGCTTCAACATAAAACGATAAGTAGGTGAGAAGATGCTACAATTACAAAACATTTCAGTTGACTATGTTACACCGCACGTTGTAAAGATTTCGTTAAATCGTGAAAGACAAGCAAACTCATTATCCTTGGCATTATTAGAAGAATTACAAACTATATTAACTCAAATAAACGAAGAATCAAATACGCGCGTTGTTATTTTAACAGGGGATGGCGAAAAAGCATTTTGCGCTGGTGCTGATCTAAAAGAGCGTGCCAACATGAGTGAAGAACAAGTTCGCCATGCTGTGGGTATGATTCGTTCTACTATGGAGATGGTGGAACAATTACCACAACCAGTTATTGCTGCTATTAATGGAATCGCACTTGGTGGAGGTACTGAATTAAGCTTAGCTTGTGATTTTAGAATTGCTTCTGACACTGCAAGTCTAGGTCTCACTGAAACTTCCCTTGCAATTATACCTGGGGCGGGTGGTACTCAGCGCTTACCTAGATTAATTGGAGTTGGTAGAGCGAAAGAATTAATTTATACTGGAAGACGTATTTCGGCGCAAGAAGCGAAAGAGTATGGTTTAGTAGAATTCGTAGTACCAGCTGATTTACTAGAAGAGAAAGCAATTGAAATTGCAGATCGAATTGCTAATAATGGTCCAATTGCCGTTCGATTAGCAAAAGAAGCAATTTCAAATGGTATTCAAGTAGATTTACATACCGGCTTACAAATGGAAAAACAGGCGTATGAGGGCGTAATCGATACGAAAGATAGATTAGAAGGATTACAGGCATTCAAGGAAAAACGCAAACCAATGTATAAGGGGGAGTAAATATGTTAGATCAAAAACAACAATCTAATTCATTTGAAGAACGGGTTGAAACAATTAAGCAAGGCGGGGCACCGAAATATCATGAACAAAACAAAGCAAAAGGGAAACTTTTTGTTCGAGATCGTTTAGCTCTTTTATTCGATAATGGTGAATATGTGGAAGATGCATTATTTGCAAATTGTGAACAAACTGGATTACCAGCTGATGGTGTTGTAACTGCGACTGGTAAAATACATGGTCGTACTGCGTGCGTAATGGCAAATGATTCGACTGTAAAAGCTGGATCATGGGGAGCACGTACAGTTGAAAAGATTTTACGTATTCAAGAAACGGCTGAGAAATTACGTGTACCGTTATTTTATTTAGTTGACTCTGCTGGGGCACGTATTACAGATCAAGTTGAAATGTTCCCTGGACGCCGCGGTGCAGGAAGGATCTTTTATAACCAAGTGAAATTATCTGGTAAAGTGCCACAAATTTGTTTATTATTTGGACCTTCAGCGGCTGGTGGTGCGTATATTCCAGCATTTTGTGACGTTGTTATGATGGTTGAAGGAAATGCTTCTATGTATTTAGGGTCTCCGCGTATGGCTGAAATGGTTATCGGTGAGAAGGTAACTTTAGAAGAAATGGGCGGAGCACGTATGCATTGCTCAGTATCAGGATGCGGAGATGTTTTATGTAAAACAGAAGAAGATGCAATTACGCAAGCAAGACAATATATTTCTTATTTTCCAAGTAACTATTTAGAAAAGACTCCTTTGATTACACCTCAAGAACCGAAACAGTTCGATAAAACGTTAGAAGAAATCATTCCAGAAAATCAAAATGCTCCTTTCAATATGAAAGATCTCATTAACAGAATTATTGATGAAAGTTCTTTCTTTGAAGTGAAAAAATTATTTGCTCAAGAACTAATTACAGGTTTAGCGCGTATTGATGGTAAGCCAATTGGCATTATTGCAAATCAGCCGCGTATGAAGGGCGGCGTTTTATTCCACGATTCAGCTGATAAAGCAGCGAAGTTTATAAATTTATGCGATGCATACCATATCCCATTATTATTCCTTGCAGATGTACCTGGATTTATGATTGGTACAAAAGTAGAACGTGCCGGAATTATTCGTCACGGTGCAAAAATGATCTCTGCAATGAGTGAAGCAACTGTACCGAAAATTTCTATCGTCGTTCGAAAAGCATATGGAGCTGGCTTATATGCAATGGCAGGTCCAGCGTTTGAACCAGATTGCTGCTTAGCATTACCGACAGCTTCTATTGCAGTAATGGGTCCAGAAGCAGCAGTCAATGCTGTATATGCAAATAAAATTGCAGCTTTACCAGAAGAAGAGCGTGCAAGCTTTATTGCTGAAAAACGAGAAGAGTATAAGAAAGATATTGATATTTACCGTTTAGCATCAGAGATGGTGATCGATGGTATTGTTCATCCAAATAATTTACGTGAAGAGTTAAAAGGACGATTCGAAATGTATATGAGTAAATATCAAGTATTCACGGATCGTAAACATCCTGTATATCCAGTTTAAAAGCCCTATTTAGGGCTTTCTTGCTCAAAAAGTCAAGGAGGGGAAAACATTGAAACAAGCAGTTTGGTTTCCAACAGAAGAATATAAAGAAAAAACGCGTTTATTTGGTTGGATGAAATCATTAGGCTATGAAGATTACGAAGCTTTTTATAATAAGTCAATTGAAGAAACAGCATGGTTTTGGGGAGAAGCTGAGAGAGCAGTTGGCTATCAGTGGATGAAACCATATACAGAAGTGTTAGATTTAGAAAATGGTACACCGTTTGCACAGTGGTATACTGAGGGAACTTGTAACGTTGTAGAATCTGCTTTATCTCGCTGGCTTGCAGACGATAAAATGAAAACACAAGCAGCACTTATGTATGAAGGGGAAAACGGAACTTCAAAATCATTTACATATGAAGAGCTTGATAGCTGGGTAAGCCGTGTTGCCAACGGTTTGAAACATGCTGGTATTGAAAAAGGTGATCGTGTAACAATTTACATGCCAATGATTCCTGAAACAGTTGTTGCTATGTTAGCGGTAATGAAAATTGGAGCGATTATTTCACCAATATTCTCAGGTTTTGCTGCTGATGCAGTAATGACACGTGTACAAGCAGCTGGTTCAAAAATGATTATTACCGCAGATGGCTTTTCACGCCGTGGGAAAATTGTTTCATTAAAAGATGAAGTAGATAAAGCTTGTGAACATTGTCCAACTGTTGAAAAGGTGGTAATTGTTCGTCATGCAGGAAATGATTTTACACCGCATAATTATGATTTTTCATGGAGTACGTTAGAAAAAGAAAAACCATTTAGACATGCTGAAGAAATGAACAGTGATGATCCATTAATGCTTATATATACATCTGGAACGACTGGTAAGCCGAAGGGGACAGTACACACACATGCTGGTTTCCCGCTAAAATCTGCATTTGATGCAGGATTTGGAATGAATATAAAGCAAGGCGACCGCGTATTATGGGTAACTGATATGGGCTGGATGATGGGACCATTTTTACTATTCGGCTCTTTAATTAATGGCGCAACAATGGTTATGTACGAAGGTGTTCCAGACTTCCCAGAAGCAGATCGCTTATGGGAGACAGTTGATAAATATGAAATTACTCATCTCGGTATTTCGCCAACGTTAATCCGTGCATTAATGGCAAAAGGTGATGAATATGTAAATAAACATTCGCTCAAGAGTTTAGAAGTATTCGCATCAACAGGAGAACCTTGGAATCCAGACCCATGGATGTGGTTATTTAATACAGTTGGTAAAGGTAAAGTACCAATTTGTAACTATTCAGGTGGAACTGAAATTTCAGGTGGGATTTTCGGGAATGTCCTAATTAAGCCGATCGCACCGATTAGTTTTAACGCATCTTTACCAGGAATGGCAGCGGTTGTACTTGATGATCGAGGTAAACCAATTCGAGATGAAGTCGGAGAATTATGTTTAGAAAAACCTTGGGTAGGTATGACGAAAAGTTTCTGGGAAGATGATGAACGTTATGTAAACACATATTGGTCACGCTTTGAAAATAAATGGGTTCATGGTGACTGGGTCATTTATGACGGTGAACAATATATCATTACAGGCCGTTCAGATGATACGTTAAACATTGCTGGAAAACGTATTGGACCTGCTGAATATGAATCTATTCTTGTGAAACATAATAATGTAATAGAAGCAGCTGCAATTGGTGTACCTGACGATGTTAAAGGTGAGGTTTGTCATTGCTTTGTAGTATTACGAGACGGTGTAATATTTACAGCAGAATTAAAGAAAGAATTAATGAGTTTAGTAAATTCTCATATCGGAAAAGCATTATGTCCAAAAGATATTCATGTTGTAGAAGATTTACCAAAAACACGTAATTCTAAAGTAATGCGACGTGTTATTAAAGCAGCTTACTTAGGAAAAGAGTTAGGCGATTTATCGTCACTAGTAAATCCTGAAGTAGTACCCTTCATTCAAGGACTACAGTCTAGCAAACTATAACATTACGAATGAGCTCTATGTAAATAGAGCTTATTTTTAATGTTCACAAAAAGTAATGAATAAAAGGAGAAATCCCTGGGGGACAGGGATTCGATAAGGGAGATAATATTGTCGTTCGATGTCGAAATTTGGCGTATCCGACAAATTAATATTATCACGAATTTTCAGGAGATTGTGATAGTGGATGTGTCAAAAATGTGTACGTGTTTCATATAAAAACATTATTTAAATAGGAAAAGGGAAAAGAATTAAGTTCACTCGTTCTTAAGATTTTTCCCTTTTAAATTTACTGTTTGTTCGTTGTTCTATATACATCTGAAATTGGTAAATCTTCGCCATGTAAAGCTTGAGTACTGTCCTTTTTATTTGAATCATGTGCCTCCTGAGATGCTTCTTGCAGTTGTTCTTGGGCCTTACTAGGAGTATTCAGCGCATCTAATGACACAGGATCAAGTTGTTGACTTAATAAATCTTTTTTATCCATGTTATGTAGCTCCTTTTTGAACTTAGATATAAAAACGAAGTGCTTTTAAATAGTTACGTGGGTATTATGTATCTTTGAATGGAATTATATACACAAACTATATTGAGAATTTAACTAATAATAAAAAGTACTTGTGATGACAAGCTTAAGAAATATAAAGATCATTAGTCCTTAATAAAAGCGTTATTTTAGTAGGGCGCAGATTAAATAGGACCTGTTGTACGGAACAAGTCCTTTCAAAAAGGACAACAGATAATGAATGGGGGTTACTTGAACATTTCTATTAGTGGTAACTAGATCCCATTCGTTGGATGCTACGAAATTTCATTTGAAAGGAACATCCCAATGATAAGATGAGCACTGTAAATCTGTGCTCATCTTATCAGAAATTGCTTAGTCCTTAAAAATAAAACCGTTACGGACAATTCACAATGGTAATAGTGACGTTTGCCATTGTTCCAGGAGAATCAAGAAGTGAAGCAGTAACGGTTACTGTTCCAGGCCCATTAGCGGCTAGAAATACAGCGGTAAAGTTACCTGAAGCATTGGTAATGACAGCAAGAGGAACCATGAAAGCAAGAGAAGGGTTACTAAATGAAAAACTGACTACTACTCCTGGAGTAGGACTACCGTTTACTAATACTTGACCCGAAAAAAATAAAGTATTATTTCCTTGAGTGGATACACATGCTGTGGTTTCGTTAGAAGTCAAGGTAATAGATGCAGGCCCAGCAGGAAGATTAAATCCAGTTGGTCCAGTTGGTCCGGTTGGTCCGGTTGGTCCGGTTGGCCCAGTTGGTCCAGTAGAACCGGTAGGGAATTGAAAGGGTGGAACAGGTGGAAGTGTAGGTCCAATAGAACCCGGATTAAGTGCAGCAAAAGATAAAAACTCGTCCATTATATATCACCTCTAAAAATCGTATTACTAATAGTAAATGTAATGATAGAGCAAAGTGAAATGGACAAGTGGCTGTATTTTAATAAATTAAACAAAATAGTTATTTGATAGAAAGAGAGATTAGTATGATTACTTTAGAAATTAAATATAAAAAGGCGATTATCTTCATATCGCCTTTTGGATAATACAGTGTAATTTTATTCAGTTATTTGAAATATAGTTTCATTCGGTTTGGAAAATCCATACAGCTTCCTTGCGAATTTTAAAACTTCTTCTTCACTACCTGTTAAAACTTTAACATCATTTTTAAGGGTATGACCATCTTTCTTTAAAGAAGATAATTTTTGTTGCTCCGTATTAACCGTGATTTGTTTTTCTTTAATCATTTCTTGCTGGTTATTAAGAGAATATTGAAGGACAAAAATTATAGGTAATATAAAAACTAAAGTAGTTATAATACGGCGTCTTGTTTTTTTATTATTACCTTGTTTGGTGTTAACGTTCACTTGCTGTGAGGGTATCTTAGGATTTGATTGTTGTGATGATATTTTTGGGATGTTTCCCATTAAAATGCCTCCATTACTGATTGTAGAATTTAAATCGTTTAAAAGTATTATAAATGTTCAATGGGAATTTTAGAAGATATTTTAATATAGGTGAGTTTTGTAAAGTTTAAACAAAATCCTTATTTAAATAAAAGGAACCCCGATTGTCTGCGGGGCTCCTAAGGGTAATCGTCAAGTAATGACGTACTCGACTAGTTAACGATATCATGAATTTTTTGGTAAATATACTGGTAAATGCGCCCAAATTAATGAGAGCATTATTTGAAACAAAAACGCTATTTTAATAGGGTGGGGAATAATGATGATTCCATGGGACAAACGAGTAAACGTTTTATCAAGGTGATTATTTTATTAAAGAGGGGACAGTTTTAGAGGTTAGTGAAAGGGTGAATAAATTATTAGGTTGGCTTCGGTGCATGTTAGCTCCAAACTATGAAAAAGTGTACGGCGATAGTACATAGCGACTTCGGTTGATTCGGGTAGATGATAATGAAGAATGATATAAAAATTTCATTTCGTAGAGAAATATGTTGATTAAGGATGGGCATTGAATATGCCATGTTTGTATGAATAAAGAGCAGAATTTGGCCTATATAAAGGTGTTGGAATTGTTCTAAAGGGGATCTACATAATTGCATATCCTGAATCCTCCAAGAAAACAGACTTTGAATTAAGGGTTCTATCTACGCGTATAGCGCTCGCTATCATTGGCGCCTTGGCTTTATGGATGCTTATAGTAATCTATATAAAATAATTCTTTTCTAATAAGAAATATACTAAAATATGAGAAAATGCTGTAATAATAATTATACATTTAGTCCTACTGGAAGAACCAGTGGACATCAAACTAAAAAGGGCGTTGTTATATTGCTCTGTAGTTTGGTGTCCGCTTTTTTATTTTTTATTAACAAAATAGATTAGTGGTGTTTTTATAAATGACGCAATTTCGTTTTTAGTATATAAAAAGAAGGTTTAGTACAAGTGTTTGTTTTTTTGTTTTTATGCTTTCGTCTCGTACACTTTTAAGCTAGTGGACATACTTTACTAATAGAAAGGATTAGGGGGTGAGGTTTTGGGATCTCGATTTAACAATTGTAAAAAGAAGTGTACATGTAAACAGGATGATTGTTGGGAGATATTCGAAGAGTGTAAAAAGGAAAAGCATGAGAAATGTGATAATTCTTGTGTACAAGGAATTAGAGATGAGCTTAAGAAATTAATTAATCAAACAGTTCAAATTAACACAGAGGGACGTACTTATGTAGGTACGGTGTCGTCTGTAAGCTGTGATGTTGTTAAGCTTGCAGCTATTCCTGGATCAGTTGGAGTAATTATCTCCATTTGTAAAATTGAAGCAATTTTCCCGCCTGTTACAACGGTTACTGCTGAGTTTGATTTTAATGGTGTTGACGTAGCAAACAAAGCTTAATAATACTGTTTTTTGTAAAGTCATTCTTATGAATGGCTTTATTTTAATTTGTTATAAAAGGAGAATATATTCTTTATATAGAATTAAGTTTGAGTTTATAAATAATGATGTACGAAAGGAGAATGAGAGTGATTAGACTAGAGCACTTTAAAAGAACGGATTTTAAGCAATTAATAAATTGGATTAATTCCGAACAATTTTTAATACAGTGGTCAGGAAATGCATTTACATATCCTTTAAATGAACAGCAATTAGATAAATATATAGAAAGTGCAAATACACTCGCTTTCAAAGTAATAGATGAAAAGTCTGAAGAAGTAATTGGTCATATTTCACTTGGGCAAATAGATAATATAAATAAGTCTGCTAGAGTTGGAAAAGTGTTAGTTGGTAATACGAAAATGAGAGGGCGTTCAATAGGAAAACATATGATGAAAGCAGTACTTTGTATTGCTTTTGAAGAATTAAAACTACATAGGGTAACTCTTGGTGTTTATGATTTTAATACGTCGGCCATTTCATGTTATAAAAAAATAGGATTTGTAAAAGAAGGGTTATTAAGAGATTCAAAAAAAGTAGGAGAAACGTATTGGAATTTATGGGAAATGAGTATGTTAGAATATGAATGGAACAATAAATAACAATAATATTTTATAATTATATTATGTTAACAAAAGGGGTTTGGTGGGAAATAATGAATAAAAAAACTAAAATAATTTCAATCGCAGCTGTTTCAGGGGGAGGTAAAACTACAATTACAGAAAGATTAACTCGTGAGTTGAAAAACTCAAAGGCTCTATATTTTGATAGTTATAAATTTGATAACTGTCCCGCAGATATTTGTAAATGGATTGATGATGGAGCAAATTATGATGAATGGGTACTTACACCATTAATTCATGATATTCAGCATCTTATACGAGATGGTAATGTAGATTATATTATTGTAGATTATCCTTTTGCATACTTAAATAGTGAAATGCGACAATTCATTGATGTAACTATATTTATCGATACACCTTTAGATATCGCAATGGCTAGAGGAATTTTGCGAGATTTTAAAGAAGGTACAATGGACGAAATACATAATGATTTAAAGCATTATATAACATATGCTAGAAAAGCTTATTTGGAGGCGATTCATACTGTAAAGCCAAATTCAGATATTGTTTTGGATGGATCTTTACCTGTCGGTGAAATAATTGATCAAATTGTAGAGGAACTTAATCTGAGAGAAGTGATCGTCAATGATTAAATGTATAGAAGAATATGTGCAAGTTGATGACTTTAAAATATATACGAAAATATTCCAAGGAAAGAAGCTGCAGCCTGTTATTATAATGGAAGCAGGTTATGGTGATTATTCAAAGGCATGGGATCGTATTGCGGAAGGGCTGACGGAATATGGGAAGGTACTTACATATGATAGAGCTGGATTAGGAAAAAGCGGGAAGAGTTCCAAGCGGCGTATTAGTTCTGAAATGGTAAAAGAATTAAGAGCTTACTTAAAACAATTACAACTTAAGCCACCCTATATTTTTGTAGGACATTCCTTTGGGGGTATAAATATACGTTTATTTACAACTTTTTATCCTGAAGATACGATGGGAGTAGTTTTAGTTGATGCGACACCAGAAAATTATAAAGAAGATTTTTTGCCAATAATGTCTCCAGAATTTCAAGAAGCTTACTACAAACAATTTGTATATGAAAGTTCATATGAAGAGTTTATGTTTAGTCTAGGTGAAGCAGATCGACATTGTAAGTCAATGAGAGATATTCCACTTGTCGTGTTAGCTGCTGGAAAAAAAGATTTTTATTCAGCAGATGCACAACTGAAATGGTTACAATTGCAAGAAGAATTATTACAATTATCAACCAATAATAAATTTATTATTGCAGAAAATAGCGGTCACTATATTCAAAAAGATGAGCCACATTATGTAATAGATGCTGTTAAGCGGATCCTTGGGGTAGGGGAGAGATAAATGTGTACACTTTATTTCAATATAATTGGCAAGTAAGAGATGATTGGTTTAAGTGGTGTGAACAGCTTACAGAGGAGGAATTGCTTCGCAAACGTGTTGGAGGTGTTGGGAGTATTTTAGAAACAATTTTCCATATTGTAGATGTTGAGTATAGCTGGATTAGTGCGCTTCAAGAAAAAGAGGATAACGAACCACAGTTTAAAGGTTATCAATCAATCAAAAAAGTGAAAGCATTATCTGATTTATATAGACGAGAATTAGATAACTTTTTGCAGTCATGGTCTGGCGACTTCGAATCAAAAATATTGAAAGCTTCATGGACAGATAAATCATATAAATACGGTGAAGTTTTAAGGCATGTAATTGCACATGAAATTCATCATATTGGTCAGATATCTATATGGGCAAGAGAATTAAATCTTCAGCCCGTTTCAGCGAATTTAATTGGAAGAGGATTGTAGATTTAGAAACCGACTTGCAGTGTAAACGCAAGTCGGTTTTTATATATAAGAAGATTTCTTAATTAAAATCCTCGGCTTTTTTTTGACGTATATATAAAAACATTAAGATTGTAATGATGAAAAAGATCATAATCGTTTGTATGATTAAATTTTTAAACTGAAACAATATTGTCCAAGATGTAACAGCATCTTTAAAAGCTTGGAGTGCAGAGTACGAGGAAGGATCAAAACCGTACTGAAGTAACTTTTTTGTTTCAATAAAAGTACTGTTTTCATCACCGGCGTCTAATATTACTGAAATAAGTCTAGTATCTCCTCGTGTGGCTGTACTGACAAAACTATAATTACCATTAGTTGAAAAACTAGTTTGTAAGCCGTCAACACCTTGGAGTTTAATGTTTTTATTAAGGGAATATATCATTTTATTTGTATTGAAAACTTTTGAATCTTTGAAGGTAAATTGGTAAGAAGTTAGTTTCGTAACATTCAATACATCTGGAAAGTCTTTTACTAATTGTGTTGCTAGTTTAGCGACGTCTATCGATGTTGTAGTTGATTGTTTATTCGTATCGTTATTAATTCCAGTAGCATTTAGAAACGGGGATGGTTGTGATAACTTTAGTTGTTTTGCTTTGTCATTCATTAAAAGTGTAAAGTTATCTTCGTTTCCAGCAATGTGTTCTGCAAGGGCAAGTGCGGAACGATTATTCCCTGTCAAAAACAATGCATGAAGTAAATCACGAACCGTCGTTTTATCTTTCGAAGTTACTTGTATAGGACTCGTTTCTGCTCGGAAAACTTCGTTACTTATTTTTACTAATTCATCTAACTGTATTTTTCCTTCATTCAGTTGTTCCAGTGCGATATACTCTGTCATTAATTTAGATAAAGTAGCTGATTGTATAGGAGTTTCTTCATTTTTTTTATAAACAATCTCACCAGAATTAGTATCTATTAAAGTAGCTGATTTAGCTTGAATAATTGGACCATTTACATAAAGATAAAAATATAAAACGATAAGTGCAGTAATAAGAAAAGATAATAATAAAACTGTTATTTTTTTTAAGAATTGCATTAGCGATCCTCCTACTATTACATCAATAATATTATTGTAAAAAGGAATGCTTAATTAGGAAGAAAGAAAAGGTAAAGAATTTCTAAAGAATTTTAAGGAATTCTTTAATTTTGGATATTGATGGAATATAAAAGGTTCAATTTCTGATATGATAAAAAATTGAACCTATAAATATGTGGTATTAAGCTTTATAAGGGAGTAATTTTACAGTGAAAGTTGTTTTTTTATCATCGCTATATACTTCAATTGTTCCTTTATGCAATTCAACAATACTTTTTGCAATTGCTAATCCGAGCCCAGATCCACCAGTGTTTGTTGAACGTGATTTTTCAACACGATAAAAACGTTCAAAAATATGAGGTAAATCAGTACTAGGGATAGGTTGTCCGTAATTTGTTATATCAATTGTAATCATGTTATTGCTTTCGTAAGCGGTAATATCAATATGATCTCCATCATTTCCATAAGTAATAGCGTTTATGATTAGATTTTCAAACACACGTACTAATTTATCCCCATCAGCTAGTACCATTAGCTTTTGAGATGGGAAAGAAGGGCGACATTCAATATTAGCTTCTTGAAGCTGTATCCGAAATTGGACAGTTAATTGTCCAAGCAATTCTACAATATCAATGGGAGCAGAATATAAACTTAACTCTTTATTTTGAACGCGTGTATATTCAAACAAGTCATTCATTAATGCATTAAGACGAGTTACTTTATCGTAAATGACTTGAATATAGTAACGTAATTCTACTTCATCTCTATAATTATCATGATGGATTAAATTTACGTATCCAACTATAGATGTAAGAGGGGTTCGTAAATCATGTGATACATTTGTAATAAGTTCGCTTTTTGCTTGTTCTGCCTGTCTTTCTTCATCAATTGATACTTTTAATTGCTCAATAATTTGATTGACCCCAGTTGCCAGTTCTTCTAAATAATTATGGTGTACGATGGAAACTTTATGATTAAAGTTTCCACTTGCAATATACCGAATCTCTTCAATCATTTTTTTTATACAAGTTTCATAGTAAACCTTTCTTTCATGACGATAAAAAATGTATAAATAGGATGAGAAAATAGAAAATAAAAACAAATAAGATACAATCATCATCCATAAAGACTCTTTTAATCCAATATATTTTTCATGACCAAAAATTCTAATGAATTCTTTTCCTAGTTCGCTTAGAGTAAGTGAACTCTCAATTACACTCGTTACGAGGCGAAATATAATTAATTCGGTAATTGGTGTAAGAGTGATAGCTAATAAAAGCCAAAAAATAAGCTTCCACTTTGGTATATCTTTTAATATATCAAATGCTTCATTTCTCAATTTTATATCCTACTCCCCAAACCGTATGAATTAGTTTTTCACCATTCATTACGGTTTCAAGTTTATCGCGTAAATTACTAATATGGACCATTACCGTTTTATTAGAACCATAACCATCTTCATTCCAAACTCGTTCGAATATCTCTTCAGAGCTAAATACTCTTCCAGTATTACTCGCTAGTAAATATAAAATATCAAATTCGATAGAGGTGAGTTTAATATATTCTCCATTTACTTTAACAGTATGATTATGTTTATGTATTTCAACAGAACGAATACGAATAATACCATCTTCATTCTTTTGGGAAGTAGCATTTTGGAAAGAGGATCTTCGTAATAAAGCTTTCACTCTAGCCACTAATTCTAGTGGATTAAACGGTTTAATCATATAATCATCTGCGCCGGTCATAAGTCCTAAAATTTTATCCATATCTTCAGCCTTTGCACTAAGCATAAGGATAGGTACAGTATTATTTTCACGCACTTCTTGACAAACTTCCAATCCGTTTCGTTTTGGCATCATAATATCTAAAAGCATAAGGTCAACTTCATATGTACATATCATTTGTAATGCTTCATCACCATCATAAGCTTTATAAATGTTATAGCCTTCATTTCGTAAATAAACAGCCAGTAATTCTACAATATCTTTATCATCATCAATAATTAATATGTTTTTATTCATCATATAGTTCCTTTCCTTGCGAATCATCAATATTACTATAATATCAAACATTTATGTATTTTGTAGTAATGTTTCTACATTAAATTTCACGTAACGTATTAAAAAGGAATTAATACAATTATAACGAATACAAAATAAGAAGGATATTTAAATTTCATATTATATTGAAAGTTAGTTATAAGGGGGACTTGCTATGTTATATAATGATATATATTCATTTACTCCAACTGGAAAAATAGAAAATGATATTAAAGCTTTTCTATTAAAATACAATAAAGAATTTACATATAAACATTCAATTCGTGTGGCAAATGAGGCGAGAAAAATTGCGGGAATATTTTATGAAGATGAAGAAAAAGCAGCGATTGCAGGGTGTTTACATGATATTAGTGCAATCTTTCCGAACGAGGAGCGGATTGCAGTTGCTGAAAAATTTGGAATAGAAATATTACAAGAAGAACGAGAATTTCCAATGATTATTCATCAAAAATTATCGAGAGTAATTGCAAAAGAGATATTTAAAATAGAGGATGAAGAAGCTTTAAATGCTATCTGTTGCCACACTACTTTGCGTAAACATGCTACAAAGATGGATTTAGTACTATTTGTTGCTGATAAATTAGAATGGGATCAAATAGGGACACCTCCATATTTAATAAATGTAAAAAAAGCTTTAGGAAACTCTTTAGAACATGCTGCTTTTGTATATATTTCATATTTGTGGGAAAGAAAAGATACATTAAAAGTCATACACCCGTGGTTAGAAGAAGCATATTGGTATTTAAAAGAAATTGTAGAGTAGAAAGGGTATAAAAATGCAATTAAAAGAATATATGAATCAAACATTCCCAGGAGTTACATTAGTACCGTCCATATACTTTCAGTGGGAAAATCATCTTCATTTTGATTTTGGGAAAGATAAATATCAATTCAAAGAAGATGGTAACACGTATAATATGGAATATTTCACACAACTATATAGGTATAATAAAAGTCTATTTAAAGATATATTTTCAAAAGAAGATACCGTCTTTTTAGTCACAAATGTTTATCGATTTAAACAGGAAAATATAAAAAATGCGCAGAAAATAAATGTATACAATAGGTTTATTAAAAAGAGGGATTTAAAGTTTCATATAAGACAAGAAACATTCCCTTTTCTATTTGAAGATGAAGAAGCTGACTTATATTGTACATATCAATTTTCTTTACAATGTTTTGCAGAAGATATTAAATATGAACGGCTCATTGAAGCTGTTAATCATGAAGATTTCCCTGACCTACGTCCACGCTTAGGACGAAAAAAAGAAATTTCATATCCAGATGTATTTTTTATAAATGTAACAAAGGATATTATCATGTTTATTTATGGTGATAGAGGATGTGAAGTAATTGCGAAGAATAAAGAAAAGATACGGGATTTATATGAGAAGTATAAAGAGTGGATACCAGAATATGAACGAGAGAGTATAGATGACTTATTTACATGAAAATAGGAGGAAGTGAAGTGTGTAATGAAAAGGATCGCAATTGTATCTGCATGGGAACCAGAGCTTACGTATTTGCATCAACATTATCCAAGTGAGCGTGTAGAAAAAATAGCAGCTTGGGAATTTCATTTTCATTCTATTAATGAATTAGAAGTTATTTCAGTTGTAACTGGTGTCGGTAAAGTAAGTTGTGCTAGTTGTGTACAACTATTAATAAGTGAATTCCAACCAGACCAGTTATTTATGACAGGGATTTGCGGGAGTTTATCAGATAAGGTGAAAAATGGACACATCGTTGTAGCTCTTAATACTTTACAGCATGATGTTGCAGCGGCTGGTTCAGGAGAAGATAGTTTTAATCTATATGATGGTAGAACAGCACCTATTGAAACAACTAAATCACTCGTAAAACGAATGAAGAAATTACGTTCGTATGACCCGGTCCATTTTGGTACATTTCTATCTGGAGATCAACGTATTCGAAGTTCAGAAATGAGGTATTTACTTCATACTGTATACGGTGCTTTAGCTGTTGATCAAGAAGTGGCAGCATTTGCTTATGTATGTCATGTAAATAAAAAACCATTCCTATGTTTAAAAGCTGCCTCAGATCAAGCGAATGACAAAACGAAAGAAGAACAAAAGGTTTTTAAAATGTTAGCATGTGAACGAGCATGTGAGCATTTAATTACTTTTTTACGTGTTTATGAGATTACTGTAGTAAATAATAGATAGTTAGAGGGTTTTAATATTGGAAACTATAAATAAAATAGCAATTCTTGGTGCGAATGGTAAAGCTGGAAAATTCATCGTAAATCATGCGTTAGAAAAGGGATATCAAGCAAAAATATTAACGAGAACTTCTAAAAATATGACGATAACTAATGAAAATATAGAGACTATCAGTGGGGATGCCCGCGATTTTTCAGTCATACAGGAATTACTTCAAGGGTGTAAAGCTGTGATTAATGCGGTGGGTCAGCCGAAAAATGAACCTTATATTTTTAGCACAGTTACGAAGCATATTTTAAAAGTAATGAAGGAATATGAAATGAAGCGCTATATTCTTATTTCTGGAGGCTCCTTAAATGTAGAAGGAGATCAGAAGGGAATTGTAAATAAAATAGGGGCTAATTTGTTTCGATTATTTCTTTCAAAGATGATGAGGGATAAATATAAAGAATTGGAAATTATACAAAGTAGTGATGTAGATTGGACAATTGTTAGATTACCATTTGTTATAGAGGGAAATGACATTAAAAATATAAAAGAGAGTCTAGTAGATATGCCAGGAATGAAAATCCAAAATGGAGATATTGCACCGTTTGTTTTAAAACAAATAAATAGTAAGACATATGTAGCGAAATGTCCATTTATTTCAAATTAAGAGGTGAAATAACATTGATTACGTATTATGGAGAGCTTTGTACAAAAATATATGAAAGTGATAAATCAATTGCTGTTGGAAAAGAATTAGATTTCTATCTTTCGTTTGCAAAAGACAAAAACATGGCAGTGTTAGAACCGATGTGTGGAAATGGTAGAATGTTAATTCCCTTTATGCAAAATGGTGTGAATATAGAAGGGTTCGATATTTCGAAAGATATGCTTAACGTTTGTAAAGATAAAGCAGAAAAATTAAACTTAAAACCGGTTGTGTCACAAGGAAGAATAGAAGAATATCATAGTGATAAAAAATACGATCTTATTATGATTCCTATCGGTTCATTTTCACTTTTACCAAATAATTTAGTAGACGTTAGTCTTCAAAATATGAAAAATAACTTAAAGGAAAATGGAAAATTACTTCTTACAGTTGTACAAGGTGGAAGTGAGACAGAACAAATTTTAGATTGGATAGAGACAAATAGAAAAGAAATTAACAATGAATTAATTGTTGAGTATAGAAAAGTTTCATATGATAAGGCGCAAAAACTTTTAAATATTATACTGAAATATGAAATCATTCATGATGAGAAAATAGTAGAAACAGAGATTATGGATTTTCCTATAAGACTATATGATTTAAAAGAATTTGAAAATATACTTATTACTAATGGGTTTAGTCAAATTGTTGTTCATGAAATAAAAGATGGATATGGTGAAGGTAATTCATTTCATGTATTTGAATGCAGTTTATAACAAGTCAAAGCGGGGGATTATACTTATATGATTCAATACAAAAGATGTAGTGAAGTAAGTATAGATTTAGTGTATAAAGCTTTTAAGGATGGATTTTCAGATTACATTATTAAAATGGAAGTTTCAAAAGAAGATTTTATTAAAAGATTTTTTGGACCAGAAGGGAATATGCTAGAACACTCCTTTCTTGCTTTAGACAGTGACAAATGTGTTGGTGTAATACTTGGTGGTATTAAGGTATATGAAAGTATAAAAACAATGCGCTGCGGAACATTAGCTGTTCATCCAGAGTTTCGAGGCATTGGTGTAAGTCAAAATTTATTTGAGTTACATAAAGAAGAAGCGACACAAAATAAATGTAAGCAGCTTTTTCTTGAAGTTATTGTAGGAAACGATCGGGCGATTCATTTTTATAACAAATTAGGTTATGAAAAAGTATATGATCTTTCTTATTATAATTTAAATGATTTAACTAAAATAATGAATAAAGGTAATAAAAATATTGAAGTAAAACAATTAGAATTTCCAACATTTAAAGTTGAAATTCAGAAATGGTTAAACTTCCATATAAATTGGCAAAATGATATTGATTATATCGAAAAAACAAATCATACATTTTACGGTGCATATGTTGATAGTGATATAAAAGGCTCTGTATGTGTAAATGAACAAGGAAAAATTAGTTTTATTTTCATAGACAAAGACTATAGAAATATTGGTGTTGGGACGAAATTATTACAGGTAGCAAGTGAAGAATTAAAGTTATCAAGTTTATCAATTGGGTTTCCAAACAACAATTTACTGGAAGGGTTTTTAAAGAAATTTGGATTTGAAAAGAATTCTTTAGCGCAATATGAAATGTATTTATTGCTATAAAAGCGGAAGGAATTATTCTTTTCGCTTTTTATTTTGCACTATAAACGTTTTTGCTGTATGTGGGAGGATAAGTAAAAACAACAGAAGTTTTGTCACCTATCTTATTGAGCTAACTGGCACTTTAGTTGAAAAAGGAAAATATATGGTAAACATAGAATATATTAATACATTAAAAGATTTATGGGGTGAAAGTGATGGCAATTAAGCAAGACGAAATTAAAGTAGTAGTCGGAGCTGGAGTGTTTAATAATAATCCAGGTTGGGTTCAAACTCAAGAAGATGAACTTAATTTACTAGAGAATACCACTTGGGAAGAAAGATTTGAATACAATTCCATTTCAGCTATTTTAGCTGAGCATGTATGGGAACACCTTACGTTTGAAGAAGGTGTAAAAGCAGCTGAAATTTGTTATAAATTTTTAAAACCAGCAGGGCATATTCGGTGTGGTGTTCCTGATGCGTTTTTCCGAGATGAAGCATATCAAAATATAGTTCAAATAGGCGGGCCTGGTCCGAAAGATCACCCAGCAGCAAGTCATAAAATTGTTCATAATTATAAAACATTAACGAAAATGTTTGAAATTGCTGGATTTGAGGTAGTTTTACTTGAATATTGTGATGAAAATGGTCAATTTTATTACACAGAATGGGATGCGAATGACGGCGTTATTTTCCGTTCAAAAAGGTATGATTCTAGAAATCAAGGAGATAAACTAGGATTTCCATCTTTAATTGTTGATGCAATTAAACGTTAAGTCATTCAACTAAAGCAGGTGTTAGTTATATCAGTTCATTAGTCGCAAATGCGGCTTTTTTTATTTGTGCTGTAATCCTAAGTTTAACATGGAAGCAAACATACATAATAAGTGATTTTGAACATTACATAACTTGATTTGAATACTATATTAGCCCTTATTAACACCATTTATCTTAAAGGAAATTGCTTTTAAATATTTAATGGAAATATCATGTAAAATAAATAAATCAACGTTTTCTCATGTTGAATTTTTTTGTGGAAATGTTGAGGTACGCCTATTGTAATAAACATATGGAGAGAATATATAATAAATCAATGTTCAAATTACCAATCACACATTAAATTAATATTTCATTGCCATAGAGATTTCTTTTATACATAAATTCGTGTAAAATAAAATAAGAACATACATTCCGTATACAAGTAGGAGGCAATAAATATGTTGGCTGAAATAGAGAAACAAACTGACGGCTATATTGTGAAATTTGAACGTCAATTTTCTTATACAATAGAAGAAGTTTGGTCTGTTTTAACTGAAAACAGCAAGGTTAAAAAATGGATGTCTAATTTACAGATTGAAAACCTTAAAACAGGTGGAATTATAAAGTTCGACATGATGGATGGTTCATTTTTAAATATTGATATTTTGGAGTGCCAACTAAATTCAGTACTTGAATTCACATGGGATAAAGATCGTGTCCGATTTGAAATACATAAAGAGGAAAATGGTTCTCTTTTACTACTTAAAGAATACATTCATGAATTAACTGACCATACACCGAAAGATATAGCTGGTTGGCATATTTGTCTTGACCTTTTTTCTTCAGTTTTAGAAGGAGAAGAGAAGGTGTTTTCAAAAGATGAGTGGGAATATTGGTTTGATAATTATAATAAGGTTGATGAGTTGAAAGATTAGGGATTAAATTCATGGTATTTATTATATAATTATTATATTATAAAAATGATTTTGTGGAAAAATAAGAATAGAGGTTAATATGAAAGTAAATCAATTAATTGCTAATAACATAAATAAACTTGATACTGTTATTCCGTTTAATAAATCACTTGGTATTGCTGGTTTATCTGGATCTGGAAAAACAACTCTTTGTCAAACAATTGGTGAAGAATCAAAGAAGCGTCTAGTTTCCTTATTGCCAAAGGCTGAATATCAATATTTATTTCCTAATATTATGGAAACTAATTTTAGTGCCATTAAGATGGAGGAAATACCTTTAGTACTTTTTTTAGGGAAATCATCAATTTCTTCCAATCCGCGTTCGACGATTGGTACTCATACAGGTGTTTTTAAAGAGATTCGTGAAAAACTAGCGGAAGAATTTAATCTTTCTCCTGAAGTCTTTTCATTTAATAATCAATTAGGTTGGTGTGCTGGCTGTAAAGGGCGTGGTACTACTAAAAATATTGAGTGTAAAAAATGTAAGGGGAAACGTTATAGTGAAGAAGTTGAACAACGTACTATTGAGTTATTTGCTAAATCACATACAATTTCGGATATTAACGATTTAAGTGTTGAATCTATTCTTTCATTAGCAGAAGAATTAAATATTAGTGAAGCAAAACAACATATATTGCAAAATATTATCAATATGAACATTGGTTATTTAACATTAAATCGAATTATGGGTACGTTGTCAGGTGGAGAATTAACACGACTTTACTTAGCTGAATTCATGGCAGTTAGTGAAAATACTGTAATTATTATTGATGAGATTTCAGTTGGACTTGATAATGAAACATTGTTACAAATATTAGAAGAGATCAAGCAATTAGGGTGTAAAAATCAAATCTGGCTCATTGATCATTCAGATACAGTACTGGATACAACAGATGAGCAATTGTTCTTCGGACCTGGTAGCGGAAAATATGGTGGACAAATCGTGAAAGAATCACCAAGACCAAAACCAATACTATCGGAACGAAATTACGAAATGCCAACAGAATATTATACATTCCATGAATTATATTGCCGAAATATCCAAATGACTGAGTTTCAGATTCCTAAAAATAGACTTGTAACTGTTACGGGAGAGTCTGGATGCGGGAAATCTACACTTGTCAATGAGTGTTTAGCTACAGATTTCTTGAAACGATATCCAAAAGATAAACTAGTTATGGTAGGGCAAGATCGAAACCAATCGATTACAAGTCGATCAACTGTAGCAACTTTCCTAGATGTTAAAAAGAAACTGACAAAGTATAGTGAAGAAATTGATGATATTTTTGAGCGCTCAATTGAGGATATTATTGATGAAATTCCAAATGAAGATATTGCGTATAAACGCTTGAGCCTACTAATCAAAGTAGGACTGGGATATTTAACATTAGAACGAAAAACACAAACATTATCAACGGGTGAGTTTCAATGTGTTCATTTAGTTTCTGAGTTATTTGCAAAAACAAGAAATCCACATACATTGTTTATTTTTGATGAGCCTTCAAAAGGTTTATCGCAAAATATTTTAAATCAATTTATAGATAGTGTTAGAGGGATATTGCAAGATGAATCAGTCTCTATCATAATGATTGAGCATAACAGTTACATGCTAGAAAGCTCTGATTATATTGTCGATTTTGGAAAAAGACAGGTTGAATCTATAGAGCATCTTGATGTAGTAAGTCATGAGGATTATTATCGTCAAAAAAGCAGTGTGAATAATGCTGAACAAATACACATTTCTTCAACGCTTAAGCGTAAAGAAGGAGTTCACTATTTAAAAGAAAATCATATTAACTATTTTAAAAATGCTGAAAACGTTTATAAGGGTGGTATTTTAAAAAGCTTATCATCAATGGCACGATTAATTTATGGTGAATATGAATCTGATACAATGGCACCTGTTGTTGCTATTGATCTCGAAAGACATTTGTATAGTCAATATAGTTTCTTATATGAAATTGGTGGATTGATCAATCATATTGTAGCTGCTCATCCGACTAATAAAGATACGAGAAGTTTCGATTTCTATTCTCAGGATAATCATTGCCCATCTTGTTCTGGACGTCTTCAAATTGAAGTTTTTGATAAAGAAATTACAATTCAAGATAAAAACGTTCCATTTTGGGATGGTCTATTCGATCCGGAAATCATGAAAGTATTAAAATTTTATCAATATGAAAAAATAGAATTTCTATTTGAAGAAATTAAAAATGAGCTTGGTCATGATTTGACGAAAAGCTATAATGGTATGTCTGAGGAAGAGAAACATACATTTTGGTACGGCTATTTTGATAAGTCCTTTTATGATAAGAAAGGAAAGACACGTAGAACATGGGTAGGATTTAATACGATTATTGGCGGGTATATTGTTATTTCAAAAGCAGCTATTAAAGAAGATATTAAGACTTCTAAAGAAATGATGACATGTCCAATTTGTAAGGGGACTTTATTAAATCACCATAAACCACTTAATTTTGGAGATACAGATATTCGTGAAATTATTAATCAGCCGCTTAACGAAGTATTAAAATTTGTAGGAGATTTGCCTGTACTCGTCAAATTGAAATCTATCGTAGGTGACGATATGATTATGACAGAAGATGTTTCTTTATTACCTAGAAATATACAAGTCGCACTGAAAATGTTTGAATTAGAACAAGCAAGCTTTTCAAACTATGAAATGGTATTACAAAATGTATTACCATTCTGGGGCGAAATTAAAGGTAATGTCGAATCAATCAGCAATAATAATAAGGTGACTATTTGTGATTTCCAAAATATCAATGAAACAAGAGAAACCATTATAGATAAGTATTTCACAAATGGAAAATATAAAAAACTAACATATGTGTATGAAGCATTTGGTTACAAAAAATTAGTTACCCAAATTAATAAAATTAAAAAAAGTAACCCATGTCCATTCTGTAACGGAAAAAAAGTAATAACAGAAGATAACCTGCATGACGGCGTGTTCAAATTAACAATTCCGTGTGTAACTTGTAATGCAAGTGGTATTAACGATGAAGGACGTAAAGAAATTGTCGATGGCATAGACGTAGAAACATGGTTAACTGGAAAAGTTAGTGATGTTGTGGATGAAAGCTTACGAACTGAGGATGTTGCAGACATTCTAATATTTAATCGAATTCGTGAGTTGAATAAGCGAGAAATGATGGCAGTTTATGAATGTCTTGAGAAAAATAATTAAATTAAGAAGAATAAAAAATAGTGGTCAGTTAGGGATTAAAAACTCATTTGCAATAATCTGCAAATGAGTTTTTATGTTGAAGAAGAGTTTCTTTAAACGTGTTAAGGTAGATAAATAATAGAGCAAGAAAAATCTATTTGTAATACCAATATAAATTATTCTTAAATTTTAAACTGAAAGATATTACAGGTTGGCATTTATGTTTAAGTTTTGTTAGTCTTTCTAAGATGTAAATACATTTATCTGTTAGAGTTAGTTTTAAATCATTAATTATGATCATTTATTATATAATTATTGACGTATAAAAATGTTTTTTGGGGATAACAATTTAGGTTATTTGGATAATAAACAAAAGGAATATGCTACATGGTTAGTGATTGTATAATTATTAGAATTTTTAAATTTAACAGAAATATATACTTGAATGAAGTATATATTTCTGTTAAATTTATCCTATGGATAGAACAAGTTTAATTAAAGGGAATTTAGAAATGTGTGTATTGTCTATTTTGTCTACAAAGAAAAGTTATGGTTATGAAATTATGAAAGAACTTGAAGTACATAATTTAAAATTGAAAGGAGTAGGAAGTATTTATCCCATTTTAACTAAACTGAAAAATCAAGAGTGGGTTAATACTTATCAAGAAGTAACAGACAGTGGTAAAGTTAGGATTTATTACGAAATTAATGAAAATGGAAAATTACGTCTTGAGAAGAAAGTTAATGAATGGTTAGAGTTGCAATCTGATATTAAAATATTATTAAAGAGTGGTTTGAAAGGAGACCTTCTGAAATGAGGAATGAATTAAAAGATAAAGAACAGCAATTTTTAACTGGCGTACTTAAGGAATTAAAGCAATACGATATAAGTTTAGAAGAAAGGGAAAATATTAAACAACAAATTTTAGAGCATATCCAAGAATGTCGTGAAAATGGGGAGGATAGTATAAATGATCTAGGTACGCCTCAATTATTTGTTCAAGATTTTTTAGAAATAAATGAAATTGACCTACAAGTTAAAATGAGACAACTTCAAAATGAAAAGGGAAATTCGAGCACATTTATCTTAGGTGGCATATTCATCGCAGTTATTACTTACCTCATCTCACAAACTACACTTTCACTATTTTTAACTGAATCATTTAACGGAACTAATAGCAAAAATACATTTAATTATAATCTTTTATATCGTATAGCAGAGAATCAATGGTGGAACTATGTATTAATAATGTTTAGTTTTACGCTCTCTATATTAGTATTTATTAGCCTAGTAAGTTATAAAAAAAGAAAGCTATCTAAAGTATAATGAAGAAAACTATCTATAAACTATTTCAAATTTGTATACTTTGTAATGTATTAATATTATGTATCGTACATCCAAAAGTTTATGCTCAGCAAAATATTAAAGTTACATTAGATAAGTATATTGAAAAATTTATAAAGGAACAGAACATTCCTGGAGCTTCCGTTGCAATTGTACATCATAAAGATGTATTCTTTACAAAAACATGGGGGATTACTGGGGAGTCTGAAAAAAAGGTAACTAGTAAAACCCCATTTGCGATTGGCTCAATAAGTAAATCTTTAACAGCTTTAGCTATAGTCAAGTTAATAGAAGATAAAAAAATAAAATTAGAGGATTCAGTTCAACAACATCTTCCTTCGTTTAAACTAAAAGATACACAATCAACTTCAAATATAACAATCCAACATCTACTAACTCATACAAGTGGAATAAACACATATGAAGGCTTAGCATTATCAGATAAACAATTGAAGAGTTCTAAAGCATTAAAGGAAAATGTAATGAAACTTTCAAAAGTAAAATTAAATGCCCCACCAGGTGAAAAATATCAATATAGTAATGCAAATTATATGATACTTGGTGCCCTTATTGAGGCAGTCACAAATGAAACATATTCTTCATATATAGAAAAGTATGTTTTTCAGCCTTTAAAAATGAATGGCGCAGCGGCAAATAAAGAAAGTGCATATGAAAAAGGCTATTTGATAGGTTATCAGTCGTTGTTTGGTATACCAAGAAAAAGTGTAGTGTCTTATGATAATGCTGGAGCACCGTATGGTTATATTACCGCGAATTTGGAAGATATGATTCAATTTATAATGTTTTTGAATCACCAAGACCACACTCAATTTTTAAAGAAAGAAAGCATGGATCTTTATCTATCACCGCTTTATAAAATAAATTCAGAAAAAAGTTATGGGTTTGGATTAAGAACAACAAATATAAATGTAAGCGAAACGATGGTTTGGCATTCAGGATCAACGCCTGATGCTCGTGCAGAAATGTTTACTTTAAATAAAAGTGGCTGGGCTGGTGTGATTTTAACGAATAAAAATCATGTATTAGAAGAAACAGCACTAACGGTATTGAAAAAGGGGATTATTAGTATTTTGAATGGGGAAAAACCTGGTGATATCCCTAAAAACATACCATTCACACAAATTGTTATGTCGATAGTCACACTCTCACTCATTACTACATCAATTATGTTAATGAAAAAGTATAAACGTAAGAAAACTTGTAAAACACAAACTTGGCTGTTCGTTGGGAGTATATTTCTACTATTATCTAGTATTTTGATCCCACTTCTTATTTATTGCACAAATTCACCGTGGCATACGATTAAATTGTTTGCAGCAGATGTAGCTTTACTCGCTAGTATTACAGTAATATTATTAGCTGTGAACGGACTAATATCAATATTTATAGCCCTGAGGAGCAAGAAAGTATAAGGGTAAATAATTGAAGAAATATAATTTAAGTTGTTAAAAATAGTTGACTCTCACACAATGTCAATATTTAAGATAAAGTTGAGTTTCGAAGTAGATGTAAATCCCAAAATCTAAAAATTGCATTCCTTTTAAAGGTTGCAACAGACCATAAATTAAACTTAGTAGACATGCAAATCTAAATAGTAGTGTTTCATAATGTTTTAATGATTTGGAGGGGGAATTTTGATAGATATTAATAGAGACGTAAGAACATCTGGCGCGTATGTTCTTTATAATAATCTATTTATTTTTCAAGTTGGTCCAACAAGAAAAGGCGATACATTAGGTGTAGTAAGGCTGGGAGGCCATAAAGAAAACAATGAGACAGCAGTAGAAACCGCTAAAAGAGAAGTGAAAGAAGAAGCTGCTATTGATATTACTATATTGAGTTCACCAAGTACATACTACAAAGAGAATTGGAATGCACAATCAAAGAAAATAAAAGTAGAAAATGAAGTCGCTCCAATATTAATTATTGATAGTCCATATGAAACTTTATCTATTATGTATATTGCACATTCAGAAAATGAACCAAATCCATCTTCTGAAACAAACGGACTATTATTACTTTCAGTAAGTGATATTAGGCTAATTTGTAGTAAGGAAATAACACTAAACGATTATATTAAGCAAGGTGGAATGGCTATATTGAAAGAAAAAGTGGATAAGGAGTTAATCTTACAACCTTTTCCTCAACTTTTGTTTTTAGCAGAACTTTTAAAAAAGGATCCTTTATTACTTCAGCAGTTTCTAAATTAGCAACAAAAGCCACCTTAATAAGGGGCTTTTGTTTTAAATAATTTAATGATATGTGTATCCTCCATCAGGAAATAATACATTACCTGTAGTAAAACCATTTTGCATTAAATACAGGACAGTATGTGCAATTTCATCATTATACCCAGGTCTCTGTACAAGAGAAAGAGATTTATAATCTTCATAAGCAGCTAGTCTTTTCTCATTTTGTTCATTCTCTCTTCGTATCGTTCCAGGAGAAACAACATTAACTCTAATTGGAGCTAATTCAACAGCTAAAGCTTTTCCTAAACTTTCAATAGCGCCATTACAAGCGCCATAAGCAGGTGCACCTTTAAGTGGTCTTTGACTAAATGCACCGGACATTAACACGATGGATCCAGAGTTTGAAAGAAAAGGAATCGCATATTTTACGGCGTAATATTGTGGCCAAAACTTTCCGATAAAGCTACTTTCAGCAATTTCCTCTGTAGCGGTTATTGGTCCAAGTGTGTAAGAGGCTCCCGGTGTGAATAAATGATCAAAATTCCCAACTGTCTTGAAAAAATCTTGTAATTGCTCTTTATTTTGATTATCCAATACATAAGTTTGAAGATGGTTGTTATTTATTAATTCTCGAGAAATTTTTAATTTTTCTTCCGAGCGTCCTGCAATAATAACATGTGCGCCTTGTTCGATTGCTTGTTTTGCTGTTGCTAATCCAATACCAGAACTCCCGCCGATGATAACGATATGTTTATCTTTTAATACAGTAATAGACATGATTAAACATCTCCCTTAATATAAGATTTAAAATAAGTTGTGTTAATTTTATTATTCGTTAAAAAATGACTACTGAAAAGTACGCACTTTATATGTACTTAGTCGCGAATTTCGTACTAATCGCTTGTTATATGGATACATAATATAAAAAATTAATCATTATAATTTATGATTTGAGGGGAGTGGTGAGGAAAATGAATTTAGAGGAACCGAAATTAAAAGGAGTAATAGCGACATTACAAATAATCGGTGGGAAATGGAAACCACTTATTTTATTTATTTTGCTAACAGATGGAACGAAACGGTTTGGTGAATTAAAGCGATTAATACCAGGCATTTCTCAAGGAACATTAGCGAAGCAGCTTCGTGAATTAGAGCACGATCAATTAATAAAACGCGAAATTTATCAAGAAATACCACCTAAAGTGGAATATAGCTTAACTGAGCATGGAAAAACAGTCAGTATTGTTTTGGATAGTATGTGTGGTTGGGGAAGAGGACATTTAGAATATATCGATAAAAACAAACTATAATATTATTATGTAAACTAAAGGGGGTTTGTCGAAACATATCGTTTTAGTAATTTGTATTTTATAATATATAATTAAATAGTGTTATAGGTTATTATATATGCAGTCTTCCAGATGAAGTGATATAGATGAAATGCTGTATCGTTCGAAGTAACTAGTTGTTTGGGGCTGAAAAAATGCGTAGCAGATATAAAAGAAGACGTAGGCCCTTTCACGATAATATCAACTATGAGTCTATTTCGAGAATCATCTAAACAGTTAATGCATTTTTACAAAGGGGAAATAATAAAATGAATGAATTAGAGTATAAAAGTTTTTATGATAAAGTGGGACGATTAAATGGGTGGGACTTTAGTAAGCTAAAGTGTGAAACTGTAGGTGACACTTGGGACTTTTATGGCGAAGTGCAAGAAAGATGTAAACCATCAGATATTCTACTTGATGTTGGCACAGGTGGAGGAGAGAATATATTAAAAATAGCATCTTCAACTGCATTACTGATTGGAATAGATAATTCTAATGGAATGATCAAAACAGCACATTCCAATTTGAATAAAGCAGGTGTACAAAATGTTGAATTTCTTCAAATGGATTCGGAATTTTTAACGTTTCCGCATGCTCATTTCGATATTACTTCAAGTTGTCATGCGCCGTTTGTAGCATCTGAATTGGCAAAAGTAATGAAAAAGGGTGCTTTTTTCTTAACACAACAAGTTAGTGAACATGATAAATTAAACCTTAAAGAAGCATTTGGCAGAGGACAATGCTTAGGTGAAAGAGATGGAACTTTAAAAGAAAAGTATATGGGTGAACTTATTAGTGCGGGATTTGAACTCGTGCAAGTGCGTGAATACGATGTCACCGATTATTACAGTACTCCTGAAGATCTCATTTTCTTATTAAAACATACGCCTATTATTCCTAGATTTGGAGAAGAGGAAGAGGATTTTAATATTTTACAAAAGTTCATTGACGCTAATAGTTCCGAAAAAGGTATTCGTACGAATTCAAAAAGGTTTATGATTATTGCTGTTAAATCATAGTGTATTTTAACGTAAAAGCTGATTTTCTTTAAAAGAAAATCAGCTTTTTTTGTGGAAAAGAATGCAGGGAAAACTTAAAAATCATAGAAATAGGTAAAGTAGTAATCTAAAAATTGAAATATAGGGGATAATTATTTTGAAACGTTACTATATTAACAACGAAAAAATAAACGCACATATTACTGAGTGGGGAAATAATGAAAAGCCCGTTATCTTTTGTTTACATGGGTTAGGTAGTACGAGTTTAAGTTTTATAGAAATTGCAGAAGAATTAAAGGAAGAGTATAGATTTATCTCCATTGATGCACCTGGGCATGGTAAAACACCGCCTTTTGAAAGAACGGAAGATTATGAGATGCTGAATTTAGCAAACTGGTTAAATGAAATAATAAATGAACTGAGAATTGAACATTTCTATTTTTTATCACATTCGTGGGGAAGTTTTGTAGCACTATTTTATTTATTAAATAATCCAGAAAAAGTACTAGGAAGCATTCTTATTGATGGAGGATATCAAACAAAAAGGCTTAAAGAAGAAACGCTTGAAGAGGAAATCGCGTATTACGAAAAGGATTTTGAAGAATATATTTTTAATAATTGGGATGGATTTTTCAAAAGTGAAAAAGAAGCCTATACTAGGTGGTCTCCATTATTAGAAATTGCTGTAAAAGACCTAGGGATTGAAATGGATAATGAAGTATGTTGGCATGCGAGAGGTACAACAGCTGGTAATATAATAAGAGGTATGCATAAAGATGAAACGATAGATATTTACGAGAAGTTACCATCTAATATTATATTGCTTCGAGCTACACTACCGCAGATATGGGATGAATATAGAGATAAAACAGTGGAAATTTTTAAGTTAAAAACTGGCGCGAAAGTAAAATTAATCTCTGATACTACACATTTATTACACTGGGATAAACCAGAAGTTGTTATAGAGGAAATAAAAAGTAATTGGAGCTAACATATTCATACTAAAGTTGTAGTTTTTACACGAAAAATCCACCCTTCGGTTTGATTTTATCTATTTATAAGTGTAATACAATAAGAATAGATAATAAGAAACAAGGGGGAATGTAAAGTGATTACACATATATCAGATATAAAACTACAAACGGTTTCTATAGAAGGGGTAAAACAAGTTTATAAAGACATATTATCTTTTCCAATAAAAAAAGAAACCGCATCATATATTCAATTTGAAGTAACACCGTATACAACAATTAGTTTTCAAGAAGTATATGAACCAATTGCACCTGCGCATTTCGCTTTTGAGATCCCATATTCAAAATTTCATGAAACAGTAAGATGGCTTGAAGGTTCTGGATTACTCATTGTGAAATGGAAAGATGGTCATACAATTGATGAGGAAAACGGTCGATTCAATTTATACTTTAAAGATGGTGATGGAAATCTTCTCGAAATTATCGCACATAGTTATGTTAAAGAAGAGGTATTAGTCCCGCATTCACCGTTAAACATTTTATACGTAAGGGAAATTGGTCTTCCGGTTAAAAGTGTACCTGTATTTACGGAATGGTTGAAATCAAATCTAGACATGAAAACGAAGGAAGATGGGGATATTTTCAACTTTGTTATAGGTGGCACTGCATATATCATCGCAACCTGGTGGCAGCGACCTTGGATTCCCATTGCGATGAAAGCTTTACCACCGAAAGTACATGTTTCATTCGGAACACCGGATCATGCGTTTTTACAACAAATCCAAAATAACTTTAAGAAAAATAGTGTTCCATTTGAAAGTAAACATATTGAAGTATTGTTTATTCAACAAGGGTATTCATTTTCTGTTTTGCATACACCGGAGTTTCATTCCGATATTCCTAGAAAATTAAACTTACCACTTTCTATATAATTATAGGGAGGGGTAAGTTTTTTTCATTTTCATGAAGAAGGGTTTCAATATAATTACACTGAATTTATAGAGGACTATAAAGCGTTATTCTAATTTACTGTAAGGAGAGAAATGAATTGAATCTAGGAAATCCGATAGCCAAAGGAAATACGGCTGAAATTTATCTTTGTGATAATAAAGTTGTGAAATTGTTTAAAGAATACCTCCCTAATACAGAATCTCTATACGAAGCACGAAAACAAAAGTATGCATATTCATGTGGTTTACACGTTCCTAAAGTATTTGAAGTTACAGAGATACAAGGTAGACAAGCTATTATTATGGAATATGTAGAAGGGGAAAGTGTTGGTGAGCTTTTGCTTAATAATTTGAGTAAAGCGGAGCATTATATAAGTATATGTGTTAGTGTACAACAAAAGATTCATGCGATCTGTGTGAGATCGGATGAAATAGAGCTGATGGAAAAGAGGCTTTATCGTCAAATTAATTCTGTTCATAATCTGGATGAAAAACAAAAGGGAAATATATTAAAAAAGTTAGATTCAATCACATTTGAACCTAGATTATGTCATGGTGATTTACATCCGTTTAATTTAATTATGAGTAATGGTGATGTAAAAATTATAGATTGGGTTGATGCTAGTTCAGGTGATATTCGTGCAGATGTGTTCCGGACATACTTATTGTATTCACAGAATTCAGTGGAATTAGCTGAAATGTATTTACATATATATTGCAAAAAAACAGGTTTATTAAGAGATGAAATTTTCCAGTGGGCTCCTATTATTAGCGCAGCTAGATTGGCAGAGAGTACACCTCTGTAAATAAAAGATGTTTTCAAGTATTTATTTTGATCCCTATTAAAATAGTGAATCATTTATTTTTTTACTCATTGATTCTCTCCGTTATTTTTCTTGCTAATTCTTTTCGGTTTGTCATATACTTAAAAGAGACCAAACGTTTTCTTTTAGGAGGACACAATGCGTAAAGGTGAATTAACAAAAAGAATGATTCTTGATCGTTCCTCTGCTCTGTTTAATGTAAAGGGGTATAGTGGTTCTTCAATTTCTGATATTATGCGAGAGACTGGGCTAGAGAAGGGTGGTATTTATCGTCACTTTAAAAATAAAGATGACTTGGCTGTTCAAGCCTTTCAGCACGCAACTTCACAAATGGGAGTACGTTATGCCGAAGAGATAAAAAAAGCATCCAATACGTTGGATAAGTTAAAAACTTTTATTTCAGTTTTTACATCTCTCATTCATAATGATCCTCTTCCTGGAGGGTGTCCAATCATGAACGTAATGTTAGAAGCAGATGATTCCCATCCTCTCATGGCAGTACAAGCACAGATAGCGATGAATCAATTACTTGGAATAATTGAAAAGATTATTACGTATGGAATTGAGCAAGGAGATTTAAAACCAGATACTCAAGCAAAGCAGGTTGCTATCATCTGGATTTCTTCTCTTGAAGGAGCACTTGCCTTGTCACGCTTATACCAAGATACAGTCTATATTGATACAGTATCGTCACGACTTTTAGATGAATTGGAAAAACAAATTACGGCCAAGTAAGCCGTAATTTTTATCGCTAAAAAGAGACTGTTCGGTTTCTTTTTTGGGGGTGATCACTTAATAGAAATTCCATGATGGAACTATGAAAGAACGGATGAGAGAAGAATGGTACTAATACAAAATAGTAAATTGAAAAATGTGTAGAATATGAACGATTTCGGCCTACCTGTTTCTAATTTTTGGAGGAGTGTGAAAAAGGATATGAGAGAAATAGAAACAATCGTAATTGGCTCTGGACCTGGAGGATATGTTGCTGCAATAAGAGCTTCACAATTAGGGCAACAAGTGGCAATTATAGAAAGAGAGAATCTTGGTGGCGTATGTGCTAACGTTGGCTGTATTCCATCTAAGGCACTTATTTCTGTAGGTCATCGCTTTGAGGAAACAAAGCATTCAGAAAATATGGGTATTTTTTCTTCTGGTGTAAATGTTGATTTTGCAAAAGTACAAGAATTTAAAAACAACGTTGTAAAGAAATTAGTAGGTGGTGTAGAAGGGTTATTAAAAAGCAATAAAGTAGAAGTGATAAAAGGTGAAGCTTATTTCATGGATGCTAACATTATACGAGTAACCAATAAAGATGCAGCTCAAACATATACATTTAAAAATGCAATTATAGCTACTGGATCACGCCCAGTTGAAATTCCAACATTTAAATTTACAAAACGTGTGATTAACTCTACAGGTGCACTTAGTTTAACTGAAGTTCCAAGTAAATTGGTTGTAATCGGTGGTGGTTACATTGGTACTGAATTGGGCTCTGCTTACGCTTCCCTCGGTTCTATAGTAACAATTATTGAAGGAGGTAAAGATATTTTAACTGGCTTCGATAAACAAATGACTCAAATTGTGAAAGAAGACCTTATAAACAAAGGTGTTACAGTAATAGTAGATGCATCCGCTAAAGGTGTAGAAGAAGTTGAAAATGGTGTAATTGTTACCTACGAAATTGGTGGTGAAGAAAAGAAAGTTGACGCTGATTACGTATTAGTAACGGTTGGCCGTCGTCCTAATACTGAAAATATGGGTTTTGAAAAAATCGGTATTGAGTTTTCTGACCGCGGTTTATTAAAAGTTGATCAACAATGCCGTACTAACCTTCCGAACATTTTTGCTATAGGAGATATCATTGCTGGTCCACAGTTTGCACATAAAGCATTTTACGAAGGGAAAGTAGCTGCCGAAGCTATCTCTGGTGAACTATCATTTGTTGATTACTTGGCAATTCCAGCAGTTTGTTTCACAAATCCTGAATTAGCTACAGTTGGTTATACTGAAGAGCGAGCAAAGGCAGAAGGCATGGAAGTAAAAGTGATTCAATCCCCATTTTCAGCAAACAGTCGTGCACTTGTATCAAATGAAGGAAAAGGGTTCTTGAGGCTATTGGTGCGTAAAGAAGATGGTGTATTAGTAGGTGCTCAAATCGTGGGAAATGGTGCATCAGAAATAATTGCCGAAATGGGTTTAGCAATTGAATCAGGCATGACAGTTGAGGATATTGCATTAACACCACATGCTCAACTAACTTTAAGTGAGATTGTGATGGAAGCTGCTGAGGCCATAATTTACAATTTTAAATAAATATTAATTAATAAAAATTGGATTGCTTCGTTTTTTAGAAATTCTAAATAAAATAAATGTAGAGATAAATAAATATGTAAAAAACAATCTTTACTAATAAACTTCTTAATAATATATTATGGCTAATTGAGCCGTTTTTTTACCGCAAAAAAGAGACTATTCGGTTTCATTTTGTGAGAGGATTTATTCATTTATTAGAGAATAAAAAGTGAAATTATGGAAAATGAATATGAGAGGAGAATACAAATGAGTCAATTTGTTAATTCAACAATGGAAGGTAAAAATTTTAGTGCTGTTCAAGTAGGAAAGTGGGAGGATCTGCTTCAATATAAAAATGGAAATCCATTTAAAGCTCCTGGAAAGGTATTTCTTAAAGATGACTTACAATGTACAGGGATGGAAGCTTCACTAAATGTTTTCCCTCCAGGTATTTCAATGCCCTTTTATCATAAGCATAGAGAAAATGAAGAGCTGTATATCTTCGTCAAAGGACAAGGGGAATTCAAGATTGATGATGAAATCCTTGAAATCAAAGAGGGTACTGTCATAAGGGTGGCACAAGAGGGGGAAAGAATTTGGCGTAACAATTCAAGTGAACCTCTTTATTTTATTTGTATTCAAGCTAGGGCAAATACTTTGGAAGAAAGTAATATCGAGGATGGTATTAAGCTAGATAAATCCTTTGAATGGATTGAAAAATAGGTGCCACTGTACGATTAAATATCGTTTCGCTCCTTGTATTTTGTTTTTTGAAGAAAACTTATCTATAGAAAAGTACACCCAATTGTTAAACTGAATGTAACAATTGGGTGTACTTCATAGGAAACCAACTGTGTTTAAAGAATGAGTTTTTTCAATCTTTATTCTATAAAGGTTCATTATCCGTACTTGCTCCTCAGTTAACTCTTCTTTATTCCAATACATATGCATTAAACTATATTCGAATATCTCCTTTAATTTAATAAATAATGGAAGCTGCTCTATCATTTCTTTAGGTAGATCATTTTCCTCCTGGTATCCGTCGATTATTGCTTTTGTAATAGAATTCTCATAGTCGACTATGTTGCCATTCCCAACGAAAGAATATTCTATCGCGCTATAGACTGGAACAGCTAAATCGAATATGTAAAAATGTTTTTCACAGTCTTGAAAATCAATCATTGTTAAATTTAAATCATTGTCCACTAATATGTTTTCTAACCATAAATCTCCATGAATTAAGCCGTAATTTGAAGTGGACTTTGGCAGCTCCTTTATAGAAGTTAAAACGTCAGATGCAATTTCTCTTATAGTAGTTTCTTCTTTAGGGATATAGTTAAGAAAATTATACTCTTCATTTTCATACCAGTCGTTTATATGATTTACCGGTTGAATTCTTTCAAAGTCTTTAGATATACGATGTAATTTTCCAATTTGTTGACCGATCTTTTTAAATACATTAGAATTCCATTCGTTTCTTGGTAAATGTATACCAGGAGCAGCTTTATATAATACAGCAAAAACTTCTTTGTCTAAGGTTATTTTCTCTACTAAATTCGCCTTTAAAGAAGGTATTATTGGAGGGACTCCTAAGCCCTTTTGATATAAAAAGTTCGTATATGTAACTTCTTCTAATTGCTCTTCATATGTTTTATAGTTTGTAATTCTAACGAAGTAAGTACCTTGTGCTGTGAGACATTGATACATTTCATTTGTTATTGGTGTCATTTCAATAAAATCCAATGGATATAGTTTATTAATTAGTTTAAGTATCTCTTTTTCTATATTATTCATTTTAACTTCCTTTCCAAACATAAATTTTCCACTCACAACACTACTAGTTCCTTAACTTACAAATTTCGTGCTTTATTTGGTAGAATCCTTTAAAAAAGATTTATCCCGTAAAAACCCGATTAGTATGGGATAATAATCAGTGGGGAGGAAGAAACTCCCCACTGATTAAAGTTTCACTTTATTGGAAAGTTAAGTAAATGTATGACAAAATAAGATAGCTGAAAAAATATGAAATGAGTAATTACATATGATATTTAAAGGTTCTAGAGAGTGGTTAATGTTATAAACCACAAGAAATATCAAAAGAAAGAAGTGGATACTTCTTATAATTTTTAGTGAGGAGGGGGATAAATGAATGAACATATACAGCTAATGATTGAATGGATTGAGGGTAATTTAAAAAAGAAGTTTTCATTAGATAAATTATCTAATTATATGGGATATTCTCCTTACTTCTGTTCGTTTAAATTTCATCAAGTAACAGGGATAAGTATTAGACGATATATTCTTCTTAGAAGATTGTATTTATCAACGGAAGATTTGACGAATGATAGAAAGATAATTGATATCGCATTTGATTACGATTACTCTTCGCAAGAGGCTTATAGTAGAGCATTTAAAACTGTTTTTGGTATAACCCCAGGAAAATTCCAACTTAACAAAATACCGGTTCAATCATTTATTAAACTCTCAATCAATGATGGCAAGGAGTGGGATAGAATGAATTTTTCTAGAAAAATTGAAGTTGATCAGTTACGAAATGCGAAGAGTGAGCTGTTTGATAAAGATGTACTAAATATATTAAATGGTCAATTTATGTATGAAGAATTTAAAAGTGAAAAACTAATGGGGGAGTCTGATTACGCTCCATTTAATGAAGCTATGTGTGTAAATACGACTACTGCACAGATTTTTGATGATGAGTTTATTAAAACAAGGGCAGAAGGACATCAAGGTACTGTAGAAAATTATACGAAAAAGGTTATTCATCCTTTAGAGAATCTTTTTAAGAAAGAGTATAAATGTATTGTTTTATGGTTCGGTGAAGATATGTTTTGCCAAATGAATCTACTTACAGTACTTTCTTACCTTGAACAGTCTGGTTATAAGGGAAAAGTATACTTAAATAGCTTCAGAGAGGATGAATTTAAAGTTAGTCAAATTGAACTTGAATTAGGGAACTATTTTTCTGTTTACAATGAAGTTCTAGTAAATCATAAAAAGCCATCTCATGAGGTACTACCTGTAATGTATCAGGCGATAGATTTATATTTAGAAATGCTAAAAGAAAATAATGTAGTAGTAAAGTATATCTCCAAAAATAAAGATTTACCAACACAAGAGTTATTAAAAAGGTTATTTAATCTTTTTCCAACAATAGGATATGGGGACCTACAATATATAGAGCTTATTAATAAAGCGAGATAAAAATTGAAACTAATTAGATGAGAATACAGTACAAAAAAGATGCACCTAAAAGGATAGGTGCATCTTTTGTACTTATATTTGTTCAAGTAAATTTAATTCTTCTTCTACAAATGCCATTAATTCTTTTATTGTCTCACTAGAAAAATCAAAACGAATTCCAGCTGCTTCATATACCTCTGGTAAGGATTCAGAGCTACCTAGAGATAATGCTTGTTTGTAATTTTGTAGTGCTTGTTTAGGATTCTCTTTATATTGTTTATACATTTGCAATGCACCAAGTTGCGCGATTGCATATTCGATATAATAGAATGGTATTTCGAATATGTGTAGTACAGGTAACCAGCCAGTTGCTATCCAGTTTTCATAACCTTCAATATTTACCACATTCGATTGGTAAGTGTTATGTAATTCTAAATATTTTTCATTTCTTTCTTTAGCAGTATGATTTGGATTTTCATACATCCAATGTTGGAATTGATCAACGATAAGCATTTGTGGTAAATACTTAACAATATCTTTAAAGAAATCTAATTTTGCTTTTATAAATTCTTCTGTATTCTCATAAAATGTATCCCAATACTCCATCGAAAACAATTCCATTGTCATGCTGGCTAGCTCAGCTGATTCTGAAGGGATTTCTAAATATTTTTGTAGCTTTAGCTGCTTCATACATTCATTATGAATACTATGGCCCATTTCATGGAGGAAAGTAGTAACATCATAATGTGTATGATTGAGATTCATAAAAATAAAAGATAATTGAGAAGCAGGTAAGTGTTCGCAAAATCCTCCAGGTGCTTTTCCTTTACGACTTTCTAAATCTAAGCAATCATTTTTATGCATACGGCTCAATAATGCAGAAAATTCTGGGTCTAGTTTTTGTAAAATATGAGAACTTTTTTCGATTAAATCACTCTCGTCTTCAGTGGGTTTTAATACTTTTTGATTTGGTGCGGCTGCTTTTAGATCCCACGGACGAAGTGTATCTACTTGAAGTTCAGCTTTTTTCTCATTTAATATATTATCAATAAGTGGCACAACGTATTTACGAACGGATTCTGCAAGTTCATAGCAATCATCAGCCGTATAATCAAAACGTTCATGTTTTTTAAACATATAATCACGATAATTATCTAATTGAATGTTTTTTGCCTTTTGGTGGCGAATTTCAATCAATTTATTTAAGATGTTTTGGAGTTCTTTTTCAACAGATAAGTACTGTTCAGAGATAAGCGTTTTTGCTTTTTTTCGTATATCACGATTCGGATTTTGTAAGTAAGACTGTAGTTCAGTAATTGTTTTTTCTTCGCCATCCCATAGTGCAGTCAAACTGCCTGTAATTTCGAAGTACTCGGTTACTAATTTGTCTTCTTTTACTTCTAAATCAATGTTCTTTTCACAAAATAATGTTTGCGCATTTTTTATTTTTTTATCTAGTAAGCTATAAGTTTTTGGATCAAGTTGCATTCGAAATGGTGACTCTAAATATTTATTATCAAAGGAATTTTGATAACGTTTCAAAAGAGGCCTTACATATTGTTGATCATATTCAAACGTATCTTTTATTTCTTTGTTATCTGTATTACATTGAAAGTCAATATAGTGTGATCTCAATTGTTCTTCGATTTCCCATATTAATTTCGACTGTATTTTTAGCCAATTTTCTAAATCTTCTCCTGAAGAAATGGGTTTACTTAATGAAGTAGATAATTCGTTCTCTAGCTCATGTATATTACGGATATCGATCGTATTAGAGTTCTGCATTATTTACCTCTCACTTTTTATTTACTCAAGGAGGTATTCTTCTTTTTCGCTATGATTCCTTTTTTTCCTAGAAAATTTGTGCCTATTACTCCAAGAACAATCATAAGTGTACCGACAATATGATAGTAGGAAATTTGCTCGTGTAAGAATACAACGCCTGCGATAATGGTAATAAGTGTAGATAAGTTGCTAAAAACACTTATTTTTGCTGCTTCAATATAAGATAATGAATAGTTTAATAACAACGCTGTTAGTAAGGAAGATAATAATCCTAAATATAAAATGGAGATAAGGAATGTTCCATTCGTAAATGGCTTAAAGTATACAGTTATTGTACCTTTGTTCATATGGTCAATGATTGCGATGAAATTAAAACTAATAAAACCGATTGCTGTCATTGTGTATGTTAAATCCATTAGCTTGAATTTCTTTGTCATTTTTCGAGCTAATACATTGTAGCAAGCAGATGATAATGCCGATAATAAAATGAGAATAACACCGATGAAGCTCGTTTCATGAGCCCCTATACCATTCATAACAAATATATAAATGACACCTATGACAGAAATACATACTGATGTTTTTTGCCATGTATTCGTATATTCTTTTAAAAAATAGGAAGCTAGTATCATCGTAAATATAGGGATCGCTGCTTGTATAATTCCAGCTTCAGATGAACTTGTATATACTAAGCCAAATGCTTGGAAAGCAAAGAACAATGCTGGATAAAATATTGCGAGTGGTAAAAGGGCAAGTATGTTTTTAAATGATATATTTAACTTTACAAAACCGAAAATAACCGGAATGCTTGCTGCTATGAAGGCAACTGTAAAACGGTGAGCCAGAGTATCAAGAGGACTCGTAATCGTTAGTGCTAGTTTCACAAACATAAATGAAAATCCAATAATTAAAGAATAGAGTAACGCTGATAAATATGCTTTTGTTGTATTTGTCATAATTCCACCTCATAGTAGTTGATTTCTTACTGGCCAGTATACGTACATAGTAATCTTTATGATCTAGTGCTACAATGTGAACAAATGCAAACTGTACCGGTACAAAAAATAGGAGGTGTAATGATGTATAAATATTTACATGTTTTGAACGACTTAGAAAGTATGATTCAAAATGGTGAGATAAAAGAAGGAAAGAAATTACCGTCTATACGGTCGCTTGTTACACAATATGAATGTAATAAGGCGACTGTAATACGAGCGCTGCATGAATTGGAAAAGCGTCATATTATTTATTCTGTACCTCAAAGTGGATACTACGTTGTTAAGAAATCTGGAAGTTACGTAGAAAGTAACGAGATTATTGATTTCGCTTCTTCGGCCCCAGATCCAGATGTTTTTCCATACTTAGATTTTCAGCATTGCATTAATAAAGCGATTGATACATATAAGAATGATTTGTTTATATACGGAACACCGAAAGGGTTACCATCTTTAATTTCGGTTGTGCAAAAACAATTAGCAAACTATCAAGTTTTCACAAAGGAAGATAATATATTTATAACGTCAGGTGTGCAGCAGGCGCTTGCAATACTAACTTCTATACCATTTCCGAATGAAAACGAAACGATATTAATTGAACAGCCAACATATCATTTATATATTGAATATCTAGAAATAAATAAAATTCCTGTAATCGGCATCAAACGTACGAATGAAGGCATCGACTTGAATGAATTAGAACGTATATTTCGAACAGGAAAAATAAAATTCTTTTATACGATACCGAGATATCATCATCCACTTGGAACGTCTTATTCTAAAGATGAGAAAGAAAAAATCGTGCTATTGGCCAAGAAGTATAATGTATTTATAGTGGAAGATGATTATTTAGCAGATTTAGAAACAGATTCAAAAGCAGATCCGTTATATAGCTTACATAATTGTAATCATGTCATATATTTGAAAAGTTACTCGAAGATTATTTTTCCAGGTTTACGAGTCGGTGTGGCGGTTATTCCACCAACTATTGCAAATGATTTCCATAAATATAAAAAGATTTTAGACATCGATAGTCCAATGATATCTCAAGCTGCTTTAGAAATTTATATAAAGAGTGGCATGTTCGAACGCCATAAAAATAAAATTAAATCCTCCTATAATAATAGATCAAAAAAACTAGCAGAAACATTAGAAAAAGTGCATAATGAAAACCCACTTTTATTTAAATATAAGAAGTATAATACAATAGGAATCCATACTTGTTTAGAAATAGATAAAACCAGTATTTCGGAAATGTTTTTACAAAAATTGAGTGATATTCAAATAAATATTGATACTATTGATAAAAATTATGTAAGGGATTTTCCTAAAGAAAGACTGTTAAAGTTAAATGTATCGAATGTAAAAGAAAATCAGATAGAAGAAGGTATACGCAAAGTAATTGAGGAAATCAAACAATCAGAACGTCTAAATTTTCAATTTAAAAAAGAATAATATGAATAAGGAGGTTTGTTGTGAGACACAAATTAATAACCTTGTTTATATGTATTACTATAGTAATTGGAGCGATGGTAGTTACTAAATATTATATAGAAGATGATCAATGCATAGCAGTTGGTATGTATTCAAGAGGTATAATCGTAGATCAAAATAACGAACCTATATCAAATGTGAAAATTTATGAGGATTCAATTGAAAGTAAGGAACGTAGTATTTCAAATGAACAAGGTGAATTTGAAATTGCAAATGGTGTTTGTGGTGACATTACGTTACAATTAGTTACTCCAAATAGCGAAATCTATACGAGGAAGTATGAAAGAAAGCATATACCCCAAGTTATAAAGTTGAATTATAAAAATGAAGGTGAATAAAATGAAACCATTACAAGGAAAAGTAGCAGTTGTAGCAGGTGCAACACGAGGCGCCGGAAGAGGTATTGCGATGATGCTTGGTGAAGCCGGTGCAACTGTATATGTAACAGGAAGAAGTACAAAAGGGAATTTATCCTGTATGGGGAGAACTGAAACGATTGAAGAAACGGCAGAGCTTGTTACAAAGCAAGGCGGAAAAGGAATCGCAGTTCGTGTTGACCATACAGTAGAAGAAGATATTAAAGCTTTATTTACAAAGATTCAAGAAGAACAAAATGGACAGCTTGATATTTTAGTAAACGATGTTTGGGGCGGCGATCCTTTAACGGAATGGGAGAAATCTTTCTGGGAACACAACCTACATAACGGACTACTTATGCAACAAAGAGCTGTTCATTCTCATATAATGACAAGCCATTACGGTGTACCATTAATGGTGAAAAATAAAATGGGACTTGTTATTGAAATTACAGATGGCGTCGATTATCAATATCGAGGTAATTTGTACTATAGTTTAGCAAAAGTCTCAACAATTCATTTAGCAGAAGCTATGGCGAAAGATTTAGAACAACACAATATTACAGCTGTCGCAGTTAGTCCAGGATTCCTTCGTTCAGAAGCGATGTTAGATATATTTGGTGTAACAGAGGAGAATTGGCGAGAAGGAGCTAAACAAGACCCTCATTTTATCGCATCAGAAACTCCTTTCTTTGTTGGCAGAGCAATTGCATCTTTAGCAAGTGATCCAACTGTTCATGAAAAAACTGGACGAGCGTTAAGTTCATGGGAATTAGGAAGAGAGTATGGATTTACAGATATGGATGGAAGAAGACCAGACTGGGGAAAATATTTTGAAGAAAATGTTTTAAATCAAAATTAATATTTTTTAAGAGCACTCATTTGTAGGAGTGCTCTTTTTTATTTAAGAATAAGTATTATAGTTTTTTCACAAAAAACAATGGTAAATAATTCCTGTTAGATGGTATCCTTTATGTATAGTGTATATATTTTATAGGGGGGGGAAATGTATGGCAGTTCTTGTAGTAGAAAATTTATATCAAATGTCTTTATTTCTAATGCTCTTATGCTCATTTTTCTTTTATAGATATTTAAAGAATATAAAACGTGAGAGAAAGCTGACTGTTTTTGAATTTACGATGTATATTATTACTCTATTTACGATTTATACTTGGGCATTCACTTTTGTTATTAAATTTTTGTCTAAATCATAATTTGCATTGAAACTCTCTATTATAAAATAGTTACTTTTACCTTCTAGGAATATAAACATAGTCTGTGTCTAAATCAACTACAATATCACTTAAAATATCTTTTGAATAAATTTTTGAAATACGTTGATAATTATTTCTAACACAAAATAAGGAAACAATTTCGTTATAAGATAGATCATTGTGTTTTATGTTTTTATACTTTTTCTTTAAATCAGCAATAGAACAGCTACTTCCAATAACATACTCATTAATTTCATATCCATCAAATTCAATTATCATGTGATCACTGTTGAGTGCTAGCCAACGTTATAGCTTTAATTTTGGATGAATCTATTATACATTGTTTGAATTTTGGTGAGAATATATTTTTGTAAAGTGGGAGGGTAGTAATGGAACAATATAAGTTAGTTTTAGAAGGACATAAACAATTAAATTGGCAAACTTGTGAAATTAAGTCTATACAGGATGATGAAATTATCGTTAAAACAATCGCAGGTGCAATAAGTATTGGAGCAGAGTTACCACAGTATAAAGAATCGGATGTTACAGATACTAATCCTTTTTATCCAAGAAAAACTGGATATGAAAGTTATGGTGAAGTTATTCAAGTTGGAAATAAAGTAACACATTTAAAAGTAGGTGATAAAGTAGTTTCTTTTTATGGGCATCAAACGATAGGAATAGTTAAGGGACATAAAGTAATTCGAGTACCTAGTTATATAAAACCTAAAGTTGCCTTATTATCCATTCTTTCATGTGATGCTGCTAAAGGAGTATTAAAACTAAACCCACGACAGGATAGAAAGGTACTTATTACTGGAATGGGAGTTATGGGTTTACTCACATGTTATTTCTTAAAATACTATGCAGGTGTGGATCATGTGGATGTTGTTGAACCTAATAGAAATAGAAGAGAATTGGCAAATAAATTTGGTGCAAAAAACATATATGATTCAGAAGAGCAAATAATAGAAACATATAATTACGGTTTTGAATGTTCAGCTACAAATAGCGGATTCCGTACATTGCAAAAAGCACTTAACAGTAATGGTGTAATATGTATACTTTCTGATGGTAATAAAGTAGAACTAACATTAACCGCCGACTTTTATCGGAAAGAATTGCAAATCATTGGGTCAAGTGACGGATATGATTATCAAAAGCATGCAGATTGGTTTTTTAGAAAAATAGAACAAACACCATTTATAGAAGAAATTTTTGAACATGACATAGATTATACTGCACTCGTACAATGTTTTGAGGAATTGAGTCAAGGGATGATTAATCCTTTAAAAGTATACGTTTCATATGAATAATGAAAAAACTAACCAAATATTTGTCACATACTTTATATATGTTTTGTCTCAATTATGATATTTAAAATAAGAAGGAACACATATGCAAATTTTTGTAGCAGGTGCAACTGGTGTAATAGGATGTTCTTTATTGCTAATGTTAATAAGAGAAGGTCATATTGTGTTTGCAATGATTAGTAATGAGTCGCAAGTAGAAGCAATAAAAAAAGTTGGTGCTATACCAGAAATAGCCGGGAGAGAAGCTTCAAATAATAAAGCACATAAAGAGTGTGGATGGATACCTTTTCATCCTTCATGGTCTGATGAGTGTGTGAAATATCATAAAAATCCTTTAATGGGAATACTAGTAACATTCACAATTAAAGGATTGGACTGTAATGAATATACTTTTTGAAAGCTTTATTTTAATCCTCACTGGAATTATTTTTTTGAAATTGACAGGTAGTAAATCTGTTAGCCAAATGACGAGAGCTGAAATTATTATTGTTGTTTCTATAGGTCGTATTATTGTAGAACCTATATTAAGTAGGAAAGTAGTCCCATCTATTTTTACTGCGTTTATTTTTGCGAGTGTTTTACTTATCATTCATTTTTTTGAATTGAAATCACGAAAAATAGAAAAGTTTCTAAATGGAACTAGCATCATTGTTATAGAAAACGGGGAGATTTTAAAAAAGAATTTATTACGTGCAAAAATGTCAGAACAACAATTATTTATGCATCTGAGAGAAAAAGGCATACATGAAATCAAGAATTTACAACAAGCAACTGTAGAAACGAATGGACGGATTGGGTATCAACTAACTACCAAGGCACAACCAGTTACTTTGGAAATGCTAGAAAAGCTTCTAGAGCAATGTAATCTGAAAAAATAGTTTTAGACTGAAAAGCGCTTCTTGTACATAAAGGCACTTTTCGCAAACGTGTAAAAGTCCCTTCAGTAATCCTGAAGGGACTTTCGTGTTATCTAATTTATCGAGGGTGATGACGATCAATATTACGATTAACAACAACGTTAAAGTTCATAAAAATAAACAGAATGAATAATTGACAAAAAATGAGAATAGTAGTAATCTAACGTAAAACATACGCTACCGTATTTTATTGGAGAGATAATATGCAATTAACGAGAGAAGACTGGATAAAAGTAGGATTACAACAATTAGCTAATGAAGGTATACATAAAGTTCGCATTGAAGCACTTGCTCGATTGCTAAAAATAAGCAAAGGAAGCTTCTATCACTATTTTCGTGACCATCAAGAGCTTTTAGATTCTATGCTCGACTTTTGGGAAGTACATGCAACAAAGCTGATTGTTCAAAGTATGGAGCAACAGGATGCCTCTTTAGAACAGCTATTACAGATTAGTTTTAATCGAGATAAAAAAATTGAGAATGGTATTTATGCTTGGGCTAAATATGATCCTGTTGTGGCAGCACGTTTAGTAGATATAGAAGAACAAAGAATTTCTTGTGTTGCAAAATTGTATCAAAAAATGGGCGTAGACGAAACTGAATCAGTTGATCGAGCGAGACTTGCCTATTTAACGTATGTAGGGTGGATGACAAGGTTTGAAGCAAATCTTAATTTTGATATTGATAAAATGGTTGAGCTTTTAACTTCTTTCAGCGGGTGTCCAAACATCCACTGAAAAAAGTAAAGCCTCCGGACGCAATTATGCTGAGGCATAATGGATTATTCGATAATAAATGTCCCTAATATGGTTATAAAACCTGAAGGGACAATACTTTCACTATAACATACGGTAGTGTATGTTATCTTTGAAGTTACGAAATTGGGGGCGAATAAATGAAATTACTATTAATAGTAGTAGCTGTGGGGCTTCTGTGGTTTATCAGTTTTTTGCATATTTATTGGGCTTTTGGAGGTCGATGGGGTTCTGCTGCTGTTATCCCAGTAAAAGAGGGAGAACATAAGCCTGCTTTTACTCCGAGAATATGGGGAACATTATTCGTAGCCATTCTTATTCTATTAGCTAGTGTCATTATTGTTGTTCAAGTAGGTTATTTGCAGGGGTTCGAAGCAAATAGTTTATCTAAAATCGGAAGTATTGTCTGTGCTTTAGTTTTCATTATTAGGGCAATTGGTGATTTTAAGTTTGTTGGATTTTTCAAAAAAATTAAACATTCGCAGTTTGCTAGACATGACACTTGGTTCTATAGTCCATTATGTTTATTCTTTGGTTTTGTCTATATCATGTTGTTGTTTTAATAAGTATAATGAATTCCCTATAAAATAAATTTTATGCAGGAAGAAAACACCTCTTATTGAACAAGTAGTAACAAAAAGTTTGAGCATAGCAATAGAGCAATACGGGTTCTGGTGACAGCGAAGTCCGCTATGATTAGTCATTTGTGTTTAAAAAGAGGATAGATAGGGCGAATTTATTCAAGCTCTTCTATCCTTTTAATTTTTATAAATATAATGTATGACATTAGATAAGAATTCACTATTAATAATAGGTTCAGCTTATATCTTGACTTTTAATAAAATTTTAAAGTGTTGGTTTTTTATTGTGTGAATAAGAGGTTAGTTGTTGTTTTGGAGTTTAAATCATTGATTTAAACTTAGCAATTGTATCATGTAATCTTTCTAATCCAATCAACATATCTTTATCATTTAACATTGAATAACTAATTCGTAAATGATTATATTGAGTTTCATGGCTTAACAGACAAGCTGTTCCAGGTAAAAAAGAAACATCTACTTCATTCGCTTTTTGTAATAATGTAAAAGGATCGATTGACTGCGGGAGTGTAACCCATAAGTTAAATCCACCATTAGGTATTTCAAATTCTAATTCTTTTAATGGAGATAATATATCAATTGTTAAATCGCGTCTAATTTGTAAAGCAGTACGTAATTTTTCTAAATGATTTTTCATTCGTTCGGCTCGTAAAAAAGGAAGTAGTGCTTTTTGTGTCAATAAGGGACTACCAATATCCATCGAAGCCTTCACGGCGTATAACCATTCAAAGATAGGACCTTCAGCTATAAGTGCCGCGATGCGAAGACCTGGTGCTAACGTTTTACTAAATCCTTTTAAATATATAACATGACCATTTGTATCAAAGCTTTTTATTGGAGGGGGAATTTTAAAATCCTCAAAATAAATTTCTCCGAAAGAATCATCCTCAATAATGAAGAAGTTATATAGCTCTGCTAGTTCTACAAGTTCCATTCTTCTTTCTTTACTCATTACTGTGCCCGTTGGATTCTGAAAAGTAGGATTCACATATAACAAAACAGGATTCTTTCTTTGACAAATATCATCGATTAAATCTGAGCGAATGCCATTGTTATCAAGACTAACAGGGATAATTTGAACTCCTTTATTAACAAATACATCAAGCGCCGCTCCATAACACGGACTTTCTACTAACACTATGTCTCCAGGCTTTAATAATGTTTGGGCGATTAAATCGATTCCTTGCTGGGCACCACTTGTAATTAATAATTGAGATGGATCTGTAACTAATTGTTGGTGTTCTTTTAAGTAGTTTGTTATTTCCACTCTAAGTTCTTTATCGCCTTGAACAGGTCCGTAAGTTGCTAGTATCATTTGATCTTTATTAAGTAATTTGTGCATTTCATCTGAAAGAAACGGATTTGGTAATAAACGTGGATAAAGGACCGCCTGTGAAAAATCGAAATATTTACGGTGTTGGTTCATCACATATTGAGAACGCATAACATTAATGGATTTCGTTTGTTGCCATTGATATGGAATTGGTTTGAAATCTTTATTCATACGTTTATGTATATAGGCACCTTTTCCTTGTTCAATTCGTATATAACCTTTCGTTTCTAACTGTTTATAAGCTTTACGAACAGTTAATAAACTAATTTGCAAATCATCGGCCATAGAACGTAAAGAAGGGAGGTAATCGCCATGTGAAAGCATCCCGCTTTGAATTCTCTCAACAATTTGCATATATATTTGTTGGTAATATGGTATGTTGGATTCTTTACGTAGTACTATCTTCATAGAATCACCTGTTTTTCTTTTTAATTTAATTAAAGCGAAAAACAGTCTGACAATCAACTATATTTTTATTCAACTGTTATATGCGTGGATACACTGTTATACACCATATCCTCTATACTCATTTCAAGAGTAAAAAGGAGGAAGGAAAATGGTCATTTTAAATTATATTTTAGTATGTATTATTTTTGGAACGACATTTTTAACGATAAAAATTGGAATAGAAGCGGGGGCACCACCATTATTTTCAGCTGGAATTCGTTTCTTTTTGGCGGGCCTTATTCTCATTATTATTTTTAAATTAAAGCGAAAGGATATTATGCCTTACTTATTATCGAAACGTATTATATATGCTGGTTTTTGTTTAACATTTATGACATTCGCGACCCTTTACTGGGCTGAACAATATATTTCTTCTGGATTAGCTGCAGTTCTATCTGCAACAGCCCCAATGATGATTTTGCTATTACAATCAAAGAAAAATAAAACAAAATTGCAAAAAGAACAACTTGTTGCTTTAGTTATAGCACTTACAGGAGTTTTGTTTATATCTTTACCTGGCATGCATCAAGAACTTACTTTCATATGGAGTATTGCATGCCTTGTTATATTAGTAGGAGAGTTGTTTTATGGAATAGGTTCTATTCGTTCTAAAGAGATACTTTCAGATTTACCTAACGTATCACCATTTCTTATTAACGGCATTCAAATGTTTTATGGAGGAGTTTTGCTATTAATTGTATCTGTTGTAATGGAACAGCCGAATTTAGCTGTATTAACATCTTGGAATGTACAATGGCCAATTTTATATCTTATATTTGTAGGATCTATCGGTGGACACGGTTTATATTACTGGCTTTTATCAAAAACAAATCCAGTATTTCCATCGACTTGGTTGTATGTATCTCCGTTAATTGCTGTTATTGTAGATTATTTTGTATTAGGAGAACCATTAAATCCTGCAATGGGAATTGGTGCTTGTTTAATCTTGATTGGTGTATTTTTAGCGAATCGTTCTACACTTGGAGTTTATTTTAAGCAAGGGAGGTTGTTAAAAAAAGAGATGTAGTTAAAGTTTAATGATGTGGAAAACAGCGAAAAACGCATTCAAACTTTAGAAGGAAAAATAGTTAATTTAGAGAAAGTGATTAACACATTAGAATATAGATTAGAGATAGTAAAATCAAAAACACAGTTGGAGAAATAACCAACTGTGTTTTAATATAGGGTGTATTTAATTTTACACTTAACTAAATCGATCGCATATTGTTTGGTGGATAAGTGTTATTTTTTTATTACGGTATTACCCATCGCAATAGAAATTCGATTCCAACTATTTATTTGATTAATGATTAACACAAGATCAACATATTGTTTTTCGTCAAAGTATTCACGTACACGGTTGTATAGAGTTTCAGGAACTCTTTTAGTAGGAATGAGAGTAATATGCTCCGATAGTTCCAAAGCAACTTTTTCTTCAGGAGTATAAAAATCACAATCATCCCAAGCGCTTAAGCAGTAAATTCTTTGCTCGGTTTCACCCAATTTTAGGGCGTCAGAAGTATGCATATCAATACAATAAGCACAACCATTAATTTGAGATACTCTAATTTTTATAAGCTCTCTAACAGCTCGATTAATTGAAGATTTCTTCGTGTATTTCTCCATATCCATCATAATTTTCATACCATCAGGCGAAATATCATAATAAGACATTCTTTGACTCATAAGACAAAACCTCCGTTATTATAAAAACACACTAGGTCGCTATTGTGACTTCTAGTGTGTTTTTGTAATTAATTCACTTTTTTTATAAAACCTTTATAATGACGCTTAACAAGTTGACTTTCTAACGTCTTCATCGTTTCTAATGCAACACCTACGATGATTAGTAAACTTGTACCACCGATTTGAGCAGATGGTGGTAATGTAGCGATTTTTGTAAATACAAGTGGTAATATTGAAATTGCTCCTAAGAAAATCGCACCGATAAATGTTAAACGGTATAAAATTTTTGTTACATACTGTTCTGTAGATTTACCTGGGCGAATACCCGGGACATATCCGTTTTGCTTTTTCAAATTCTCAGCCATTTGTTCAGGATTTACTTGAATAAACGCGTAGAAATATGTGAAGGCAACGATAAGACCCACATATAGTGTCATTCCAAATGGATGTGAAAAATCAAGATTGGCAATTATCCATTTAGATACGCTTGAATCAGGGAAGAGCTGCGCAATTGTACGCGGCGTCATTAAAAAGGCTGAAGCAAAGATAACAGGAATTACACCTGCACTATTTACTTTAAGAGGTAAATGAGTATTTTTTGCCCCTTGATATTGATTGTTTCCTGAAACAGCTTTTGCATATTGAATCGGTATTTTTCGAACAGCTTGTTGAATGTAAATAACACCAACAACTATCGCTAAAATTACGAGTCCAATTAAAACCATTTTTATTATGTGCATAAATAACTGATCGCCTGCGTTTTGGAATTGTTGCAAATAAATTTGATTAGCGACATTCGGAATCGCCGCAACAAGTCCTGCGAAGATAATCATTGAGATTCCATTACCAACGCCATTAGCGGTAATTTGTTCACCTAACCAAAGTAAAAATGCAGTACCAGCAGTTAAAACTGTCGCAATAAATAAGTATGTAGTCCAGCTTTGATCTGTAATTAATTGTCCACCTGCTATATTATTAAAACCATAAGACATCCCAATGGATTGTATAAATGCGAGAATGATTGTAAAGTATCGAGTAAATTGAGCTGATTTCTTACGGCCCATTTCTCCTTGCTTTGCCCATTCTGTAAATTTAGGTACAACGTCCATTTGTAGTAATTGTACAATGATAGAAGCTGTAATATATGGTGTGATACCTACAGCAAAGATTGAGAAGTGTTGCAGTGCTCCTCCGCCAAATACGTTTAGCATACCTAAAACGTTGGCTTGATCTTGTACTTTTAATACCTCTGCGTTAGTATGAGGAACTGGAATAAACGTGCCAATTCGAAAAACAATTAGCATCGCTAGTGTAAAAAGAATTTTGTTTCTTATCTCAGCTACTCTCATGAAATTTGAAATCGTACGAAACATTATGTCGCCTCCTATATTTTTATCAGTTCAAAACTGATTATTATATCCCGATGAAGTAACCACAAACCTCCTTCCGCATTAAATTCATTTGACAAATGGAATTTTATACATTTTGTAGTTTTCACGGATATAAAAATATAAGGTGTTATACAAGCGATTTATTGACTTTTCGTAATCATTCAATACCCATAATATAACTAATAAATTAACAAATGTACATACATAAGCATTAAAAATGAATGAATAGGATGATTTTTTACATATATTTAATGCTAGATTGATAATTAGGAACGTTTTATGTGGTTATATTGAAGGGATTCCGTGGAAAGTATTATGATGTAGCTGTAGCGCATAATAACCCCAAGGAAATCTTCAAGGATGTTGAGAGAACTCATACGTTTCAGCATGAATTAGAGAACCTACTAAAGAAAGAAAAGATTGGATTGGAATAATAGTGAAGGAAAATCTTTTTTCCATAGAGAATATTTCTAGCGTAGGAATCTAAGTATGTAGGTTCTAATGAAAGGAGAATTCACATGAATACATTTGTAAATGACAAGTTTTATGAAACTAGAAATCAATTATTTGAGGAAATTACTTTGTTAAGTGATGCTCAATTTAATAGGAAACCAGATAAGGATAAATGGAGTATAGCACAAGTTTGTCATCACTTAGTTTTATTAGATGAGAGAGTTATAACAGTTATTTCATCGGGATTAAAAAAGGTGGATAGTATCTTAAATGAGCGTAAAGAAATTCACACTATTTTATTAGATAGATCGATAAAATTTATAGCCCCAGAAATGATTGAACCAAGTATAGAACCATTTGAAGTGCAGCAAATGGTTGATTTGTTAAACGACTCTAGAAAAGAATTGATGCGTTTCCTGAGTACAATAGAAGATGAATCTATATTAGCGAAAAAATCAGTGACGCATCCAGCTCTTGGAGAATTACTTCTTGATCAGTGGATAGAACTGATCTATTTGCATGAACAGCGTCATATAGAACAAATTAAAGAGATAAAATTACTTTGTGGAGTTGAAAAGTAAACATCATTATCTATTTTTTGAGCGATTTGGGATAGCATCAAGGTTTCGAGTGATAAAATAGAAATCCTGATTAAAATTATGATGAATTTAGTTGAAAGCAACCAATAAGCTGAAGAAATTACGAAACTAGTAGATCTTCCCCCTGAAGAGGAAACGAACATTCAAAAAAATCTGAATCCGATTTGCTGTATAAGTGTAACCCCGTCTTAAATGAAGAGCGGGGTTATTATTTTTGGAAGTGATCTCAGCATTTTCATTTAGAAAAAAATAAATTGGCAATGAAATCCGAAAATGTAATCAGCATTACACACTATATCTTTAAGTTATAATGATTTTCGGAAATGAGCTATATGTCCAAATTTTTGAAAGTAATCTTACACCTACCATTGGGTAAGCACCTTTCACGCGTTTGAGGAATAAGTATTTTGTCAGAAAACGATAAAATACAATTCTATTAAGGGATATATGCATTTTATTCTCTTTATTTTTGCAGTTGAAGTTTTCTGAATAACAAGTTATATTTTTAAAGTTCAAGCAACTTTATGACAGTACAAAAAGGGGAGAAATATTGATATTATGCAAAAAACGAAATGGAAGAACTATGTATGCTATTTTATTATTCTTATGCTTCTTGTAACAGCAGTAACAGTCAAACCAGCTATTTCTAAGGCTGAGGAATCTAATGTTAATATTACATTGTTAGGTACTGCAGATATTCATGGTAGATTTATGCCTTGGGATTATGCGCTTGATGGAGCAAATATGAGTGGAAGTTTGACGCAGCTTTATACGGTTATAAAGAAGGTACGTCAAGAAAATCCAAATACCATATTAGTAGATGCCGGGGATACAATTCAAGGAAACTCAGTAGAATTATTCAACGATAAGCCACAATCGCCAATGATGGTAGCGATGAATACAATGGGATATGATGCCTGGGCATTTGGAAATCATGAATTCAACTTTGGATTAGATACATTGAAAAAAGTTAGTCAGCAATACAAGGGAAAGACGTTAGCAGGAAATATTTATAAGGAAAATGGAGAGCGTTTTCTTCCTGCATATACGATTGTTGAAAAAGGTGGAATTAAAGTCGGGATTATTGGTATGAATACACCAATGATTAGTGATTTTGAAAAAGGGACAGATCATTTGGATGGTTTAGTAGTGAAAAATCCAGTAGAAGAGACAAAAAAGGCTATTAAAGAATTAGAAGATAAAGTAGATGTAATGGTAGGGGTTATGCATATGGGACTAGAAAATGAGAATGGAATCCCAGGTACTGGTGTTCAAGATATTGCGAATGCTTGTCCGGAACTAAGCGCTATTTTTGCGGCTCATATGCATAAACTTGTAAAAAAAGAAGTTGTAAATGGCGTGATTATTACAGAACCAGATAAATACGGAACGCATATTTCACGTATTGACCTTACTTTTACAAAGCAAGATGGGAAGCTTGTTTTAAAAGATAAAACAGCTACCGCTATACCTGTAAAAAATGCTGATGGAACTACAGTATTATCTGATTCTACACTTGAAGAAACACTAACACCTTTTCATGAGTATGCGAGAGGAGATGCAAATGTTGTAGTCGCTCAATTAAAGGGTAGAAACCTTGTTCCTGAAAATGAAATAAAGGGTATTCCAAGTGTGCAGATTCAAGAGACACCTTTATCAGATTTCTTTCATGAAGTCATGCTCCATTACAGCAAGGCGGATGTAGTAGCCCATCAAATTGATAATGATTATGCCCGTTTGGATATAGGTCCTATAAAGAAGAAAGATATTGCTTATAATTATCAATATGCTTTGGGAGAAATTACAGTATATAAGATAACTGGAAAAGATTTAAAAGACTATATGGAATGGGCAGCAGGATATTTTAACTCATCTCGTGCCGGAGATGTAACAGTTAGCTTTGATAAAAACCGTCGTGCGTCTAAATACAGTACGAACGATTTCTTTGGAGGCGTAAAATACGAAATTGACTTAACAAAACCATATGGTAGTAGAATTACAAATTTACGCTCTATTCGTACAAATAAACCAATCAAAATGAGCGATGTTATGACGCTAGGAATGAATGCGTATAGAATGGAGGCTCTTCAGGCAAAAGGGGGAGCTTTAGAGGGACGTAAATTTGAACAAACTTGGTCATCTAAACAAGAGAATGCATTCGGAGAAACAGGTGGAACCATTCGTAATCTTGCTATTACATATTTAAAAGAGGTAAAGAACGGTGTATACACGCCAAAAGTTATGCATAATTGGAAAATTACTGGTGTAGATACACATTCTTCAGAGCATAAGGCTGTAGTTGATCTTGTAAATAAAGGGATTTTAGAAATCCCAAAAACAGAAGATGGAAAATATACAAATATAGCATCTATAAATACTAAAGATTCAATTACAAAAGAAGAGATTGTAGCACTCTCACAAAAAGCTAATATTAATCCAAATCAGTTTAATCATGTAAAAAGAAAAGGTGAATTTTACAAAAAACTTAGTAGGATAATTAAATAAATATAAAAAAGATGGCTCTCGTGCAACAAACTATTCAACTTGGACATACCATTATCCTAAAAAAGTTTGTGATCGGTATGGAAATATAGAAAATCATCGGTAAAAACCCCCCTGGATTACTTTAAAAATTCAGGGGGTTTTCATTTGAATAATTATTGTTTCATTTCTCGCTATGTATATTTATAATATGCTTTAAAAGAACATACCTTAAGTTAATAACATGCAATAGATACGTCCTTTTCTATATTTAAATGGGGAGAAAAATTTATCTTTAAAAGATATTTTTGACAAGATAAAAAAGCCTGAAACTCATATAAGACTTCAGCAGTCTCAATACGTTCCAATCCATGCAGCTATAGACATAAATAACAAAATTATATTGAAAAATCTAACTTCTATATGCGTTGCCTCACTAAAGTATTTATCTACTATTCTTAAAATAGTAAAGAGTGGTTTTTTATGTTGTTAATAAGATATAAGTGTACTTTGATTAGAATGAATATAGATAATTAATAACTAACCAATTGGATGAGCACCTAAAAGGGCTCATTTTTTATTTTATCGACCACATTTATGTAATTTTGCATAATATTACATAAATTTTGTATTTTCTCTTTTTTTCGACATAAATAGACAGTATACTTTGTACAAGCTTTCTATTTCAAAAATTATACGAGGTGAAAAAATGAAAAACACAAAGACATTAACTAAAGTAGCATTAACAACAGGATTAGCTTTAACAGCTGTGGCACCATACGGAATAGGCCATGCAGAGGAAACAGATCAACTACAAGTTCAAATTCAAGAGGACTCATTCCGTTCAGGTGAACTTACACAACCGTCACAAAAAACACCAGAGAATGTAGTAAAAGATGCTCTTAAGGAGAAAGCTGAACAAGCTCTTTCTCCAAAGCAAGTCAATGGAGAAACAGGAGTAGATTATAAAGTTCTTCAAAAACGTGGTTCGTATGATGGAACAACACTTGTGCGTATGCAGCAAACATACGAAGGAAAAGAAGTATATGGCCATCAATTAACTGCACACGTAGATAATAAGGGTGTTATTAAAAGTGTTTCAGGCGATAGCGCGCAAAATTTAAAACAAGAAGAATTGAAAAAGCCTATTAATCTATCAAAAGATGAAGCGAAACAATATATTTATACGAAATATGGGAACGATATCAAGTTTATTTCTGAGCCAGAAGTTAAGGAAGTTATTTTTGTTGATGAAAATAATGGACAAGCTTCAAATGCATATCAAGTTACATTTGAAGCGGCAACACCAAACTATGTTTCTGGAACTTATTTAGTAAATGCACAAAATGGTGATATGTTAAAAAATATGGTACAAGAATCTAACTTAAAAGCAAGTGAAAAACTAGTTGGAGCTTTAAAGGAAAGTAAAAAAAGCAGTCTTACATCATTAACTGGAACAGGAAAAGATGATTTAGGTATATCTCGTTCATTTGGTATTTCTAAACAAAGTAATGGCAAATATGCACTTGCCGATTATACAAGAGGGCAAGGAATTGAAACATATGATGTGAATTACAGAGATATTACTAAAGAAGAAAGCTATTATCCTGGTACACTAGCAACCAGCACTTCAACAACATTTAACGATCCAAAAGCAGTAAGTGCTCATTACTTAGCAACAAAGGTATTTGATTTTTATAAAGATAAATATAAGCGTAATAGTTTTGATAATAAGGGACAAAAGGTAGTTTCAGTTGTACATGCTTGGGATTCTGAAGATACGAACGATCCGAAAAATTGGCAAAATGCATTAAGTGCTAATAATGGAAGTATGCTTGTATATGGTGATCCTATTGTCAAGGCATATGACGTAGCTGGACATGAATTTACACATGCTGTTACTTCTAGCGAATCTAATCTTGAATATTACGGTGAATCTGGTGCGATTAATGAGGCGCTATCTGATATTATGGGAACATCTATTGAGAAATACGTAAATAATGGAACCTTTAACTGGACAATGGGCGAACAAACTGGATCTGTTTTCCGTGATATGGAAAACCCAGCTTCTGTTCCATCTTCACTTGGAGTACCGTATCCAGATGATTACAGTGAATTTAACGATTTTAATGGATGGGATCAAGGTGGCGTTCATTTTAATTCAAGTATTATTAATAAAGTTGCGTATCTCATTGCAAAAGGCGGAACTCATAACGGAGTAACTGTTAAAGGAATTGGTGAAGATAAAATGTTTGATATTTTCTATTATGCAAATACAGATGAGTTAAACATGACTTCTAATTTCAAAGAATTGAAATCAGCATGTATTCGAGTGGCAACTAATAAATATGGGGCGAATACAGCTGAAGTTCAAGCAGTGCAAAAGGCATTTGATGCAGCAAAAATTAAGTAAGTTAGAAATATAGTTTTTATTCATATATTAATACATTATAAAAAACAGCTAATATCATATTAAGATATTAGCTGTTTTTTTACGTGGCAATGTATTAGTGAAAATAAAATTACTAAGCAATAATCAGGCATCTATCTTCAATAAGTTACGACAAATATATAAGATTTCAAGGGTATAAAAACAGAAAATTAATAATATATTGACCTCTTAATAGTAAGTGCTATAGAATGAAAGCGATAACAAACGATTGCTTTAAAATGATTTCCCTGATCTTTTAGTATTTACAAATATATGAGGGCAAAAACAAATCTATTTTTTTAAGCATTAATGCAAACGTTTTCGTATTAAAAGATCATTGAAATACATACGTGAAAATAGTCAATATGGGGGTGAAGTAAAAGGGATTTCTACATTAATTTAAGCAGTGTAATTTAGTATGAGCATAATAAATAGCTCGTACTATATAAAGAAAGGGTGTATGTGGTGCAAATGACAAAAAGATTAATTAACAAATCATTTTTATTACTTGCCATAATCGTTATGTTATCATCTGTTTTCTCTTTTCAGAGTGTGAAGGCAGTTTCAAATTCGAAAACAACTGAAGTTATCATTCATTACAAAGAGAAATCTGGAAATACAAAAGACTGGAATCTTTGGGCATGGGGAGAAAATGCAAACGGTAAATCTTATGAATTTACTGGTGAAGATGAATTTGGAAAATACGCTAAGATAAAAATAGATGGTGACTATAATCGTGTAGGATTTATAGTTCGTACCAATGAATGGGAAAAAGATGGAGGTGATCACTGGGTTGAAAATATAAGGGATGGTCGTGCTGAAGTATGGATCCTTTCGGGTGATGAAAAAGTATATAACTCTAAGCCTTCTTCGGATCTCTCAATTCAAAAAGCTACTATTGATAGTTTTAATGAAATTACTGTAACGACTAATGTTCCGTTTAATAGTAAGGAACAGAAAATTGAAATTGAGGGAATTAAAATTAAGGCAATTAATCCTTATGATAAAAATAGTGGAGATAATACTAATAAGGTTAAAATAATTACGGAACAGAAAATTGATTTAAAACAAACATACAAAGTTAAAATAGCAAACTTAGCTGATGCGAATACTGAAATCGGTAAAGTCATTCGTAGCGAGGAATTTGATAATTTATTTTATTATGGTGGTAATGATTTAGGGAATATATATACTCCGCAACATACAAAGTTCCGTTTATGGGCTCCTACTGCGAGTGAAGCGAAGTTAGTTACATATAAAAAATGGAGCGATAAAATAGGTACTGAAGTAAACATGCAACAAGGTGAAAAGGGAACTTGGAAAGCAGAACTTAAAGGGAACAAAAAAGGTCTCTTTTATACGTATAAGGTGAAAATTGGGGATAAGTGGACTGAAGCGGTTGATCCGTATGTGCGTGCTGCTTCTGTAAATGGAGATAAAGGTGCAGTTGTTGATTTAGAAGAAACAAATCCTAAAAAATGGAAAGTGAACAAAAAGCCAAAATTTAAAAATCCGGAAGATGCTATTATTTATGAATTGCATGTACGCGATCTTTCCATTCAACCTGAAAGTGGTATTAAGCAAAAAGGAAAATATTTAGGTGTAACAGAAAAAGGAACAAAAGGGCCTGAAGGTGTAAAAACAGGACTTGATCATATGAAAGATCTTGGTGTTACTCACGTTCAGTTTTTGCCGATATTTGATTATGCTTCAGTAAATGAAGAGAATTTAAATGAACCACAATATAATTGGGGATATGACCCGAAAAATTTCAATGTCCCAGAGGGCTCCTATTCTACAAATCCTTTTGAGCCAACTGTTCGAATAACTGAATTAAAGCAAATGATTCAAACATTGCATGATAATAATCTTCGTGTTGTGATGGACGTAGTATATAACCATATGTATAATGCCGCTGAATCAAATTTTCATAAGTTAGTTCCAGGTTACTATTATCGTTACAATGAAGACGGAACATTAGCAAATGGAACTGGAGTAGGGAATGATACCGCTTCAGAACGAAAGATGATGAGAAAATTCATGGTAGATTCCGTCACATACTGGGCAAAAGAATACAATTTAGATGGGTTCCGTTTTGATTTAATGGGTATTCATGATTATGAAACGATGAATGAGATACGTAAAGCTGTTAATCAAATTGATCCTTCTATTATTCTGCATGGAGAAGGATGGGATTTAAATACACCTCTTGCGGCTGAATTGAAAGCAAATCAAAAAAATGCGGAGAAAATGAAAGGGATTGCTCATTTTAACGATAATATACGTGATGGATTGAAAGGTAGTGTATTTGAGGAGAAAGAAAATGGTTTTGTAAATGGAAAACAAAACATGGAAGACCGTATTAAAAAAGGCATTACAGCCGGTATTGACTATGATACAAATTCGTCTACTTATCAAGATCCGGAGCAGGTGCTAACTTATGTGGAAGCACATGACAATCATACTTTATGGGATAAACTTGAGTTGACTAATTCAGGTGACAGTGAAGAAATGCGAAAACAAATGCATAAATTATCTTCTTCTATTTTATTAACATCACAAGGTATTCCATTCTTACATGCAGGACAAGAGTTTATGCGCACAAAATATGGTGATCATAATAGTTACAAATCTCCTGATTCAATTAACCAGATGGACTGGTTACGCCGTGCAGCATTTAATAATGAAGTAGAGTACATGAAGGGCTTAATAGATTTACGCAAAAAATACCCAGCTTTTCGAATGACATCTGCAGAGCAAATTAAAAAGCATATTGCTTTTATCGATGTTCCAAAAAATGTTGTAGCTTATACAATAGATGGAAAGGGAAGTGGGAATAAAAGCGAATACTTTATGGTGGCTCACAATGCAAATAGGGAAGCCGTTGATATAACACTTCCATCGAAAGGTCCATGGAAAGTGCTAGTAAACGGGAATCAGGCGGGAAGTAAAACACTTTACGTTGTCCATGACAATAAAATTAAAATTCCTGCATTAAGTTCACTAGTTTTAAAAACAGAGAAACCGATTAAATAAATGCAAAAAGCGAAGTGACGGTTGTTTTCACTTCGCTTTAAAAGTTAACTTAGTATAATTTCACATACTGTAATTATATTACAATTTAATGAAAAAAATAAACAAAAAAAGAAGAACTCACCAAGGTTCTTCTCTTTTTTACGTGTAATTAGGGTTTCCATAACTGTAGATATGGATGGTGTAAATTAATGGATGAATAATTCACTCTTAAAATTATAACAGAACAATTAAAGATTTTTATATGTAATATTGCATATAAAGGGTAAACAACAATAATTTCTTTTCATAAAAATAAGCCCCTGGTGAAAATGATGAGTAACCCTTTTCCGTATGAAATGAACTTGGTATAAAATGAAAGATTACAAGTATAAGAGTCTATACTTAGTAATCCCTCACTTTAAGGTATGTCTTTGGGGATGTGAGGGGAGTTCAATCGATTCTGAATAAAATTGATAGTATCAGTTGCAATTTTTTTGCGTTTAAGAACAATCCCGGCATGTCCACATGTATAAATATATCTTGTAGGTCTTTCCCAGGATTCCCACAAATAGTCCGTATCCTCAGAGTGCACATATAGATCGTGCTTACCTGAAATTAATAAAATATTTTCTTTTTTTACTTTTGGTAACGCTTGACTCGGTTCAGTGATTTTCCAATAAGCTATTAAATCATCATACGTAACACCATGATGTTCCAAGTCTTCTCTAATAAATTTACCTGGATTTGTCTTCCAAATTGAATAAGAGAGTCGATTCGCGTAGAAAATGGATGCTAACACATCAATTTCTGGTTCAACAAGAGATGTTAAGTTAGTAATAACTCCACCTAAACTGATTCCTATTAAAATCAAGGGACCATTTTTATTTGCTTTAATCCATTTGATCAAAGTTCGTAAATCAGCTACCGCTTGTCTAGTTGCTTCTACAGTTCGTTCAACATTGGCACTTACCATGTACTCTCCACTGTATAGGGATTGGTTCGGTTTTCTGTCAAAATGATATGGTAAAGTGAAATAATAAATATTCCACTTCAAGTTGGTCATATGGTCGTGGAATATTTTTTTTACACGTTCGTTAGAATCCATTCTCCAACCGTGAACAAAGATGACATGAGGTGCATCTTCATTTTCATGTAAAAATAATTCCCCAGTGACAGAATCGTTGCGTGAATCACCAGATTGAACCGAGCTTTTATATTTGAATTGTCCAACCATGTATTCCTTTTCTTGTTTTAAATGCTTAATGTTAAAATGAATATGAGATGGTTTTACTTTATAAAAAAATTCTATGTCCTTTATATATAGTGAAGTGTTAGAAAGAGAAGTATACTGAAACTTTACACTTCTTTTTTTGTGCAAATCATACAAGGCGTATCGATCAATGAGTTTTGAAAAAATCAAATTAACCTCCTCCAAAATACATATCGTCTAAAAGGTGGACAAAATTTATGCTGTAAATTAATTGTGAAATATTCTCTTTTCCTAATAGTAGATGCTTGAATTATAAAACAGGTGGGGAATTTGTATATTATATTATAAAGCTATCAATAAAATAAAACTATAAATATCTTTTACAAAAACCTAAAAAGCAAGTTAATATTCTCACGCATAAAAGAGAACATTAACTTACTTATTTTCGTATCAAAAGGTACACCTTTTGAAGTGACGTAATTTATATGAAAGACAATGTGTCAATTTGTATATTTAATAAAGTGATAGTTACCATGATTTTCGAAGCCTATAGTTAATTAACCTCACAATATACGTCTTTTTGGTATATAAATAGCTATATTCATTAGAGAAAGAGTTTTAATCCTTCATGAGAATCTTTAAAACCTAATTTCTTATAAAAGTGTAAAGCTTCTTGTCGTTCTTTATCTGTTGTTAACTGTACTAAATGACATCCCCGTAATTTAGCACGTTGAATAGCCCATTTAATAAGTTTACTTCCTATACCTTTACCACGTTTTGATGAGGCTGTCCGTACACCCTCAATTGTAGCTCTCCAACCCCCTTGACGTACAATGTAAGGCGTAAATGTAATTTGTTGAATACCGACAATCTCCGTCCCATCACACGCTACAATCAACTCGTTATTTGGATCACAATCAATAGCATGAAATGCTCTTATATAACTATCAGGGAGTGGTGTTTCATAGCGCTCTCTTTTATTTCCTAAAACATCATCAGCAAGCATTTTTACAATTTCATCTAAATCATCTGCCGTTGCAATCCTAAATGTTATAGTTTCTGTCACTATCAAAAAACCTCCTTAATGTATGCACTTGTTACTTTTATTTTACTTGTTTAAATACAAAAGGTTAAATTATAAAATATTATGAGTCTCTATAACTTTTTCTTATAGATAGCATAAAAGCCTAACTTATAAAATTATAAGTTAGGCTTTTTAACACAATATTATTATTAGAGAATCCGACCAACTTCAATAAACCTCCATATTCTTTAATGAATTTTCATATTTAACAAGCACACATATAACCATCCAAATAGGGTGGTTTTTATTTGTTGTATAGAAATTACGTAATAAGCATGGATTTGTATGCTCTCATTCAATGCTATCTAAAGCCATAACCTCCTTGCCAATATTCAAAAACGATTACGTTTTTGAATATGTGTTCCGGTCTTTCTTGACCAGGTCAATGAATAACTACACATAAACTCCTTATATCTCTAGATAAACTACCGATTAGCTCCATATAGACTCTAGATAACCTATATAGAATACAAGTTATCAAGGAGGTAAGAAAAAATGAACTTTATGAAACGAGCAATTCTCAGTATGAAAAAAAGAGTAGGAACATCATTAATTTTGATGGCAGTTTTCCTAATTGTTACAAATTTAGTGTTGGCAGGATTCACAATCCAAAATGCATCAAAAAAAGCTGCTGATGCAGCAAGAAAAAAACTGGGTGCTGATGTTACTTTAGGTCTTGATTTTGATAAATTAGGAAAACAAGCAAGGGAAACTGGAGAAGCGCCTAATCCGCCGCATCTCAATACAAAAGAAACAGATCAATTAGCCAAGTCAAAGCATGTAAAAGACTACAATTATATAACCCATAATTTCGGAATTGCAGATGGATTTAAATTAGTAGGAGTTTCAGAAGGAGAAGGAAAAGGAAAAGGTAGCGTGGCAATGGTGGGAGGATCAGGTTCAGGTACAGAAATAGATATGAATTCTTCTCTTATGATAGAAGGAGTTCGCAAGTCTTTATTACAAGAAAGCTTTAAAAATGGAAAAAATAAAATCGTTGATGGAAAACCAATTACAGAACAGATGCAAGATCAAAATGTAGCTTTAATGGAAAAACGATTAGCGGAACAAAATAATTTGAAAGTAGGAGATAAAGTTAAAGTTCAATCAGGGGATAAAAAGGAAACTCTTGAAATTGAAATTATCGGTATTTACGAAACGAATGAGCAACCAATGGGTCAAAATCCCCCTCCTATGATGAATCCAGCTAATAAACTATATATGCCTTACTCTACTTTAAAAAAATTAGAAACAGATGAAGGTATGAGTAGTAGTATTCAAGCTGTGTACTCATTGAACGATCCACAATACATTGATGCATTTAAAAAAGAAGCAAAAAAATCTGATATTGATTTTAATTATTTTAAGTTAGATGCACAAGATTCATTGTACAAACAAATGATTGGTCCTATCGAAAATATCGCTTCTACGTCTCAAATGATTATCTATATGGTATCTATTGCAGGTGCGATTATCTTAGGATTAATCATTATGTTATCGATTAAAGCACGTCGTAAGGAAATGGGGATTTTATTGTCCATTGGAGAGAAAAAATGGAAACTGATGGCGCAGTTCGTAGTAGAAGTAGTATGTATTGCTATTTTAGCGTTTGGATTATCCATAACAACAGGAGCTAAAGTTTCTCAGTTCGTAGGGGATAACTTACTTTCGAGTGAAGTTGCTACAGCAAGTGAAGAAACAGACACCTCACAAAATAGTACTGTAATGGTGGCTGGACCTGGTGGTAGTCTACAAGACCAAAAAAAGGAGCCAATTGATAAAATTGATGTAAGTGTAACGGGAGAGGATGTAGGAAAAATGGGGGGAATTGGACTAGCTATTGCTATATTAGCAACGCTTCTTCCAGCATTATCTATTCTACGCCTGAATCCAAAACAAATTCTTTTAAAAGATGAATAAGGAGGCTCGATATGGAGACGATTTTACAATTTAAAAACTTAGATTATTATTATGAAAGTAACGGAAAAAAAGTAGCGATACTAGAAAATGTTAACTTTTCTTTTCAAAAAGGACATTTCTACACGATTCTAGGACCATCCGGATCTGGTAAAACCACTACGCTTAGCTTAGGTTGTGGGCTAGATATACCTAAAAATGGTTATGTACTATTTAATGGAAAGGATATTCGAAAAATTGGTTTGGATCGGTACCGTAATCAAAATGTATCGGTAATTTTCCAATCGTATAATTTGATTACCTATATGACTGCTCTTCAAAATGTCTTAACAGCAATGGAAATTACAGGTGTTAAAGTGCAAAATAAAACGGCAAGGGCGTTAGAATTATTAGAGAAAGTAGGACTTACAGAAGTAGAAGCGAAACGAAATGTTCTGCAACTAAGTGGCGGGCAACAGCAGCGTGTTGCAATCGCTCGAGCGTTATCTTGTAATGTTGATTTACTGATTGCGGATGAGCCGACAGGAAACCTCGACGAAGAAACGGCAATGGATATAATAGAACTGTTTCAAGAACTTGCACATAAAGAAAATAAATGTATTATTGTTGTGACGCACTCACAGGAAGTTGCTAAAAAATCAGATCGTGCAGTCTATTTAAGTAAGAAGAAGTTGGTAGTAAACGAAATTTAATATCACCCTAGTTTTTTAATTCACATAATTTTCGAAATCAGTTTCTTCAAATGTTTATATTTGATATACAATATAACCAAGCCATAATCAAAATGGTCTCCCTGTATTGAATGTTAAGATAGTTTGTTATTTCCTTTTTAACAATTTTTGAAAAAGAACTTGTAGTATATTCTACAGGTTCTTTTTGTTATGATCGGTTTACTATATCATTGAAGAATTGCATGTAAAAAATGGGACAGTATCTAGATGTATGATCTAAATACTGTCCCGTTTAATTATTTATTTGTAAAAAGGAACTAGCTTACATCTCATGTGATAGATTTTATAAATAAGAGCGTTTAATTGTCCATGGCTCTAAGCACTAACCATTTGGAATAAAGATGCAATGTATCAGTTATACTATGTAATATTTATTCATTACAAAATATGGTGGTATGTATGACTAAGCAAACAATTACTTTATTTCAAGTTTCTATGATACTCATTGGTAGTATTGGGATAATTAATCATGTCATTATGATTCCTATGTTATTAGATACCTCAGGTAGAGATTCGTGGATCTCTATCATATTAGTAAGCATTATATACTTGATTTGGATTTCATTAATATTCATCATATATAGAAACATAAAAAATGAACACTTGTTTTCGTGGTTAAAAAATAATTTCGGGAAACTCAGTGTATATCCAATCATATTCATAGTTGTGATTTATTTAATAACAATTGGTGTCGTTGCACTAAAAGAAACATTAACCTTTTTCTCTTTTTATTTACCAGAAACACCTCACTTTGTATTAGGAATACTTTTTTCAATGATTTGTCTCTATAATGCTACAAGAGGAATTCAATCTATTGCACTTACAACAGGTGTTTTGTTACCTATTGTATTCCTACTTGGTTTTTTTGTAATGTTTGCAAATGTTCCACATAAAGATTATTCTTTACTTCAGCCAATGATGGAAAATGGAATAAAGCCAGTATTTAAAGGGATGGTTTATCCTGCAGCAGGATTTCTAGAGTTAATTTTTATTCTTTTTTTACAACATCACATTTGTTCAAAAGTCAAATTATATCAACTGATTGCTTTGGGAATGGTTATTATTGGTATCACAATAGGCCCAGTTATGGCAGCTATTATAGAATTTGGACCTTTCGTAGCGGCAAACCAACGATATCCAGCATTTGAAGAATGGAGACTTGTGTCAATAGGAAGGTATATTGAAAATTTAGACTTTCTCTCCGTGTATCAGTGGCTTGTAGGGATATTTATTCGTCTATCACTTGTTGTTTTTCTTATACCAGATTTGTTATCAATTACAAATCAGAAAACGAGAAATGGGATTATGTTTGCAATACTTTCATGTATTTTATTAATAAGTATACTACCCATCAGTGACTCTAATTTCTATTGGTTTGTATCTCAAATTATTTTACCAGTTTCAGCTTTAGGGCTATTTTTGTTTTCTATCTTACTAATAGTGTTTGTATGGATTGCTAAATTTAAGAAAAGCTCTTAAAAGAGTATGAGGATGTATTTTATATAAGGTTGCTGAGTTTGAAGGAGACAACGTAGATGAACAAACGAGTAGAAATAAATGAGAAGATAACACTAGAGTGGTTTGAAGGATGCAGCGATGTAAAAGTAATAAAGCGTGAATTGGATGAGAAAGAAAAAAAGAATTCAGTATTGTTTATTTATTGTCAAAACTTAATTGACAATACAAAATTAAAACAAGCCACATCATCCCATGTTTGCAAAGAGCTTTCAAGTAATTCGATAGAAGAGTTTAACCTCTCAACATTAATTCCCCAGTTATCAGTACAGAAATTAGATATGGTAAATTCGAATGAAACTATCTCTCAGATTATATTTGAAGGTAACCTCCTTATTATTTTTGAAGAATCTAAACATGGATATATAGTTGATATTGCCCAAATACCTACCAGATCAGTTGAACAAACAAATACAGAGATGACCATTCGTGGTGGACGTGATGGATTTGTTGAAGAGTTAAACACAAACATAGGATTAATTAGAAAAAGACTAAAAACGAGTTCTCTTAGTTATGAAGAATTTATTATTGGAGAAAGAACACAAACTAAAGTAGCACTCATGTATTTAAAAGATGTCGCATCCCAAGATATCATTAATCAAGTTCGATTAAAATTAAGACAAATTAAAATAGACGGGGTTGTTTCAAGTGCACAAATTGAAGAGTTAATTACAAACAATCAATTTAGTGTATTTCCTTTAGTTGAATATACAGGGCGCCCTGATTATGCTGTGAATTGTTTGCTATATGGACGTTTTATTTTACTAGTTGAAGGGTCACCAACAGCGACAATTGCACCAGTTACATTTCCTTTTTTTGTGAATACATCGGAAGATCAAGATTTTTTCTATATATTCGGTAGCTTTGTACGACTTGTAAGTCTTTTGGGGATAGCAATTTCTATATTTCTTCCAGGAATTTGGATAGCACTAATTACATATCATCCAGATCAGATTCCCTATACGTTGCTAGCTACATTAAGCTTATCAAGAGAAGGGATTCCTTTTCCAGCTCCTTTAGAAGGGCTAATTATGATGACCTTATTTGAAATTTTGAGGCAAGCAGGATTACGTGTTCCTGCCGTATTTGGTCAAACATTATCTGTTGTAGGGGGATTAATTATTGGACAAGCTGCTATTAGTGCAGGAATTGTTTCAGCATCTATGGTCATTATAATAGCAATCTCGGTTGTTTCGACATTTGCTTTAACTAATCAGTCAGTAACAGGAATAATAAGTATATTGCGGTATGTAGTATTCTTAGTATCTTCTTTATTAGGCATAGTAGGATTTATCTTTTGTGTCCTTGTGATGGTGATACATGTAGTAAATTTACGCTCTTTTGGAGTTCCATTCTTTACACCATATTCACCCCCTGTGTTTAAAAGTATGCTAGCAGCCACATTTAGACTTCCTTTCACGTATATGAAAAAAAGACCTAAAGAATTGCATACGCAAGATAATACAAGGAAAAGAGAGAGTACCGATGAAGAAAAATAAAAGAATAGTTATATTTCTTTTTATGATGTGTACGTTTCTAACAGGGTGTTGGGATCAAAGAGAGTTGCATCACGTTTTGTATATAAATAGTCTAGGTATCGATTTTAAAGATAATAACTATATCATCCGTCCGCAATTTATTAATTTTTCTAACATAGCTAAACAAGAAGGGAGCACTACCCGTAATTATAGCCAGGCCTATATCGGAAAGGGAAGAGGCCCCATTTTAGATGAGGCAGCATTTGATTTTTATAAGGGTGCTCAACAAGAAATCTCATGGGAGCATCTCAAAACAATTGTTGTAACAGAGAGATTTCTAAAACATGGTGACTTAAATCAATTTAATGATTTTTTCTCTCGTTTTTTTCAATTTCGAGATACTATGTGGATATTTGGAACTAAGGAACCTTTAGAGAATATATTAGCGAACAATAATATTTTAAATATTTCTCAATTATATACAATCATTAATTTACCAAAAGAGATAACCAAGCAATATACAATAATAGATCCTTTACCTTTATATAAATTCCAAAGAAATTATTATGAACCTGGGATGACAACGCGCATTCCTTTCTTAGCTACGACTAAAACATATTGGAAAAAAGGACATACATCATTTCCAATGTTAAAATTTAGTGGTTATGGTTTTATAAATGATAAATCCTATATAAATCATTTAAACGACCATGATATTGCTGGGGTTCGATGGACGGATGAAAATACTAAACGAGCTCCATTACTATTAAAATTTAACAAGAAAATCATTGGACATATAGTATTAAAAAATCCAAAGATAGATACAAAGCATTTTTTAAAAAATGGAAAGTTACGCATGCTTATGAACATCCATTTCGATGCTGATATTTTTCAATTAATAAATTCTATGCCTGTAAATGATATTAAAAAAATTGCAGAGGACCAAGTTGAAAAAGAAATAAAAAAAACGTACCGAAAAGGAATCGAAAGAGGGATTGACACGTATCAGTTATCACATTCCTTATATCGGCAGAATTATAAATTGTGGAAACAATATAAAAAAGAGGGGGGGATATCCCTTCAAAATAAAGAATTAGATTTAAATGTCTCGATTAATATAGCTACAAATGGAAAATCTAAAAATATGCGTAATATGATTGAACATTAGAATGGTTGAAGATGAAAGGAAACGTAAAATATTAACTCTAAATAGGAGATTCGAACTTGAAAGACCACTACGATGTGGCGTCGTCTTCTTTAGGAATGGGATGAGAGTTCGATTAGGAGCAGAAGGAGGCTTTTACCTCCTTCGTTGTCTGAAAATACGCTTACACTTCTTAGCGTTTAGATAAGTATTAGTCTTTAAAACTAAATGTGCCGTAAAGTAGGAGCAGCTTAAATTCATTACTATGATTTATTCGTTACTTTTAAAGCATCTAACACTATTTTAGTTGCATCTGCAATAAGTTTATCATCGTATTTCGCATCTTCTTTCGCATGATTAGAAAGTATCGCAAGCATAATTGGCTTTTTATTTGGTGGCCAAATGATTGCAATATCATTCCTTGTTCCATAAGAGCCAGAGCCAGTCTTATCGGCTACTTCCCATTCTCCTGGAACTCTAGCACGAATTAAGTTGTCCCCCGTAGTATTTCTTTTCATCAAATCTATTAAAAAGTTCCGTTTCTCAATGGAAAGTATATCGCCTAGCGCGTAAGCTTGAAGACTAGTAGCTAATGCCTTTGGGGTGCTAGTATCACGAGTGTCTCCTGGCTGCACTTCGTTTAATTCTGGTTCAAAACGTTCAGGATTTGTGACAGTATCTCCTATTTCTCTCAGTGATTTTTTGAATTCACTTGGCCCACCTAATTGTTTAAGAATAAGATTTTGTGCAGTATTATCGCTATATCGAATGGAAGCATCCGCAAGCTCTTTCAGAGTCATACCTGTATCTACATATTTTTCAGTAATTGGATTGTAATTCACAAGATCTTTGCTAGTATACTTAATTTTTTGATCTAAATCTTCTATTGATTTCTTTTGTAACAGTGCTCCAACAGCAAGGGCTTTGTGGGTAGATGCGTATGCAAACCGTTCATCTGAACGATAAGTAACGGTTTGATTCGTACCTGTGTCCAATGCATAAATACCAAGCTTAGCATCATATTCTTTTTCCAGCTTTACAAAAGAATGATTACTTGTATTTTCTTGTTTGGTTTGTTTCGGTGGTGCGGATTGAATATTACTATTGGAACAGCCTATAAGCGTTACACATGAAAGTAATACTACAGGTAACATCTTTTTATAATGCGAAATGTGAAAAAACTTCTTTGAAACTATCATACATTTTCAACCTCTTTCAAGAATTTATGGATTTTGTATAGGTATTTTACATACCGATACAATTAATAAATGTACCAGATAGCACTCATCTTGTGTTTCTTGCATTACAAAATGAGAGAACTACCAAAAGCACATTTTTTATACGTAATAGACAATCTAAGTAACACATTTGTTCCATTTATGATTAAGGTTTTGAATATATCCATTAATTTTATTTATAAGAATCACAAAATCCACCTTTTTTGCACGCCACTTAATTTAATGTGGATTTAGATTGAGTTTACCTCGTAATGGGAATTTCAATTGGATTGCGCATATATAACAACCTCATTTCGGACAGAATAAGTAATAACAACTACTGATTTCATTTTAAGTGAGGTGTTATACGATACATACGACAAAGCAAAAAAGACTTGTGGTGCAAAGTATAACTACATTTAGTCTACTAATAACGACTATCTTTACACCCATGCTTATTTACATTGTTTATGGATTACAGATTTCGAAAGGCTTTGAGGGATACTGGCCATCAATCTTGTTTTATACAACTTATATGACGGGTGTGTTTATCTGGATACCTATTGTGAATAAGGCTGGGATTCACCGCTCCTTATATTGGACTGTTTCTATTCTGATAGTAGCATTACTTAGTGTTACTTTCCTTGGATGGAGTTCAAGATGGCTAGAAATAAGTGCGTTATTTTCTGGTTTTGCAGTTAGTACAATTTCTACCATGACGAGTACTTTATTGTTTCTACATGTGGAAGGCGGGGGAAAGGTTTATAATAAAAATCAACAAGCGATTATTATTGGTATCGTTTTTCTTTTATTAATAATCGTATTGTTAGCGATTAGTTTTTTATCGCCGCCGCTGATAACATGCATATATGGGATTTGTTTAATCAGTATCCTTTTTGCTATAAAAAAAATGCCGAGAACAGAGTTAGCCAAAGGGCTTTTACCTATCTCCATCGTATCGGTTGTAGGAAAGTTTCTTTTTGTCTCAATGCTTATTCTTTTGATTCGAACAAGTCGTAACATAAATAATGAACAATATATTTTTTATTTTTTTCTACTTTCTATAGCGCTTATTTGTTTCATGTTTTTGAGTTTATTGAAAGGAAAGTTCTTTCATAAACTTTCATCTTCTTTACCAATTCGCTTAAAGGCAGAATCATTTTTACTTGGATTAGGAAATGGATATTTATTTTTGATGGGTATTTTTTATAGTTTTATTTTCTATAACATGTTAACCTGTATTTTCATTTTAGTTGGACCATACCTATTAGGGATTTTGATGTCCATATTTTTAGATATCAAAGCTGCTAAGAAAGTTAATCCAATCCATTTGTTTTTAGTAAGTACTTTAATCATGATATTCGGGTTTTATTCTCCACTATTTATAGTCCTTAGCGTTACATTTGGGAGCTATGCCATTAATAGTATTTCTTCTCAAAATAATATGAAAGTATATATGGCGAACGCTACACATAGAGAGCTTTCTTTACTCATTTACACAACATGGAGAAATATTGGGAATATATTTTTACAATTTTTTATATTGATTGTGGTTGTGGGAGTAGGGGTGTTTTATGATGTCGAATGGTCGCAACTTTTCCAAACAATTGTCGGGAAGAGTAAAATGCAAATTGAAGGGTTATCCGTACAACGATTGATGTTTATATTAGCAATTTGCTGTTGGCTTGGCATGGTGGGCTTAGGTATGTGGATTGGTAAAAAAGCTAATCCCAATATTGCTTAAAAAGTAACTCGAAAAATATGAATACTAAAACTACAACAAACAAACTCGTCCTACTAAGAGGGGAGTTTGTTTGTTTTTTGTTTAGATAATGGAATGTCCATGCAAAATTGTACACTATGTTCCAAATTGTTTATAGAATATTTTATATTTAGCGTTTCAAGAATTTGTTTAACAATATATAGCCCTAAACCACTTCCTCCAGTATTTCGATTCCTTGATTTTTCAATTCGATAAAATGGTTTGAAAATTTGTTGTACATCCTCTTCTTTAATATTGACACCTGTATTCATAATTTGCATTTTGATTTGACCTTGTTTAGAATCATCACTTAACTTTATATAGACTTTTTCATTATGTGGTGAATACATAACTGCATTATGGATAATATTTTTACATGCTTTTTCAAAAAGAACACGATCTGTATAAACAGAAAGGTCAGAATCAATTTCTTTTATTATTTGGATGCTTTTTTGAGAAGCAAAAAATTCGAGATCTTTTGTGATTGTACCTATTAACTTTGAAAGATTAACTTCTTCTATCTTTAGTTTAAAGGTGTGTTGTTCTAATTTCGACATGCTTAAAATTTCACGAACTAATTGTTCCATACTTTCAATAATTTGATGATTTTTCTTTAAATATTGATCACGATTTTGATAAGGGCCAATATTGTATATCATCCCTTCTAAGTATCCTTTCATTACAGTAAGAGGGGACTTTAATTCATGTGCTACAATCGCAAAAAACTCTCTGCGTTTTGTTTCTATTTCTCGTTCTTTTTCAATATCATTTTTTAATTGTTCATTTGCTTTTTTTAAATCAAACATAGCTTGTTGTAAGTTAATAGACATGTCATTCAAACTATTAGATAATTCTCCTAACTCATCTGTAGAGCGAACCTCAATTTTTTCGGAGAAATCTAAATTTGCCATCTTTTGTGCACCCTCATTAATATAAATAAGTGGCTTTGTAATAAACCTGGAATAGAAATAAGCACTCCCTATACCAATTACGAGCACAATGATACTAATATAGGGGAGAAAGCGCACTAATACCTGCGAAGCTTCATCAATCGGTTGAAATGTTGCGAACACTACAAGCGTTAAACTACCATCTTGGAATTGAATTGGTTCGGTAACATTATATGAATTGCTAATGGTGCCTGCATTCTCAAATCGTGTTGCCTTAGTAACTACTGTTGTTTGTGTGCCACTTTGAATAAAAGAAAATGAAGGCGAGTAAATAATTACTCCTTCTTTATTTTGAAGCGAAAGCATCGCGTTATTTTTTTTTGCGTATTCATCAAAAATTGGTATCGCATCTTGAAATGTAAGACTTTTGGACTTATCAATTATTTCTTTTATCCCTGTTTGAAGTTGATCTGTTTTGTATTGCTCATAAAACGTAGGGAGAAAGAAGTATAAAGTTAAATAAATCAATACTGCAAAGGATAACAAAATGAGAGAGGTAGTCATAAAGAGTTTATAAGTAATTTGCTTCATCTTCATGATTTTCACAATATTATTCATCAATTTTATAACCAATACCCTTTATTGTTTTAATATAAGGGATAGCTAACTTTTTACGTAGGTTTTTAATATGTGTATCAATTATTCGTGTTTCTCCAAAATAATCGTACCCCCAAACTTTTTCTACGATATTTTCTCTTGTGAGTACTTTTCTCTCATTTTGAAATAGTAGTTGTAGAATTTCAAACTCTTTTGTCGTTAATAAAATTTCAACGTCATTTACATATATCCTATATGCATCAACATCTATACGCACTTCTTTAAATACCAAATGATTATTTACATTTTTATCATAACTCCTTCTAAGTACAGCTTCGACTCGTCTAATCAAAACATGAAACGAAAAGGGTTTTGTTATATAATCATCGATTCCAAGATCGAACCCTTTCATTTGATCTTCTTCCTCTTCTAACGCAGTTAGCATAATAATTGGTACGTTTGACTGACTTCGAATCATCTTGGATACTTCAAATCCATTAAGATTGGGCATCATTACATCTAGAAGAATTAAATCAAAGGATTGCTTATTAAATTGTGTCATACCCTCTAATCCATCTGATGCGACTACCACTGTATACTGTTGTGTCATTAAAAATTGTTTAATTAATTCCTGAATTTCTTGATCGTCTTCTACCACGAGAATATGATAGTTTTTCATAATATCACCTCTGGTAGTCATTATAGCCTTACTATCTGGAGTTTATGTGGAGATAAATTAGGAGATTTCACAAGACGATTATTGTGTTAGCTCCACGTTCAATAAAATGAACGATTAATATTTAAGTAAAACTAATGTATAATAATGTAAACTGCATGTGATTTCTTAAAACTGTATGAAAATATACTTTTGCTTCTTTACCAGAAGGGGAAAAGGAAATGAATTTCAATATAAAAGAAGCTACCGAAATACTAGAGCGCGTGCCACAAACTTTGGAGTTTTTTATCTAGTTCTCTGTTTAATCGTTAATCGCCTAAATAACAATTCTCTGGGGAAACCAAAAGTTTAAAGGTATGAACTAGGGATTATTTATATAATGCGAGAAAGGTTGTGAAATTATTTGAGGGGTTATAAAGCAATGCTATTTGATTTAGATGATACGTTACTTGATAGGGATAAGGCAGTAGATAAACTGTTTTCCATTATTTTAGAGGAGTTTTATGGGGATGTTGAACAACATGCAGTAAAAAACGAAATGTTACAGAAATTCAAGGAATATGATAAAAAAAGCTATGGCCACAGCGATAAAGTGAAGGTATTGGAATCATTATTTGATGAATTCCCACCGAAATATAGATTACCACGCAATTACATTCAAGACTTTTGGAATAATAATTTCCCAAAATGTTTTTCTATAAACCAAAAAACTATTAATATCATAAATACTATAAAGTCACATATTAAAGTTGGAATTATAACAAATGGCTCAACCCAGAGGCAAAAAGCAAAAATAATTAACACGAATTTGAATCGTTATTTTGATACAATCATTATTTCTGAAGAAGCGGGATTTAGTAAACCTGACAAACGCATATTTGAATTAGCATTAAATAAGCTAAATGTACAATCAGAAGATGTATTATTTGTTGGAGATGACTTAGAAAAGGATATTGCTGGTTGTCAAAATGCAAATATAAAGGGCATATGGTTCAATCCTAATATGATTAAGAATAATACCGACACAAAACCATATGCCGAGATTACTTCTTTTGATAATTTATTAAGTTATTGTGGAGAGATGAATTTTCAAAAATAGTAAAAAGATAGATTACCCTTAATTTCATTGACCGTATGAGAAGTTTTAAAACAATAATTATTTACGATGATATTGAGCCAGGGGCAAATCATTTATGTGTGTTAATGAAGATCTACACAGCATGTTTAATATATACTTTATAAATTATAGAGGAGTGAGACTATGGAAATAAAGAAAGTAGTAATTGACGGAATAAATATTGCGGTCGTCAGAAACGATACAGTATTAATATCCGACATTCAATCTGCATTAGATTTCATGGCAACAGTTCAATATGAAGCGGATTCGAAGTGGATTGTTATCAATAAATCATTAATAAGTGAAAGTTTCTTTGACTTAAAAACACGTCTTGCGGGTGATATTCTTCAAAAGTTTATTAATTACAGCGTGAAAATTGCTATCGTCGGGGATTTTTCTATGTACGCTAGTAAAAGCTTAAAAGATTTCATTTATGAATGTAACAAAGGTAAGGATATTTTTTTCTTAGCAACTGAGCAACAAGCAATTGAAAAGTTAAGCTCATTGAAATAAAGATATAAAATGTATTTCGAAAGAGGCATCCATGAAGGTGCCTCTTATTTGTATTTTATATAAATATGTTTTTCAAATTTAAATTTTGTACCGGTACAGTAACTGCAAATGTAGATTGTTACTATATCCCTTCAAATTTACAATCAGCATATATTATTTTAATTTATAACTTATTAAGGGGTGCTGAATATGACAAAGTTACAAGATCAACTTTTCACAAGATTAAACCTTGAAAAACGTACTGAAATAGAATTTGAAGAATTAAGTACAATACTCTTTGCATTTGCCCACACAATCCCGTTTGAGAATTTAGATGTAATAGCAAGTAATGCGAATACAATTTCTATGAAAAACTTACAAGAAAAAATTTTAACTAGATCCCGCGGCGGACTTTGTTATGAATTAAATACTCTTTTTTACTATTTTTTAAAAGATAGTGGTTATGATGTACAACTCGCACTAGGTACCGTATATAAAAATGATATAAACGCTTGGGCACTTGAAGAGGGGCATATAACAATTATTTTAAATTATGAAAACGTAAGGTACTTAATTGATGTAGGTATTGCTTCATTAGTACCTCTTGTGCCAGTACCGTTTACTGGCGAACTTGTTTCTTCTAAAAACGGTTCGTATCGAGTAAGACAAAAAGATACGAGTAAAGGAAACTATGTTCTAGAAAGAATAGATGTTGATGGAGAATGGAAAGTTTGTCATGCTTTTTATAATCGTATGATTGATGAGGCAGTAGTAAATGATGTTCAAAAAAGAGTAATAGAAGATGAGAAATCTATTTTCAATAAAGGACCCATTGCAGTAAAGTTGACGAACTCTGGTCATGTCTCTTTAACGGATACTAGTTTAACTGAAATCATTTATGGAGAAAAAACTAAGCGTGAAATTACAGAAAATCAATATAAAGAGCTTTTATATACTTTATTTGCTATTAAGTTATGACTAAACAAATAGCCGGTTCTTATTCAGAATCGGCTATTTTTATGATTTTTGGTTTAAAAGGTTTTCTTCTAATATGTTTGGAAACTGCGGTATAGTTAATGTTTTTAACGTTTCTGCAGCCTCTTCATACGTATGAAAAACGGGTTCTTTTCCATCGTCTCCTTGCAAAACTAGTCCTTCATCTCGGATTACATACGGCATAAAATCATTCCTTTAAGTAGAATATTGTGTTCTTTTGAAACAGAATGATACGATTTAAAGTTTGATTTTCTTAATAGATATAATACACTAGAACAGTATAAAAAGTATGTACAATGAATTTTTAATGTAAAGGAAGATTATTATGTCAGTTATCGATAAATTGAAACTTAATAAGTATACAAATATGGTCGTTATTAACGAACCAAGTGATTATGACATTTTTACAGGTAAAGAAACTGCATTTTCAAAAGAACACGATGCCATTTTTATTTTTGTAGAAACACTTGATGAAATGGTGAAACAAACGAATTTTATTATTAGTAATGAAGAATTACTAATTGAAAAAGGTTACGTATTTTTCGCATATCCGAAAAAAGGTAATTCTCGTTACAGTACGTTTATTCACCGTGATGAGATGTTTCCGGCATTAAACGTTGGAGATGATGGATATGTGGGGGAAAGCGAAATTAAATTTGCGCGAATGGTAAGTATGGATGATGTCTTTACGGTTGTAGGTTTAAAACGTGAAAAGAAAAAAGCGAAGAAAACACCTGCAGCGAGTCAATGTGTTGCTGATTATGCAGATCGTATTCAAGATGTCGAAGCATTATTGGCTAATCATCCAGCTGAACTTAAGTTTTATCAAAGTTTAACTCCTGGTTATCAAAAAGATTGGGCACGTAATTTATTTTCAGTGAAACAAGAAAAAACACGCGATAAACGTCTTGAGAAAATGATTGAAATACTTTCACAAGGCTATAAAACAATTGAATTATTCCGTAAGAAGAAAAAATAATAATTAGGAACGTCACAATGATGCAACAATTAATTGCAAAGAGTACATTGAAAAGAGGATTCCTTTCAGTATACTAAAATATGTTCTTATATTTAAATAATTAGTAAAAGAGAAAAGGTGTTTGAAATGAAATCGTATATTGTAGTTGGATCTGGAATTTTAGGGGCATCTACTGCCTATCATCTTGCTAAGGCTGGTGCGAAGGTTACTATTGTAGATCGTCAAGATTTAGGTCAAGCAACTGATGCAGCAGCAGGTATTGTCTGTCCGTGGCTGTCGCAACGTCGTAATAAAGCATGGTATAAAATCGTTAAAGGCGGTGCACGTTACTATTCTTCGTTAATTCAGCAATTAGAAGAAGACGGTGAAACGGATACAGGTTACAACCGTGTAGGTGCAATTAGTTTACATACTGATGAGAAAAAACTAGATCAAATGGAAGAGAGAGCGTATAAACGCCGTGAAGATGCACCGGAGATTGGTGAAATCACTCGCTTATCAGCTGAAGAAACGAAAAAATTATTCCCAGCATTATCGGAAGAATATAGTTCTGTTCATATTAGTGGCGCTGCACGAGTAAATGGAAGATTATTACGCAACGCATTAATAAGCGCTGCGAAAAAACATGGTGCAACTTTCATAAAAGGTGATGCAGTATTAGTCCGTGAAGGGAATCATATTACGGGAGTTAAAGTAAACGACGAAACAATTGTAGCGGAAAAGGTAATGGTAACTGCAGGCGCATGGGCGAACGAAATCTTGAACCCATTAGGAATTAATTTCTTAGTTACGTTCCAAAAAGGACAAATTGTTCATTTACAAATGGAAAATACAGCAACAGAAAATATGCCAGTTGTTATGCCGCCGAACGATCAATATATTTTAACATTTGACAATGGCCATGTCGTAATTGGTGCAACGCATGAGAATGATACTGGTTTCGATCACCGTGTAACAGCTGGTGGTTTACATGAAGTATTCCATAAAGCGTTAACAGTAGCGCCTGGTTTAGAAGATGGTACAATGGTTGAAACAAGAGTTGGCTTTAGACCGTTTACACCAGGGTTCTTACCTGTTATTGGACCACTACCTAATTTTGAAGGCATACTCATTGCGAACGGATTAGGTGCTTCAGGATTAACAGCAGGTCCATACTTAGGATCAGAACTTGCTAAACTTGCGTTAGGGCAACCGATTGAATTAGATTTAAATGATTATGATGTTGCTGGGGCAATGGAATAGTAATAAACAAAAAGATTAGGAGTGATTTCCTAATCTTTTTGTCATGTTATTTGGGAGTAACTAAGTATTTGGGGAGGTAGGAGTTCTTTTAAACAGGTACCACCACATCGCTATCAAGCTAAGAAAATAGATAACCCACAAAACGAAAAATTTTTGCCTTTTATAGCAACGAAGTGCATTTTTATCGTTTGAGGTATTAGAGAAAAAAGGTTGATTCGTTCAATATAGAGGAGAATATCATTTCTTTTTATACATATCAGAAATATTAACAATAGCCTCAAAAACTGGAGGCTATTCAATTTCACAATCTATTATGAGCAATTACAATAGGTAAGCTCTTTAAAGTCTGTCCCATCGCTGCATTCGTAAAATGATGAATAACATCAAAACCCTCAACTTGATGGATGTTAGCGAACCGTTCCACAAATGAAATTAAAGCGATAGACGGGATCCCAATTAAAGTTTTTTAAACCTAATTGGACTTACCATTAAGAGAGCGAGGATTAATGTAATCCATGCATTGCTATATGAAAACAATCCCATACCGGCCAATGGTAATCCAGCAGCTGGAATAGGTAATCCCTTAAAATATCCAATGGTTGGTTTTACACTAAATTTAGCTAATCTTAAAGCACCCATCGTTGGGAAAAGGATAAATGCCAAAGAAGTTAAAATAGATGGTGTTGCTATCGAATGAAATAGAAGTGCAGGCGCAACTCCGAAACTAACAATATCAGCTAAGGAATCCAATTGTACACCAAACTCACTGTTCACTTTTAATTTTCTCGCAATTCTTCCATCAAGGAGATCTAAAACAGCTGAAAAGAAAATAAAAATGGAGGCTACTTCCAAATAGTCACTCATATTCATGGTAATTGAAAAAACACCGCACAATAAATTTCCAATCGTAAATAAATTGGGTACAGCTTTTACTATCTGATTGAACAAGGTTGTCCCCCCTAAGTTGATCAAACTTCACATTTATGTAGCATTTTCTATATATTCTTCCGTTATTCTTGAAAATATATGACCACTGTATGCTAAGTAAATTTCGACAAGAGAAAAGCCGATTTCCTGTACGTTATGTTGGTTTATAAACATGTTTGATCAAAGGTAAGTCTATTCTCTCTAAAAGTTGCATTATATCTTCATATAGTCATAAAATTAATCTGTGGTCGAAAATGCGTAAAGAGCTGCTAGAATGAATTACTGAGAATACGAAGAATAAAGGAGAGAAACGGAGTAAAAACTAAAAAAATTAGATAAGGAAAATGGAGAGATGAATTAAATGTTAAAGATCATTAAACATTTAAAACCATTTGTTACTTCCATCATTGCAGTTGTATGTCTTTTAACTGTGCAGGCAGTATGTGATCTATCACTGCCAGACTATATGTCTAACATTGTCAATGTAGGGATTCAACAAAAAGGTGTAGAAAATGCAGTACCTGAGGTTATTCGTAAAAGTGAAATGGATAAACTTATGCTCTTTATGAATGAAAATGAGAAGAAAAAAGTTGCTGACAACTATGTCCTTTTAGATAAGAACAACCTCTCTCAAAGTGAACTAAAAAATGACTTAAAAGATTATCCGCAGCTTGATAAAGAGCCACTTTATAAGTTACATACAGAAGATAAAAAAATAATTAACGGACTTAACGATATCTTTGGGAAACCAATGTTAATTACACAAGGAATTGAAAAAGGTGGCTCATCTGCTTTCTCTTCTGCTGCGACAGGTGACAACAACACACCGGCGAAACTTCCGCCAAATACAGATCCTTTTGCAATCATTGCGAAACTTCCTCAAGATCAAATCAATGCAATGAAAGAAAAGGCAGATGAAAAGTTTAAGAATATGCCAGGCAGCATGGTAACACAATCAGCTGTTTCATACATTGAGAATGAGTATAAGAAAATCGGTATCAATACTGATAAACTTCAATCTAATTTTATTCTTACTTCCGGCGGGAAAATGCTACTTTTATCCTTAGTAAGTATGGCAGCTACCGTTATCGTGAGTTTACTTGCTGCAAAAGTAGCTGCAGGACTCGGCAGAAACCTTAGAAAGAAAGTATTCCGGAAAGTTACCAACTTCTCGAATGCGGAGTTTGATAAGTTTTCCACTGCATCTCTAATCACAAGAAGTACAAATGATATCCAGCAAGTTCAAACACTAATGGTTATGATGCTTCGCATTGTATTCTATGCACCAATTTTAGGTATCGGCGGCATTATTAAAGTACTTACTACAGACCTTTCAATGGGATGGATTATCGCAGTTGCGGTAATTGCGATTTTAAGCCTAGTCATTGGTTTATTTAGCATCGCGATTCCTAAGTTTAAGCGTATCCAAAAGTTAGTAGATAAAATTAACTTGATCACTCGTGAATCTTTAACAGGTATGCTCGTTATTCGTGCTTTTAATACTCAAAAACATGAAGAAAAGAAATTTGAAAAAGGAAATCAAGATTTAACAAAAACAAATTTATTTGTAAGCCGTTTAATGTCATTTATGATGCCAATGATGATGTTTATCATGAATGCCGTTACTGTACTTATTATTTGGGTTGGATCACACCAAGTGGATATGGGACATATGCAAGTTGGTGATTTGATGGCATTTATGCAATATACAATGCAAATCATCATGGCCTTCTTAATGATTTCAATGGTATCTATTATGGTTCCACGTGCTTCAGTTTCCGCACAACGTATCGCAGAAGTTTTAGATACTGACATTACCATTAGTGATGTAAAAGAGCCGAAAACATTTGCTTCAGACAAGAAAGGTTACGTTGAATTTAAAAATGTTGGCTTTAGATACCCAGGTGCAGAAGAAGATGTGCTTTCCAATATCACCTTTACTGCAAAACCTGGTGAAACGACAGCTTTCATCGGAAGTACAGGTAGTGGTAAATCAACATTAATCAACTTAATTCCACGCTTTTACGATGTCACAAGCGGCCAAATATTAATAGATGGCACGGATATTAGAGAAGTATCTCAGAAGGAATTAAGAGAGAAAATTGGTTATGTACCGCAAAAAGGAGTTCTCTTCTCAGGTACAATCGAGAGTAATTTGAAATATGGTAAAAAAGAAGCAACTGAAGAAGAACTCGAAAAAGCGGCGGAAATCGCGCAAGCTATGGAGTTTATTAACGCGAAACCAGAAAGCTTCCGCACAGAAATATCACAAGGTGGTACGAACGTTTCCGGTGGTCAAAAACAAAGACTTTCTATTGCGCGTGCTCTTACGAAAAAATCAGAAATCTTCATATTCGATGATAGTTTCTCAGCTCTTGACTTTAAGACAGACGCAGCATTGCGCAGAGCTTTAAACAATGAGATTACAGGAAGTACTATTTTACTTATTGCCCAAAGAATCAGTACAATCATGAATGCCGATAAGATTATTGTACTTGACGAAGGAAAAATAATTGGGACTGGTACTCATGAAGAGCTTATGGAAAACTGTGAAGTTTATAAGCAAATTGCTTTATCACAACTTTCAAGAGAGGAGTTGTCATCATGAGTGATAGAAAAATAGAAAATAGAAAACAAAGCGGCCCTGGTCCTGGCGGTGGCGGTCCTATGGGCGGCGGCATGAGAAAGATTGAGAAAGCAAAAAACTTCAAAGGAACGATGAATAAACTCCTTCAATACTTGAAGCCCTATAAATTATCAATCTTAGTCGTTATCCTTTTCGCAATCGGTAGTGCAGCCTTTACAATCGTTGGTCCAAAAATTTTAGGAAACGCGACAACAAAACTTTTCGAAGGACTCGTAAGCAAAGTATCAGGAGCACCCGGTGCGGCCATTGACTTTACCTATATCGGAAACATTGTCATTTTACTCCTTGGATTATATATACTGAGCACTGTGTTTGGTATTATCCAGGGGTACATTATTTCTGGAGTAGCTCAAAAAGTATCTTATAACTTCAGAAAAGAAATCGCTGAAAAAATTAACCGTATGCCGCTGAAATACTTTGATAAAACAACGCACGGCGAAGTATTATCGAGAATTACAAATGACGTAGATACGGTGAGCCAAACTTTAAACCAAAGTATGTCGCAAATCATCACATCCGTTATTACAATCATCGGTGTACTTATCATGATGTTATCAATCAGCTGGCAAATGACATTAGTGGCGCTTTTAATATTGCCAGTATCGATGATTCTGATCATGGCAGTCGTAAAACGATCACAAAAATACTTCAAATCCCAGCAAGAATATTTAGGACACGTAAACGGTCAGGTCGAAGAAATTTATAGTGGTCACAATATCGTAAAAGCCTTCAACAAAGAAGAAGAAGAAGTAAAAAAATTCGAAAAGGTAAATGATACCCTTTACCATTCCGCATGGAAATCTCAATTTTTATCTGGAATGATGATGCCGATTATGACATTTATCGGTAATATCGGTTACGTCGCTGTATCTATTTTAGGTGGATGGCTTGCGGTAAAGAGAACCATCGCAGTTGGAGACATTTTAGCCTTTGTGCAATATGTTAGAAGCTTTACGCAACCCATCGCTCAAGTAGCGCAAATCGCGAACGTACTTCAATCCACTGCAGCTGCTGCAGAAAGAGTCTTCGAATTTTTAGAAGAAGAAGAGGAAGTGCCAGAAGCAGAAAATCCAGTGAAGCTGCAAAAAGTTCAAGGAGAAGTTAACTTTCAAGATGTTCAATTTGGATACAATCCAGATAAGATCATCATCAATAATTTCTCAGCTAACATTAAGCCTGGACAAAAAGTAGCAATCGTCGGACCAACCGGAGCTGGTAAAACAACGATTGTAAAACTGTTAATGCGTTTCTATGATATAAACAGCGGTGCAATATGTATCGACGGTCACGATATAAAAGACTTCACGAGAGAAGACCTGCGCAGCATGTTTGGTATGGTACTTCAAGACACTTGGCTATTTAACGGCTCCATCATGGAAAATATACGTTACGGTAGACTCGATGCTACAGACGAAGAAGTAATTGAAGCAGCGAAAGCAGCTCACGTTCACAGCTTTGTAAAAACATTACCAAATAAATATCAAATGGAACTAAACGAAGAAGCAAGCAACGTATCCCAAGGACAAAAGCAACTACTAACAATTGCCCGCGCCCTTCTAGCGGATCCGAAAATATTAATACTCGATGAAGCAACAAGCTCCATTGACACTCGTACAGAAGTACTCATCCAAAAAGCGATGGAAAACCTCATGGAAGGTAGAACAAGCTTCATTATCGCTCATAGATTATCAACAATACGTGATGCAGATTTAATCCTTGTCATGAAAGAAGGAGATATTGTGGAACAAGGTAATCATGAAGAGTTATTGAAAGCTAATGGTTTCTATGCTTCGCTTTACAATAGTCAGTTTGAAGGTGCGGATGCTTCTTGAGTTAGGTGAAAGTCCATTTAAATAACTAAACCCACGAAGAAAATGCATTTTCTTCGTGGGTTTTTATTATTTTTAAAGTTCTGCTACAAAGTTTTTAAAAGTAAGCTAGACATTTGCAAAACAGAGTGAGGAGCATGATAAATGGGATGTTTTAAATTGTTTCTCCTCCTTCTCCTGTTTTATGACTTTCTCCATAGATAAGGAGCATTTCTTCCCGATTAATTGTTGCACAACGGATAACCGGTTTAATTAATGGGCATTATCAAAAAGGATAGTACTATTAAACAGAATAAGCCAAAGAAATGGATAAGGAGTGAGCAAGCGATGGACAACATGATAAATGAGGGTAGCTTTGGTTTACAAAGGGGACCTGCTCAAAAAACGGTTGGCCAGTATTTGTTCGATTGCCTGAAACTCGAGGGCATTACCGAAATTTTTGGTGTCGCAGGGGACTATAATTTTACACTTCTTGATACTTTGGAGTGTTATAACGGCATCCGTTTTATAGAAGGACGAAACGAACTAAATTCGGGCTACGCTGCAGATGGCTATGCAAGAATCAAAGGAATATCGGCTCTTATTACGACATTTGGGGTCGGGGAGCTCAGCGCATGCAATGCGATAGCGGGAGCCAACAGCGAGCATGTACCAATAATACACATTGTGGGTGCGCCTCCTGAGAAGGATCAAAAAGAGCATAAGCTGATGCATCACACCTTAATGGATGGAAATTTTGACGTCTTTCGCAAGGTGTATGAGCAGATTACGGCATATACGGCGGTGCTTACGCCGGAAAATGCCAAGATTGAAATTCAGACTGCAATTCGCATTGCTAAGGAAAAGAAAAAGCCGGTATACCTGGTTGTGGCTAATGATTTAGTGACCAAGCCGATTAAAGTCTGGACAGAGCCAGTACCACCACGTCCAGCATCCAACCCGAATACCCTTCAGGCTGCAGTGAATCATGTCCGTCCGCTTTTGGAACGTGCCCACCGACCGGTTATCCTGGTGGATGTGAAAGCGATGCGCTTCGGCCTTCAGACAGCAACTCGGCAGCTAGCCGATGCAATGAATGCGCCTGTTGTAACGATGATGTACGGGAAGGGGGGATTCGACGAGACCCACCCAAATTATATCGGAATGTATCTAGGCTCTTTCGGGAGGACTGAAGTCCAAAGTACGGTAGAGAATGCAGATTGTATCATCGCGATTGGCATGGTATGGGCGGATACAAACACCGCAAGTTTTACCGCAAAGCTGAACCCGCTGATAACTGTCAACATTCAACCGGATATAGTTAAAATCGCTGAGGCGGAATATCCGAATGTTCTTGCAGCCGACATGCTACTTGCTGTGCAGAAGTTGAGTTATACAGGCAAAGGTTTGACAAAAAAATTGTCATTCCCTTATGAGCAATTCACAACTATTGCGGACGGACCTCTAATGGCGGACGGCTATTATCCGCGTTTTCAGCGCATGCTGAAAGATGGGGATATTGTAATCGCCGAGACCGGAACGTTTTATTATGGAATGGGAGAGGTCAGACTGCCGGGCAATGTAACATATATTGGACAAGGTGGATGGCAGTCCATCGGTTACGCAATCCCTTCGGCGTTTGGTGCTATTATGGCCGCGCCGGAACGCCGAGTATTGGTGTTTACAGGTGACGGTGCCCTGCAGCTAACGGCACAGGAAATCAGTTCTATGCTCTATTACGGTTGCAAGCCCATAATCTTTGTCTTGAACAACGATGGTTATATAATTGAGAAATATTTAAATGTCAAAACAGAGGATCAAAAGTACAACCAAATCCCTCGATGGTCTTACACCAAGCTGGCCGAAGCTTTTGGAGGTAACGCGTTTACCGTTACGGTCCGGACCTATGGAGAGCTTGATCAGGCTATAATCCATGCTGAAAAGGAAAGCGCCAAAAGACTCTGTATAATTGAAATGATCGCAGGTAATCCAATGGACGCACCTGAATATATGCGACGGATGCGCAGTTATATGGAGAAGCAGGAAATGCAGCGCAGCCAGAAATAATATCCAATTCTCTAGTCCCTAATTGGATACTAATTGAACAGTTCTAATCATATTCTTTTAATAAAACGCAATTAAAGGGGTGTAAAGTAAGTTGACAAAAGTTAAGGTTAGTTTACGACCCATTGCAAGTAAGTTCAATTTACCTACTGTTTTGAAAACAACTATACTACCAGGTGACTCAATTGAAAGGTTATTTATTGCAACCCAGGTAGGAGAAATCTTTTACATAGGAGACGGAGTTATAAGGACTTTTTTAGATATTCGCCCGCGAATTATCAAATTAGGCACGTTTGAAGAAGGTGTCTCTAGTAGCGGTTATGATGAACGCGGATTGCTAGGACTAGCGTTTCATCCACAATTTTATCAAAACGGTTTATTTTACCTTCATTATTCAGTAGCTGGCACTCAAGGTCTGGGTGCCCTTTCTGAACCTTTTAAACCTAATCCGTGTGATCCGAAAACTTTAAACTTAAAGTGGGTAAATAGAGATACTCAATATGATCATATTGATACGGTTGAGGAATGGATTTTACAATCACATAGTCAACCTCAAAAACGACGGACATTACTTAACATAAGAAGGCCCTTTTTTAATCATAACGGAGTCAATAGTTTAAACTTTTCACCTGAGAGTGGAAAACTTGTTTTTACAAATGGAGATGGTGGATCGGGTTATGATCCATTTAATTTAAGCCAGGATAATTTAGAAATAGCGGGTAAAATAATTGAAATTGATGTAAGTAAAAATACATTCATAAATAACCCTCCAGTAGTTACACGCTTTAATGAGTTTCCTTTATCTATACAAGAAACACTTACAGTAATTGCGAAAGGAGTTCGGAATATAACAGGTATTTCATTTCAAAGGTTTTATAATCAGTATATCAAATATGCTGGAAATGTCGGGCAGGATATTGTAGAGTCTATTTTTTCGTTTGTTCATTATAAACCCATACCGGTTACCGAACTTGTTCAAACGCATTTAATGAGATCCACTCCCAATCAAGATGGATTTATTAATTTTGGTTGGCGAGGATGGGAAGGAGAATTTCCTACTTCTTTTATAAGGCACTGTTCTGAGAATCCTACTTTGGATGAGAGAACAATGGCTTATTATAATGAAACAATAGAAACATCAGTGAGGCGCATACAGCCCCTAATTAGTTATTTTCATAAAGATTCCAGAGCAGATAAGTTTGGAGGAACCTCACTTACAGGAGTACAACCATATATGGGAACTACAATTCCTAGTTTAACTGGTAGTATCGTGTTTACTGATCTTGCTAAGAAAGAAGAATTTCAATCTCCAGTAAAGGGAGTGTTAGCTTTTACTAGAGCAGCTCTAGACGGGAAACGTAATGATTTTCATGTTATTGAAACCAATTATGATTTTGGTTCTCAAGCAGCTTATTATATGAGCTTGGGAACAAACGGAGATCAAACTAGATTATATTTAGGGGTCTATGGATCTATGAAAGTAACGGATTTTAACAAAGGTACTATTTTTGAAATTGTTCCATGATACGGTATAAACTCTTAGTTTAAAAATATATGGAATTCATACTTTTTCAAACGCACGACTTAGCGCCTCTTAAAAAACCTTCTATGGATAAACATCTATTGTATAGTGATTCCTAACAAGCAGAAAGTAAAACATAACCAATAAGTATTTGAATAAAAATAGAAAGTGGTGAATTAAGTCTCTTTAGGGGGGAATTTGATGAATCGCTTTAGAAGCTATTGGTATCAATGGATGATAGAGAAGGATGCAAATTTTGTTCATAAAAGAAAGGTGACGCCTGCAAGTAGGTTAGTCATTACAGCATTACTCGGTTCATTTGCTGCTATTTTTCAATCTGCGGGGAACTTAATCCCTGGAATTGGGTTATTTATTAGTCCTTTCGCGACGCTACCGATTTTTCTAGCTATTTGTTATTCTATTCGTGAGGGAGTACTTTCTTATATTCTAACTATTTTCCTATTATTCATTATTGAGCCAAGTGAACTAATTGTCTTTCCCTTTACTACAGGATTATTAGGTATAGCGTTAGGAGTATCCTTTTTACAATTCAAGAAGAGGATTTGGATAGTTTCCTTTTCAGCATTATGTCTACTTATAGGAATTATGATCGTTCTCGATATATTCCGCTTTCCAGTACTTGGTCCTACTGTTCATACAATTATGGATATAAAAGTTATTACATTAATATTTATACTGAGTTTTCTATACTGCTGGATCTATGCAGAGCTGTGTAGAATAATAATGAATAGAGTATATAAAGTATGGTCTTAACAATTGTATAAAATCTTTTTGAACGAATACACTTTCTCATATGTTTTCAAAGATTGGAGATGCAAGCCATGTATAACGTTGAAATTAGAAGGCCGAATTCGGATGATATAGATGAACTATACTTGTTTTTCCGTATAGTTATTACGAATACATATAAAAATGAAGGGTTATCCCAATTATTAGATGACATAGAAAATGAAATTAACACGAAAAAGCAATATTTGAAAAATGATTTTGATGGTAATGGAGAAAGTCGTTATTTTTTATTAGCAATAGATACAAGTAACGATAAAATCATTGGAACGATTGAAGTCGGTCCAGCAAGTACATTAATTAATAGTTGTACAGACGGTGTACTTAAGGATTTGTATGAAATAGGAACTGTATTTATACTTCCGGAGTATCAAAGAAAAGGTATAGGGAGTTTACTACTAAATACAATGTATCTTACATTACTTAGCAGAGGAATAACCGAATGCTGTTTAGATAGTGGATACAAAAAAGCACAAAGTATATGGACAAAAAAGTTTGGAAAACCTAGTTATATGCTGAAGGATTATTGGGGCGAATCAAACGATCATATGATTTGGAGAAAAAGTTTACATGATATACCTATAATATTTGAATTATAAAATGAAATATCTCTCTTAACATAGCTTTTCTTACATACTTATGCTATTATTTATCTTTATAATAAAAGAGGACGTGAATGAACTTGATTAAAATTAATATTCCTGAAGCTGATGTTTCAATTACTGAACGTAACCAAGTTATTAAAGGAGACGAGCCATTAATTACTCCAATTAACGGTTTTATCGATTTCCACTTGTTCCCTAGAGATAAAGGCGGCATTTTTATGTTTTACAATATTAATGACGAACTTCTTTTCGTAGGTAAAGCTCGTAAAATTAGACAACGTATTAAAAAGCACTTTGAAGATAACGTTTCACCAATCAAAAATAATCGTGATGAAGTATACCGTATCGATGCATGTATCGTAGAAGATCCAACAGAAAGAGAAATTTACGAAACATACATCATTAATAAGTACAAAGCGAAATATAACGTTGATAAAGTGTTTTATAAATAAGTAAAAAAAACAATCCTAGCACATATACTAGGATTGTTTTTTTGTGTTTCATTCTTCATTTCTTTCTCCTTTTTTAAAATGATTAGCAGCAATTAAACAGAAAAGCCCTATAAATAAAATTATAATTCCAAGCGTTTTATGTTTTCCTTCAAAAAAAGGAATATCTGAAATAACATTTGTCATACATAACCCTATAAACACAAGGATAGGTCCTGCCCACAGTAATACATTGCCGAAATTCGTATGTTGCCACATAGTAACCCTCCTTACTCCTTTTTACATATATATCCATGAAATAAAAGTAAATTCATAGAGAAAAATAGTTTTTTTCATATCGAAAATTGAACCTTCATATATTGGTACAAGCAAATGAGAAAGGGGACCATCATGAATTGGTTAGAAGCTTTTATATTAGGGATAATACAAGGTTTAACAGAGTTTTTGCCGATTAGTAGTACAGGACATCTTTATTTAGGAAGGCATTTGTTTCAATTAGATGAAGCTGGATTATTTTTAGATACGATGCTGCATATCGGGACTTTGCTTGCAGTGTTTATTTATTACAAAAAAGAATTTATATACTTAATTAAAAATCCATTTTCAAAACTAATGTTATTACTTATTGTTGGGACGATACCTGCAGTTGTAATCGGATTGTTATTTAAAGACTTCTTTGAAGATATTTCAAAAACAGGTATTACCATTGGATGGGAGTTTTTAGTGACAGGTTTCTTTCTCTACATGGCCGATAAACAAAAAAATGGTCGTAAAAAAATGGATGACATTACATATAAAGATGCATTTATCATCGGTTCATTTCAAGCGGCTGCTATTTTTCCGGCAATTTCCCGTTCTGGTATGACAATCGTCGCTGCTTTATGGAGAAAACTAGACCGTGAAACAGCAGCATATTTTTCATTTTTATTATCTACGCCAGCAATAGTCGGAGCAATCATCTTGCAATTTGCAGATGTTTATCAAGTGAAAGCAGAATCTATTTCTAGTACATCTTTAATTGTCGGCACGTTATCAGCAGCGTTTTTTGGTTACATAGCTGTTTCATGGATGATTCAATATTTAAAACGTCACTCCTTAAAAGTATTCGCGTATTACGTATGGGGATTAGGTATTTTAATTTTAACGTTGCAATTTACTCATGTGTTTTAATTTAGTAATTCTTCGTTTAGATCCTGTTTCATTCATACAAGGCAGGATCTTTTTTCATTAAGGGGGAAAATATGTTTAATAAGGCTATCGTTATTGGCGGAAGTATAGCAGGAAAACTCGCAGCAAAAGCATTATCAACTTCTTTTAAAGAAGTAATCATTATAGAAGTCGGCGAAAGATGGGATGGAAAAGCTTTGAGAAAAAGAGTTCCACAAAGTAATCATCCTCATGTGTTATTAAAAGGCGGAGAAAATGCAATCGAGGAATTGTTTCCTACTATTACTAATGAATTAATAGAAGCAGGCAGCATCGTAAATAACTTTACTCGTGATATAAAATGGCATCAATTTGGTTTATGGAAACAGCCATTCATAGGAGAAGTGCATATGATTCAACAAAGTAGGCTTTTGCTTGAATGGCATATTCAAAAACGAATACATCAAATTTCAAATATTACAACTCAGTTTGGCACATTGGTCGAAGGGTTATTAGTAGATGGAAAGCTTAACAAAGTATGTGGAGTAAAAGCTAAGTGTTTAGAGACTGGCATGCAAGAAGAAATTCAAGCAGATATTGTTGTTGATGCGAGTGGATTCGGTTCAAAAAGTATAGCGTGGTTACGTGAATACAATATCGAAGTGCAAGAAGAGAAAGTGCGTATCGATTTATTCTACGCAACTAAAATGTTTAAACTCAAAGAAAATGAGAAATTAGACTGCTGTAATATGCTAATGTCTCCAAGTTTCCCGGACAATCCGTATGGTGTACTTATTCAAACGATTGAGGATAATCGTTATTTTGTTACTTTCAGCGGATACGCAAATGAGAAAGCACCACAAACAGATGATGAGTTTTATGATTTCGCTGAAAATCTATCAATCCCTAACGTGACAGATTTTCTAAACAAAGCGGAGGCAATTTCAGATATCAAAACATACAAAATTCCTTATCAAGTACGTCGGCGATTTGATTTAATTAATCATTTACCAGAAGGGTTGTTAGTAGTCGGTGATGCACAATGTCGTTTTGATCCAGTTTTCGGTCAGGGAGTTTCAGTTGCGGCTATGGAAGCTTACCAGTTGCAATTACTACTACAAGATAGAAAAGGTCTCGATAAAACATTTACACAACAATTTTATAAGAAGGCTGCGAACATCATACAAACTCCTTGGGAAATGACAACAACTGAAATATCACGACACCCTCAGCTAAAGAGAGAATTAACTACGAAACAAAAATTTCAGCTATGGTATACGAAACAAATATATCAACTATCTGCAAGTGACTCTGACGTTTATATTCGATTAGTAAGAGTGATGAATTTAATTCGTAGTCCATTTCACCTATTTCATCCGAAAGTGCTGCTCGCTGTATTACTGATGCGAAAGAAATAGCAGGAAAATTATCGGTTAAAAAAGAATGTATAACAGTTAGTAAATCAAGAAGGGGTAAACTGGATGAAAATATACATAGAACAATTAAAGAATCAAGACGCTGAAGATTTATTTAACTTTGAACTAACGAACAAATCATTTTTTGAAGCAATGGTACCAAGTCGTGGCTCTAATTATTACGTGTATGAATACTTTCAAAAGCAACTTGACGAACTATTAAAAGAACAAACTGAGGGGATTTCTTATTTTCATCTCATACGTAATACAGAAAAAGAAATTGTAGGACGTATCAATTTAGTTGATGTAGATAAGGAAAAACGAATTGGGTCGTTAGGCTACCGAGTTGGAGAGAAGTTTACTAAAAAAGGAGTTGCAGCATCATCTGTAAAATTGATTTTGGCTCAAGCAAGAGTCTATGAAATTAATGAAATACATGCTATGACAACAACAAATAACATAGCTTCACAAATTGTATTAGAAAAGAACGGATTTTCTCGTGAAAAGGAAGCGGAGACAACTACTGTAGATTTAAACGGGGAAAACGTAAATTTCGTACATTATATTTGGAGGACTACTAAGGGTTAAAAATAATAGGGAGGGACATGTACATGAAGGATTTACGTTATCCAATAGGTCAATTTACTTATGTAGGAACTATTACAGAAGAAATAATTGATAAATGGATTCAAGAAATAGAGGATCTACCTAATGAACTAGCAAGAGCGATAAAAGATTTAGATCAGAAGCAGTTAGATACACCGTATCGCGTCGGTGGATGGACTGTTCGCCAAGTTGTTCATCATGTTGTTGATAGTCATATGAATAGCTACATACGCTTTAAATTAGCACTGACAGAAAAGAATCCAACTATTAAACCGTACAAAGAAGAAAAATGGGCAGAGCTACCTGACTCGAAATTACCAGTAGATGTTTCACTTGTAATGCTAGATTCATTACATAAAAGATGGATTAACTTATTATATTCTTTAGAACCGGCAGATTTAGAAAAGACATTTAATCATCCTGAATCAGGAGAAACAAAACTTGCTGCTGCAATTGGACTATATGCATGGCATGGTCGTCATCATACAGCTCATATTACTTCTTTAAGAGAGCGTTTAAATTGGTAACATTAGAGAAGGCGACAGAAATTGATGCAGAGATTATATTTCAAATGCAAGTAGAATCATTTAGTTCATTATTAGAAAAGTATAAGGACTATGAAACAAGTCCGGCAAATGAACGTATTGAAAGAACGATTTCAAGAATAAATAATCTGGACGGTGGATTTTATAAAATTTTCGTAAATACGAATCTTGTCGGCGCGATATGTATATCACGTGCAGAAGGGGCATCTAAATTTTGGATAAGTCCGATGTTTATTATCCCAAACTATCAAGGGAACGGAATTGCTCAAAAAGTATTAATTTTAATCGAGGAGATGTTTCCGGAAATAACGACTTGGGAGCTTGCTACAATTTTAGAGGAAGAACGAAATTGTTTTCTATACGAAAAGATGGGATATATAAGAGCGGAATTTAAAAAGAAATTAAATGATAAAGCAACTTTAATTTATTATAAAAAAGAAAGGTAAAGCACATTTTAAATGCTTTACCTTTTTATGTTATTTAAGATTGAAAATACAAAATTAATGTATATTCTTCCAAAAAGTTCGGGTTAGTAATTTTTAAAGTGAATAAATATACAAAAATACGTTATTTTGTCGTATATGTTACTAACGCTTTTTGAATGCTTAAAATACTATCGTCACCTTTAAATTCTTTCTTAATTGGATCATCCATACTAGATACCCAAATTTTAAGCTCTGCATCTAAATCAAAATGCCCAGCTGTTTCAATGCTAAATTGTGTAATGCTTTTATAAGGAATAGAATGATACTCTGTTTTTTTACCTGATATTCCTTGTTTATCTACTAAAATAAGACGACGATTTGTAAATACGATTAAATCACGAATTAATTTATAAGCATGCTCAACTTTTTCATCATCTAGCATAATCTTTTCTAAATCACGTTCAACGCTTTCTGTACTCGCACTTGATGCATTTCCTAAAATACCACTAAATAAACCCATATGAAATTCCTCCTTTATAATATGTGGAATGAGTTTCTTATATTGTACCATGCGAATGACTAATAGATTATGACATTGCTTCAATAGTTTTTTGTTATTATTGCAACCAATTTATATAACCTCATCCTAAAATCTTGTGCTAACATATAATTAAGAAAACAGAAGCAGAGGGATATAGCATGAAAAATATCGGTTTAGTATTAGAAGGCGGCGGAATGAAAGGGTTATATACTGCAGGAGTACTCGAATATTTTATGGAAAGGGACTTATTCTTTCCGTATGTAGTCGGTGTATCCGCTGGAGCGTGTATGGGAGCAACATATTTGTCGCGTCAAAAAGGAAGAAATAAGAAAGTAAATACAGAGCTAGTAGCAAATCACAGGTATATATCTTATCGAAACTTAATTCAAAAACGTGAATTATTTGGAATGGATTTTTTATTTGATGAAGTACCAAACAAAATTGTACCGTTTGATTTTCAAACTTTCCTAAATTCAAATGAACAGTTTGTAATCGGAACGACTGATTGCGAATCAGGACAGGCAGTTTATTATAATAAAACAGAACATGGAAATGATATTTTAAAAATTATTCGTGCATCAAGCTCTGTGCCGTTTATAGCACCTGCTGTAGAATATGATAATCGAAAATTGTTAGATGGAGGGATTATAGATCCTATTCCAGTTTTTAAAGCGCAAAATGATGGTTATTTAAAAAACGTTGTTATAATGACAAAGCCAGAAGGATACGAGAAGCAGCGTAATAAATTTTCTGGACTAGCTAAAATTTTATATAGAAGATATCCAAAAATCGCAGAGCATTTAGTAGAACATTATCGTTTTTATAATGAAACTGTATCTTATATGAATCACAACGAACAAAAAGATAATTTTTATGTAATTCAGCCAAGCGCACAGCTTCCTATAAGCGGAATAGAAAGAAATAAAGAAAAGCTCGTTAATTTATATAATCTTGGCTATAAAGATGCTCATAATCATTATGAAAATTTATTGAATTGGATGGAGAAATAAAGGAGTGGAACGTTGGTATTAGGAAAAGAAGTTATTTTTAATGAATTGCAGAAAATGCATAGTCCTCTATATAAACCATTTCCGAATTGTGACATTCTAAAAGTACGGAAAGATTATAAAAATATATTTACAGAAGATGATTGCATAAGTTCTGATTTAAATTATTATTGGATGCATACAGCAGCAACTTTAAATTCTGTACTAAATAAAAAAGAAAAGAATATTTCGTTTCAGCAAATACAGTGGCTAAGAAAATCGTTTTTTGAATGGTTTCCACAATATCGTTTTCTAGAAACAGAAATTGTGAAGTATCCTATTTTGCATAGAGATTTTATGAATTATGAGAAGTCCCGGAAACTATTACTTTACTATCTTACTGAATAAAGACGAAGACGCACAGGTTAAATATAGCTTGTGCGTTTTTTTAGTTCATAAAATATACAATATTATCAACTTGTTTATATAGGAATTCTAATGAGAAGAAAGAAGTACATATAGAATGATATAAGGGAGAGAGAATAAGTTTAGTAGCCGTTTTCCTTTAAGTTATTGTCCAACTTGAATATAGTTATTTATGTTAAAATATTTCGAGTAAAATCAAGTTCTTAACGATTTTATCAAACATTAAACAAAATAAATTAGAAACGCAGAAGGGACAGCACTAACATGGAAAACGTGTCAAAGATAGATAAATTGGAATCAATAAAATCTTTACAATCGACAATTCGTAAACTTGAAAATGCTTTTTCACAGATGACTCAAAAAGGAGCAAATACTACCTTAGTAAAAAAAAGGCTTAAAGCCGTTTGCATAGGGCTAGCAGTGTTAGAGAACGTGTGGAATCAAGAAAGTCATCGGTATAGCCAAGAAGAGTTGGCAGAAGCTCGTAATGTCCTTGCTGGTTTGCTCCCATCAATTGAGAGAGCCTATGATAAGTCTAAAGATGGTAGTCCTCAAAGAACGCTTTTAACAAGACGGATAAAAGCGTTGGAGCTTTCTATTCAGGCAATTGATAAACTTTCTAATAAATAACTCATCTAAATACATAACATCCTAATCCTAAATTTTATAAAAGCAATCTAGTGAAAAGAAATACAAAGGAGGAAGATGGATGACTTCAATAATTAGTCCAAAGTTAGAGGAACTTAATAATCAATTGAAAAACGGAAACGAGAAAGCTTTTTATACTTTTTTGCATGAAATAAAGTCAAATAATACGCCATTAATAGAACAGTGTCCAGTAGATAATCGGTATAAGCTTATAACGTATATATGGTTAGGGGACCGAAAAACTGAAAACGTTTATGTATTCGGTAGTTTTCCTGGTTGGGATCTGTCTGTAAATCAATTGCAACGGTTGTTACATACAGATATTTGGTATCGAACGTTTAGAACGGATAAGCGTTTTATTTCAACTTACTATTTTTCAGTAAATGATTTTTTCGAAAATGATTGGATAAAGCGTAGTGAGCAGTACCGACTAGACCGATTTAATGGAAATGTATTTGGAGAAGATGCCAATAAAGCATCCGTGTTAGAAATAGATATGAAAGTGCCGTATGATAGTCGATTTCCTTCTAATCATTATCCATCTGGAGAAATTGAAACATATTCTTTCTATAGTTCAACTTTAAATAATACACGTAAGATTCATATTTATACTCCTCATAATTATTCTCAAACTTCACACCTTCATGAACTTCTCATTGTATTTGATGGGAATTCTTTTATTAAAGACCTTTCAATCACAAGAACACTCAATTATTTAATTTATAAAAAAGAAATTCCGTCTTGTATAGCTGTTGCTATAGATCCTGTTGATCGGCTAGAAGAGCTAACCTATAACGATAAAATGAATACATTTTTAACGGAGGAATTACTTCCGTGGATTCAAGCTAAGTATCACGTATATCAAGAAGAGAGGAATACAACAATTGCCGGTTTCAGTCTCGGTGGCTTAGCAGCTTTTTATGCAGCTCTTCAAAATCCACATATTTTCGGGAATGTGTTGTCAATGTCTGGATCCGTACATTGGAAAAAGGATGGCTTTGAAAATAAAATTCCGTGGATTGAAAATCAAATTACATCTGTAAATCCCGATACGTCTCAACCTCATTTTTATTTGGCAGTAGGACAACTTGAAAATGAACCCCTTTTAACGGCTAATAAGCGCTTATATAGAGCTTTAAAAGATAAGGGATACCAAATACTTATGAAGAGTTTCGAGGCGGTCATGACAGTGTTTGGTGGCGAGAAAAGTTATTTGATGGATTGAGAGCATTAAAACATACAAAAACCACACTATAAAATAAAAAGGAGAGAGAATCTATGAATCAAGATGAGCTAGATAAAAAACTTAAAAAACAAGAAATTTTAGTTAAAGATGAAAAAGTTTGGTCGTTCACGTATGAGGATCATATTAGTTCTATCGTTAAACAGGCAGAAAAGACAGGAGCGTTTAATGATTTACCTGGGAAAGGGAAACCTCTTAATCTTGATAAAGATCTTTCGTATAATCCTGACAAGCAACTTTATAGAACTTTGAAAAATAATCATGTTTTGCCTAGGTGGATTGAACTTTCAAAGGAAATAGATCATCTAAAAGAAAATTTAAAAGAACTAACGGATAATGCAGAAGCAGCTATGTTAATTACAACTATTAATAAAAAGGTCTCAGAACATAATTTACTTTGTCCGCCAAGTGCGCAAAAAATGAGGGTTAAAACGGATTTTTAGCTTTTTTTAATGAAACCATCTTTTGCAATATAATTGAGGTAGGCATTTATTATTTATCTTTAAAGGGAGGCAGAAGAAATGAAGAATACGTATCAGCTTCAATTACCGAAAGAACTAGAGCAGTATCGAAGTATTTTAGAAGAAAGTGTGAAACCGTATATTAAAGTGTCTGGAACGCAAGCAGAAACAACTCTTTTTGAAAGTAAGTTTGGTGGCTATCCGTATGTACCTATAAATCAAGAGCATCCTAAAGACTCGAACGGACAACCTATGATGCTACTTGCGCAGTTAAACTTTGAAGAAATGCCGCATATTGACACTATGCCCCAAAAGGGACTATTACAATTTTTCGTAAGTGCTGATGATGAACTTTTTGGAATAGATTTTGACCATCCAACTAGCCAAAAAGACTTTCGAATTATTTATCATTCTACAATAACGGAAGATTTAACTAAGGTTATTACTGATTTTAGTTATTTAAACACTTTAGATTTAGAGCATTTTATCATACCTGAAGCAGCTAAACTAAAGTTTGAATTGGATTATCAACCAGTAACATCAAGAGATTATCGATTTGAAAAAATTTTTAAGGAAAACATTGATTGGGAAGAAATTGTTGATGAAGAAAATAAAACAAAATTAGGCGAACTGTATGATGATCTATACGAAGATCAAGGGCATAAAATTGGCGGTTATCCATTTTTCACACAGACAGATCCGAGGGAATGGGAAGAAAAATACCAACAACACGATATATTATTGTTACAAATCGATACAGATGATTCATTAAATATTATGTGGGGAGATTCTGGTGTTGCTAATTTCTTTACACGTAAGGAAGATTTGTTAAACCTAGATTTTTCCAATGTTATTTACAATTGGGATTGTTACTAAAAATAGATAAATGGATTACTAGCTAGCAAAAGAAATCTTCCTGAAGGTGAGGAGGATTTCTTTTGCGTTAAAAATAAACGTTATGTTAACTAGAATGAAGAATACAATGAAAGTCAAGCGTAAATAAAAGAAATAACAACAAAAATATAAAATAATAAAACATATGTAATTAGCAATAAATCTATAAAGCAAAACATAAAATGAAATTTATCATTTGTATAGAAAAATTTATTTCGCATAAAAAAATTCCGTGCTAATCAAAATTATTTTTGGCTCGTTAAACGATAATCAATCGATTAAGATTTGCTGTGATTAATTTATAGCAAAATAAACGATAAAAACTGTAGAAATTCATTTAGATAAGATTTTATGTGAATCTCATTAAAAATCCCGTTTCATCTCATTAAGTATAGTTTACTTGGTTTTTGATACAGATAAACACTTACTCTATACAACTTTGTATAATATATATTATGTTAACTAGTAAAAAGTGATAAACTTATTATATGTTAGTTATGGTTGTTAGGCTCCCCTTTTTAATTTGGTTCATAATGTGTTGTAGATTGTGTGGTTATTTGTTTTTTAAGTTATTTATGTTGTGTTATTGATAAGAATGTTTCCGTGTATAATTTATATTTTAGTTAATAAAAAACGCAATTCGTTTAAAGTGAACGAATTGCGTTGATATGATTAAGAATAAGTTTTTAAAATTAGTTTGCTACAGCAATTGCTTCGATTTCGATTAATAATTTATTGTTAATCAATTTATTAACTTCTACAGCTGAACTTGCTGGTGGATTGTTTGTGTTGATGTATTGATCTCGAATATCTCTAACAATGGCCATTTGAGAAATGTCCGTCAAGAAAAATGTTAATTTTACTACATCATTAAAATTTAAGTCTGAAGTTTTTAATGCGATTTTAATATTTTCAAATACTTGTCGTGTTTGTGTAGCTAAATCATCAATTCCAACTATTTGACCGTCAGTATTAATTGCTACTTGTCCAGATATGTAAATTGTTCGTTTAGCGTTACTAACTTCAACTACATGTGAGTATCCAAAAGTTGCTGGCATAGTTTCCGGATTGATAAATTTCTTTTGCATGGCTCTTCTCTCTTTTTAATATCTTATTTTCTTTATATTAGGTTTTGATTTCGGATTATCCTCTATTTACTAATTATTGTCTATACAACATTCAGCTGCTACATATGCAAAAGTATATTAGTCATTTTAATTTAAAGTTTTTAATAGATTATGTACGTTTGATTTTTTTGAGCGCTTGTTATAATTACGCCTTTTTATATTAATTCTTCAGTTACCTTTGTATAGAAAAAGTGATACCACCAAATAAAAAATTCTTCGTAAGTTATTTCTTTTGAGTATCTGCTGCTTGCAAAGTATTCTTTTAAAGGCTTCTCATTTTCTTTACATAATAAAATCAAATCTGCACTGATCGTGTTCGCGATTTCGTTAAGTATAGATAAATCTACGGCTGTAAACACTGGGATAACAGGTTGTGAATTTTTATATAAGCCTAATTTTTCGTATAATACATTTGAATTTAAGTCTACTTGTCTAGCTACTGCTGCAAAATTTTCAACTAATTGCTTTTTCGTATAATTAATATCGATAATAGCATCGTGAAAATATTCTTCAAACGTTTCCTTATTCGCAGTTATTAAATTCAAAGTTGTATATCGTGTGTTTCTAAAAAGGCCAATTTGAACTTCCCCTAAATCCAAATACGTATTACCATACATTCCAAAGGACTCTTTGTCTGTTTGTTCTTGTTCTAGAATCGCATAATAATATCTTTTATTGTTTCCCAAAGGCCGTTCTGTTTCTAAATAGCTTTCTTCAATGTTAATTATTTGTCCAGAATCTAATAACACACCGCTATAAAGTAAAAGACTATACGATTCTTTAGATAAATAATTAAATGTCTCGATTCTTTTAGACATAGCATCAATTTGATTAGAATACTTTTCAATTATGTTAAGTGCAGTTTTAATTAGAGGCTCACATAGGTTATACAGTTTTTCTCCTTCATTAGCTGTTATAACCATACATGTTGGATAGTAACTCCCTTCTGTCTTATTCAATAAACCCTCTAGTTCTAATGCGTGCATTTGTTTTTCGAATTCCTCGTTAGTCCAATTTAGCTTCGTTTTTATAGTATTTGACTCAATTCCATGATGGAGCATTACAAGTAAATATTGAAGGTTTGTTCCGCTTATTTTTAAAGTTGGATAATTGTCAACTTATGAAATCATTTTTGTCTCATAAGTTGTTTTAAGTATTTTCTCCGGAGGATAATTAGCAAGCATTTTAAAATCCCTTCTTTTTTAGTAATTTAATTGTAAAATCTATGTATTTACTATGTTCTATAAATAAAAATAAGTATCCTTTAATGATTTCAAATAAAAAACCTTAGTATAGCTATGTTAATACCTATACTAAGGTTATCTAGAATTCTATATTTGGTTATTGCTATTTAATAGTTTATATTTAGACTTCTTTTTTCTTTCTTCAAGCATTTATAGACTCTCCTTCCTGTGGATAATTAGTTACCTATCTGCTTCTATAACATATAAAGAAACATACGGTCTTTGTTGTTTATAAGAAAGAATTTACTTAAACAAAACAATTCACAAATACATAATATTAGTTTTAGCTGCTGCTAAATGAATTCTATTTTTTATATATAAATAATAAATTTGAAGAATTTATGAAATGTACTGCATTTAAGATGAAAGGTAAAATGATATAGTTTAAACTACAATTAGCTACGATAACAACATACGTATATTGTTAAACGTAAAAAGGAGAACTAATGAAAAAGAAATATATGAATCAAATTCCGACTGATGTAAGTTTTAATCCGAAAGATATTATTGGTTTAATGACTGATTACTTTAAAATGAAAACAAAGCTGCGTCCTGTAAAGAATTTACCTATTGTTTTATCGAATAAAAATAATGAGTCTTTAGAGAGTGTGACATGGTTTGGGCACTCTGCTTCTCTTTTGAAAATAGAAGGTAAAAAATTGTTATTAGACCCTATGTTTGGAGATGCCTCTTCCCCATTTCCTGTGTTTAATAGTAAGCGGTATAGTGGTGCTTTTTCTTTAGAACATGATGAACTTCAAGAAATTGATGCGATTATCATTTCTCATAATCACTATGACCATTTAAATTACAAGAGTATTATGCAGTTAAAAGATCGCGCAAAGCACTTTTATGTACCAACGGGAGTTGCGCAATATCTTATTAAATGGGGTATTTCACCTAGTAAAATTAGTGAACATAATTGGTGGGAGGAAATTACGTTTGATAATATTAAGTTAGTTTGCGCTCCTGCAAGGCATTTCTCTGGACGAAGTATGACAGATAAAGATCGTTCTTTATGGTGTTCATGGCTTATTCTTGGTCAAGAAACTAAAGTTTTCTTTAGCGGTGATAGCGGTTATGCGCCTCACTTTAAGGAAATTGGTGAGAAATATGGTCCATTCGATCTTACTTTAATGGAATGCGGGCAGTACGATACGAGATGGTCTGCTATTCATATGTTGCCAGAAGAAACAGTACAAGCTCATATTGACGTTAAAGGAGAATTGCTTGTTCCTATTCATTGGGGTGCTTTTACGTTAGCATTACATGAATGGAGTGATCCTATTGAACGTGTTACGAAAGAAGCAAATCGTTTAGGGGTTAATATTGCAACGCCACAAATTGGTGAAGCTATTACGTTAAAATCTAGAGAATATCCTACGTCAGCTTGGTGGCGAGAAGTATAATTATAATAAAAAGCGAACCGATTTAATATTGATGGTTCGCTTTTTATTCATTTATGACTCATCTATTAAAATTTTTTGTTTTATCTACTGGAATTGCATTTTTCATCTTTTCTGTTGTCCAATATCCTGTAGGGTCTTCTATATCGTTTGAATCTTGAATAGCAGATGGGATATTGGGGGATTTTTTCACTTGAGTAAGAGTATCTTTTTTGCTAGAGGTTGCCAATGCTAAGTAAATAATTAAGGGTATTATAATAGTAACACTAGTTATATATATCCAAAATAAGTGATTTCCTTTTTTTATGAGCTCCTCCTTCTATTACATACTAATCTCCCCTAATTACTACTTTACTATATTTGCTTTCCCGCTATTTAAAATACTCTCCCTCACGTTAAATTTTATCTTTAGTTTCACTTCGACTACATTAGCTATTTTCTGTTACTGCTTACACTCATTTATGTATTGAATCTATTGGGCTGTTCTGCTGAGCTAATTCTTTATTCTTATATTCTACTAATTTATGATTTGATAAAACGAAAGAGTGCTCTAATATTAATTCATTATAAAGTACTTCAGTTAAAAATTTAGGTATCACCTCTCCTACGCCGTAATTATAGTCACTTAGAATCCAAGATACCTCTTTCCAATCTAGAATTCCTTCTGAGACTTTTTTTGGAGTGTGATATGTAAATTCATTAAGTAGCTCTACTAAATAGACATACATGCCACCAGAATATGAGGAATCCTCCCATTTAATAATGCCTTTAAATTGAATTTGATTTTGTTCAACATCTATATTTGTTTCTTCTTTTATTTCACGAATTGCATTTTCTAACGGTGTTTCTCCTTTTTCTATCTTCCCTCCTACACCGTTCCATAATCCTTTTACAGGATCATATTCTCTATTTAGCATAAGTATTTCTTCATTTCTTTTTATAAAACATAAAGTGTGCTTGTACATAATTTAATTCCTTCCTTTGTTCTTAATAAGTTCTAACAGGCGATATTAAATATACTGCTGCAGATTGTTCACCTGCTTCAATTAATATCGGTCTCATGGAACCGCCAAAACTTAAAGTAACTCTATCTTCTTTTATTGCTTTTAAAGTATCGACCATATATCGTCCATCGAAAGATATATTTAATTGCTTTTCGCCGTGAATAGCATCTATTTGTTGTGTCTCAGATATTTTACCAATCTGAGAAGCGTTAGAAGAGATTTGTATCGTGCATTCGTCGATGATTTCTAAGTTAACGTTGTTGTTTGCCCATTCACTAGCCAATAAACTTGACCGATCTACACCTTGTAAAATCTTTTTTCTATCTATATTAATAACCGTTTGGGATTCATTTGGAATTAGGACGGATATATTAGGATATTTTCCTTCAATAAGCCTTGAATACAACGTAATTGTACTGAATTTAAAAATAATGTGACTCTCTGAAAGATATATGTATACTAAATTTGAATTACTGTTCATTAATTTTAGTAGTTCACTAATAGTCGAATTTGGTACAATGCAATTTAATTTCGCATGTGAAGAAATGGGTATTTCACGTAAAGCCAGTCTGTGCGAATCAGTAGCAGCACAAATTAATTTGTTATGATCAATAACGAAATGTACGCCAGTAAGAACTGGTCTAGATTCATTTTTAGCAGTTGCAAAGACAGTTTGTTTGAATACCTCAATCAGCTGTTCCGTTTCTACTTGTATTTCTGTATGTGCGTCTAAAAATGGTACATTAGGAAATTCATTTGCCGAGAGTCCATTTAAGTTTAAAGTAATTTCATCTGATTGAATTGTAATCAACTGCTCATTCATACTTTTTATTAAAATCTCACTTGGCATTTTCTTAATAATTTCAATGAAATACTTTGCTGGTACAACAATACTCCCTGCTTTTAAAATAGTTGTAATTTGTTCGTCTTCAATTGAAATAGGTATAAATTTTTCAATGAAAATATTCGAATTACTTGCGATTAAAGTAATTCCAGATTGATCTGCTGTTATCTTTATTCCGGATAATATAGGAATTAAAGTTTTTGTTGAGATAGCTTTACTTACTTCTGAAAGAGCTTGTGTAAATTGTTTGTGATTAACGATAAACTCCATTTTTCCCCCGCCTTAAATGAAATACTATCTTTATGAAGATTGATGAATAATAGTTCCATTAAAAATATAAGGAACTGTTTCTTTCTTTTGTAAAAGGCTTTTTAAGTGTTCTGGTATACGTAAATAAGGTTCTGCTGAATCTAATTCCATCCAGGTAATCTCCTCAATCTCTTTTGGCCGTGATATACAGATTTCCCCTCCGATTATTTCTCCTAAAAAATTAAAGAAGATTGCATGATGTCCTCTCTCCTCAAAAAAGGCTTCACTAATGGAACAAACCCCTTTTACGGATATATCTAGCCCTGTTTCTTCTTTCACTTCACGAATTGCTGCCTCTTCTAACGTTTCCCCGAATTTAACTGCTCCACCTGGTAAAGTGTAATAAGAACCATTTTCCCCTTTGTTTTTAACCATTAATAGCTTTTCATGAGTTTCATCATATAGAAGTGCGTATGTAACATTTACTTTTTTCATATGTAACCCCCTTGAATGGTGAGAATTTTCTGTCTTTATTTTATTCTATCATTAAATTGCTTGGATTCATAAAAAGTAATTTGAGTAAATAACTAATACGAAACGAATTAGATTTTTTGAATGGCATCCATTGTTTATACATTATGCTGTAATGAAAAAGAGCCCTAGCATAAGGACTCTTTCTTAGCATTAAGCTATTTTTCGATTTAACTGTTTTATTTCCTTCTTCTTTTCTGCATTTGGAGGGCGAATTAATATAGAGATAACGAATGATATAATACTTAAAACACCGATTGTAATGAAGGTTGGTTGAAACCCTCCAAGTAGTGCTCCAATGAATGATCCTGCAAGTGCACCAAATCCGAAACCTTGGTAAACAATCCCGTAGTTTGTACTATGGTTTTTTAATCCGAAGAAATCCCCGACAATGGCTGGGAATATAGTGATATTACCACCAAAGCAAAAGGCGACACTTGCTACACAAGCAAAATAAATCCCGTAATTTAGTGGAATAAAACTTAAAGTGAAGACGGATAATCCAATAATAATAAATGTAGCCGAGACGATTTTTAATCGACCTATTTTATCTGATAACGTTCCAAGAATAATTCTACCTATTGTATTAAAGATTGCAATCATTGCGACGGCATTAGCGGCCGTCGCTGTACTAAGACCAACGAGCTGCACCCCAATGTCTTTTACCATACCGATTAAATATAAACCACCCATACAGGAAGTGAATAGCATAAAAAACAAGAAATATACTTGTTTAGTGCGCATCATTTCACGCGGAGTATAGTCATTGTGTAATGTTTCAGCCGTAGTGTTACTTACAATTGCTTCACGTAAGAAGAACGATCCGATTAATACTAAAAGTAAGACGATAATACCCCAATATAAAAATGCTTGTGATACACCAAGACTATCGATAAGATTTCCGTTTACATATCTAAAAATTAAGCTTCCCATTCCATATGCTGAAACAGATATACCAGAAATAAGCCCTTTACGGTTTGGAAACCATTTAATTAAATTAGATAGTGATGTAATATATGCTGTTCCATCAGCGTATCCAACGACAACACCGGCTAATAAATAAAGTAATGGTAATGAGGAAACTTGTGAACTAAGTATTAAACCGAGTCCTAAAACAATTCCTGCAGTAGCGATAAGTTTACGAAGTCCAAATTTTTGTTGTAGCTTTCCTGCAAATAGAGTTGAGAATGATAAAGAAAAACTCGTAATTGAGAACGTGATCGCGACTGAATTGAGATTCCATCCAAACTTACTTACAAGGGGTTGATTAAATAAACTCCATGTGTAAATTGTTCCTAGGCCAATTTGAACAATGATTGTACCTAGAACAATTAGCAATGGATTTATAGATGTTTGTTTCATGCTAACTGTCCCCTTCTTTTATCATGACATGAATTTTCACAGTTAGTATATCCATGATAAATTGCAAGATACTGTACGGAAAATGGAAATTGAGTTAGCTTACACAAAAAGACACTTCATCAAGAAGTGCCTTTTTGTAGGTTATATACAGCATTTAAAGAAAGCTTTGTTAAGATAAGACATTTTCGAATGCTTATGTATATATGTTATCAAATAATTTGCTGAAAGTGATGAGACTTAAGACGTATTTTTCTTTCATAAATAAGTCGGAGAGAAAATTAATATTCAATTTCCTCAAAGTCTTTCGGCTGCGGTACAGTTTGCATATTAGCTGCATCTTTCGGATCGCTATAAATCGCGTTTTGTTCTGTGTTTACATCCTTTATATTTTGCTTTTTATTTTTATTCACTTCATTTTTCATTAAAGTTCACTCCTTTTTATTATAGGAGTAGTTATACCCTAACCATATTATTTTTACTGCTACTAAATGTATCAGCGACTAAATTGCTAAATTCACGTAAATAATATAAATAATTATCCCCACCATAGTTGTATCTTTTATTGTACATTTTAGCAACGACGACATTATATTCTGGAATGACTAATATCGTTGGTCCTGTAATTCCTAATATTTGATAGGAACCTTTAGGAACTCGCTCACCAAGTTCGCTAAATAAAGCAGGTTCATTTTGAACGAACCAAAACAACCCGTTTTGAGGTAGTTCTTTATTTGTATACTCTGGACTTTGTAAGCTCGTAGCAAGTGCTATAACTTCTTTTGGCACAATTTGTTTACCATTTAAAAACCCTTTATTTAAATGCAGGTTCCCCCAGTAGGCAAATTCTCTCGCGGAGACAAAAAGATTTTTCTCGGAGCCGTCATCTACTGCACCAACACTACTTATTGCATCTTCATTTGGATTTACAATAACCTTAACTAAATTTTCATCATGTTCTATTCTCCATCCAGTTTCATTGAAGTTGGCAGGTAGGAATACACGCTCCTTTAGTAATTCAGGAAAACTCTTATTATACAGCTGATAAATAAGCTGCGTCACCATTCTTACATTAATATCTCTGTACGCCCAAGCTTGTCCCGGTTCAAATTCACGAAAAACTGTCCCCTCATCGGTTTCATTTAAACCGTGTGAATGAGTTACTAAATGTCTTATCGTTGTCTTACCGAGTAATGAAGGATCATGTTTTTCAAAATAATTTACTGCCTCGTCATCAAGTGATTTTATTTCCCCCTCATAAACTGCATAAGCTACCATTAATCCTAAATAGCTTTTTCTTGCGGAAGCGACATTGAACTGTGAAGATATGGTTACTTTTTTACTAGTAGGAGTATTTGAATGCGTTCCACTATAATGCTCTAGTACAATCTTATTATCTTTCATAATACAAAGTGCTGCCGCAGAACTTTGATTGGTCTCTTTAATGCTTTCTACCCATGAAATTAATTTTTCATATTTGTACAAATAAATATCCCCCTAAAACATATAAAAATAACAGCATGAAAGAAAAGTTTCAATACATTATAACTTTGCATCTGCACTTTTCTTTCATGTGAAATATTATAGATCTATAATACTTAAATAAACCACCAGTTCCAGCAATTAGAACAGCTGAAACAACCAACACAACCTACGCAACCGCCACAACGTCCGCCGCCACAACCACCACAGCGACCACCACAACCGCCACCGCCACAACGTCCGCCGCCACCGCATCCGCCACAACGACGTGCATCGTCTTGAATGTAGTAATATGGATATTGATTTTGTTGCTGATCCCAATACACAACATTACCAGGTTGATAAGCATTAAGGTTTAACGCTTGTAGTTCTTGTTGAAACTCATTCATTATGAAACCCTCCATTTACAAATGTAAATTCCGTCCAAATTTTCGAGTTTATTTACTTTTAAAAATAAAGTAGAAATAAGGCTATAGACTAAATGCGTACATCAACAAAATATGACTTTACACTAGGTGATGTACCTTGTTTATGAGCCTATTTTCTTTATATTCTTTTAGTGGACGGAATTAATATAAATAGAGACAATTAAAAGTTACTAATCCAGCAAGTTAATAGTTCATCACTTAATTTTCTTTCTAGTAATTCTTTTACTGAAGGTGTCGGCATTATTGTATAGGAATTTATATTTTCTTTATTAAAATCAATCCAGTGAAATGCTAAATGGGACTCTTTAGATATTGGAGTGAAATCGGATTTTAACTCATTTGAATCTATTTCAAAAATGTGGTTAATTTCATGGTGGAGGGTTTCTTTGGCTTGCCATTGATTCTCTATGACGCCTAAAAATTGTTTTATACTGCAAGTTACTCCAAGTTCTTCTCGTAACTCTCTTATTAGTGCATTCTCTGCTGATTCCCCAATTTCCACATGACCACCGGGTAAAAAATAGTGATGGCCTATGTATTCAGCAACTAGTAGTTTTTCATCTTGTATCATGATAGCTCGTACAATATGATGGAATTTACTTTTCATTTTGTATTCCTCCTAATCATTCACTTTATACTTGCTCGAAAATTTTCATTTAAAAGCGGGATAATATAAATCATAGGTGTTTCATATGGGTGAATTTCATTGATAATTGCAAGAGTACCTTTTACAAGTTCTCGTTTATACGTTAATTAAAACTAATAATTTTGATAAACGATTCTAAAAAAGAGTATGTTTATGAAGAAAATTATCAAAACATACTCTTAATATTTTTAGTTGATTCATTCTTTTACAATAAGGTTTGATTAGCCCTATTCTTTGCGGCCTCAAAATCGAAGCCGTAGCTAAAGTATGCAATCACTACTATTCCCTAAGCAAATCTATTCTCTACTTCAAATTTACCTGCCTGTACAAATTTTAGACTCTTAACGAACCACGAAAGCCTCTTGCGGCATAGTAAGATTCTGCCCCATTGTGATACACAAAGACGTGTCCAAAGCGATAATCGCAAAAAAGGGCACCGCCAAGTTCTCTAATATCAGAAGGTGTTTGCACCCAACTCGACGTCTTCATATCGAAATTTTCAAGATTATGTAATGTACGATATTCTTCTTCCGTTAATAGTTCAATACCCATGGTAGTTGCCATATCAATAGCGTTATTTTCTGGTTTATGTTTCTTTCTTGATTCTAGCGCTTCAAGATCGTAACAAACACTTCTACGACCTTTAGGACTTTCTGCTGAACAATCATAAAAAATATATTCGCCTTTTTCTTTATCAAAATCAACAACATCAGGTTCGCCACCAGTTCGTTCCATTTCGTTGAGCGACCACAACTTTTCAGTATTAGCATCCAACCTTTCTTGAACATTAGCCCATTCTAAACCTTTATGACGGTTCATATTATTCTCAAAACGATCTTTCAATGTTTGTAGTAATTCTTCACGTTGCTCTAGTGACAACTTTTTTTTATTGCTTTCTTTCATATTAGTTCCTCCATTGATGTTTTTATTAATGATAGTTTAAGTATATATAAATACTGTTTTATAATAAAATGTTTAAATAATTGCGTGAATTGAGTTTGCGATAATTTATATGAATTAGTACAACCAATTCTCTGCAATATGGCCCTTTAACGGAACAACTTATTGTTTCAAAACAGTTTCTTAATCGATCTTTCAATTCTAGATGTTCTTTTCCTTTTCACTATAAATACACGATATAACTTTATTCAAAACAGTACATCTTTATTTCAACAACAATAAGCGATATACTTCCTCACCGTCATATACATTTCCTAATGGTTTAAAATCATAACATTCATATAGTTTCTTTGCAGAAATATTATCTTTATGGACAGTTAATCTAATTTCCTCACACTCTTTAAAGTTATTTTTTATTAAGTTAATGATTTCCTGTAATGCTGCTTTTCCATATCCTTTTCCTTGCTCTTTTTCATCAATGATAAATCCGTTAATCCAATACATATCTGTTGACTCTCGTACAAAAGCATGCATAATAAAACCAACTATAAGGTCACCATCATATATAGCGAATGGAATATATTCGACATTTTCACCATCTGGTTTTATGTATACTTTAGCAAGTGATACTGCCACTGCCGGAACAAATTGCATTTGATTTTCTTTAACTCGTAACTTTAATGCGTCTTCCCAATTTTCTCTCGTAACAATTTTTAATTGGACGTTCACTATTTTAAGCTCCTTTAAAAAGAGAATTTATCTTTTATATTCAACGGAGTGAAATGATTCCCTTTTTCGACATCAACTTATAACATGATTTTCATAAAATCCTGAATAAATTTTTCCTCATCTAATTGTAACGCTATACGCGCCCCTTCAGATTTAGAGTGTAGGCGAAAATCAGCAAAAGTTTGTCCCTTCGTTTCGCCGCAAATATCCACAGTCACTTTTCGGGATGTATAATTTAAAAATGTAGGATTCACTAAACCGCTTATAGCAAGTACATCGTGTAATAATGGCCCTTCAATAGATGGATTGAGTTTTTGGTATGCTGATAAATAATAATCGTACATGGGTTTCATAATCGGCTTAAATGGATTTTGTGTATTAACTAAAATATAAGTAAATACACTTGGGGTTAAAACCGTTTTATTTGTTACATTTAAAGGGAATAACGTTAAATTTTTCGCTTGCTGAAATACAATTTGACTTGCTATAGGATCTCCGTACACGTTTGCCTCTGCTAATGGAGTAACATTCCCTGCTTCTAAAAAGACACCACCCATAAAATAAATTCCTTTTATATTTAACATCAAGTCGTTCCATAAATTAAAAGCAATCGCTAACGAGGTAGATCTTCCTACATCGACAATTGTTAAATCTTTTCCATACTTTACAAGAATCGCAGCAATACTACCAAAATTGTATATCGGAATAGATAACACACTTTCCGGTACATGTATGGGTCCTAATCCTTCTGGTCCATGAATTTCAGGATAATACGTTGTAATTTCATTTGTAAGTGGCTTTGTTGCCCCGCTAATTACAGGAATATCTTGTCTGTTTGCTAACTGTAAAATATATGCGGCATTATGAGCGGCATGTATATGTCCAACATTTCCATATCCAGTTACGATACCAACAATTTCAATTTCAGGATGCAGTAAGCCATACATAATTGCAAACGAATCATCAATACCTGGGTCTCCAAAAAATAAAACCTTCTCCAAGAAATGCACTCCTTTCATAGGTAAGATAATTATGTATATGTGGAAATAATTTAAATCTATACAGTTCTAAGCAAATATTAATGGTGAGTAATGTATTGATAAAAAAGAACTAGCATTATGCTAGTTCTTTTGCAGATAAATAATCTACCAGTTTAATTAAATCTCGTACAAATATTGGACTAACTGATTTTAATATAGATTATCCCCACTATATTTATAGAATTGAAAGCCTGTTATTAATCCGAAATTTTGCATTCAAATTGCAAATACTCGCAGGGATGTCTTACCATACTTTTTCGCTCTCGATTTGCTTATAATTATCTTTTTTAAATATTAAATGAGCAATCACAACTCCAAGTATAGTAATTATCCCTCCAATTATCGAAACAAAGGTTGGCACCTCGCCTAACCATATCCACGCAATAAAACATGCAGTAACTGGTGTTAAATATAGAGAACTCGTTGCTTCAGAAGCCCCGGCATGAGATGTAATATACGCTAATGCAATATATGGAAGGACTGTCGGAAACACACCTAAATATATAACGCTCAAAGTAATTTCTATAGGAGCTGCTACAATTTCTTGATAAATCCCTGGTAAAAAAATAAGCATACATACAGTACCAGACCAAATTGTATATATTGTAAATGGTAAGAAACCGTACTTTTTTAAATAAGACTTTTGAAAAACGAAAAATAGACTTTCTGAAAATGCCGCTAATAATATTAGTAATACCCCACTATTCAATTGAATGGAATCTCCTTGACTTAATGATAAAAAAGCAATTCCTACTAAACTAATTACACCACCAATCCAACCATTTAATTTCATTTTTTCATTCATAAAAACAGAAGCAAGAATTGCCGTTAATATAGGTGTTACTGAAACAATTAAACTAGCAGGTCCAGCATTTACACTCTGTTCACCGTAGTTTAGTGCAATATGATAAATAGTAAATCCTAGAGCGCCAAATATAAAAATTACTGGAATATCTTTTAAATCAGGTAACCGTAATTTGTATATAAGTGAAAACAGAAGAAGAATCAAAGAAGCAATTAGTAATCGTAGCAAAGTAAGGTGTTCAGGGGTGTAAGCTTCAAGCCCCATCCGAATTCCTGGAAAAGCTGTTCCCCATATAAGAATCGTAAAAGCGTGAGCACATACAATACGAAAATCCCATTTTTTATTATGCATATTTTCTCTCCCTCTCCAATAAACCAGCCATTTTCTAATTACCAATTATTTCTTTTCATCATATTTAATAGTTGATACAATGTCTTCAACCAGTTAATCCTCGAAAAAACCAACCACTTTGCATTTTTAAAATGAATGAGGGAGTTTTTAATATGTCTACTGATAAAAAACTGCCTAAATATCGGCAGATAATAGACTATATGAAAGAAAAAATTGAATACGGAGAATGGCCGATTGGAAGTAAGGTTCCTAGCCAGCGGCAGTTAGCGAAATTATTTCATGTAAATCGTAGTACTGTAATAACCGCACTAGAAGAACTTATGGCAGATGGCTTAATTCAAGGGCAAATCGGGTCAGGAACAATTGTAACGAATAATACATGGTCATTATTAGCCACCAATCCCCCGCCCGATTGGAGTGAATATGTAAAGGCTGGTATTCATAAACCAAACAAGTTAATGGTACGAGAAATAAATAAAGCAGAAGCAAATAAAAAATTGATTCATCTTAGTAAAGGAGAACTTGCACCTCATCTTTTCCCGTTAGAAACTATGCAATTCATTATGCGTAACGTATGTGAGGAACTAGATTATTTCGGATATGAAGAACAAAAAGGATATTTCCCTTTACGTGAAGCAATAAGTAATTATGTAAAATCATTTGGAATAAATACATCACCAAGCTCTATATTAATAGTCTCTGGTGCATTACAGGCATTACAATTAATATCAATCGGTCTTTTACATAGAGAGTCAACTGTTTTACTTGAACGACCTTCTTACTTATATTCTCTTCACGTATTTCAATCGGCTAATATTCACCTTTCAGGAATACAGATGGATCAACATGGAATTATCCCTAATGACTTGTTAAGAAGAATTAATTATAGTCAAAAGAAAAATATTTTATATTCGATTCCTTGTTTTCAAAATCCGACGGGTGTATTAATGTCCAAGGATCGAAGAAAAGAAATACTAAAAATATGCGAAAAAGAACAATTGCCTATCATTGAAGATGATATTTACCGTGAATTATGGATTGATGAAATACCGCCACTACCTTTAAAGTCGATGGATAAACATGGACATGTTTTATATATCGGCAGTCTATCTAAAACACTTAGCCCAGGACTTAGAATTGGCTGGATTATCGGGCCAGAGCCTGTTATTGAGAGATTGTCAGACATAAAAATGCAAACTGACTATGGATCAAGTTCTTTATCACAAAGAGTTGCTGCAGAATGGTTGAGTAAAGGATTTTATGAAGAACACGTTGCGAACGTAAGGATCCACCTGAAAGAGCGGAGACGAATGATGTTACAAGCTTTAGACAAGTATTGTGCAGATATTGCTACATGGGATATTCCAAGTGGTGGATTTTTTATATGGCTAACGGTTGTACCTAACATTCCAATGAAAAAACTGTTTTCAGAAGCACTATCAAAGGGAGTTCTTTTAAACCCAGGACGTATTTATGAAGAAGAATCGGATCAGTGCATACGCTTATCGTATGGATATGCTTCCTCTGAACAAATTACTCAAGGTATTTATATATTAAGTAATTTAATTCGTAAGTTAATGGCATAATAAAAATCCTCTTTTATATAAAGAGGATTTTTATGTGTACCCTATTTACCACAATCTCATTTCCTGTCCTAATAGAATAAGTTCTTCATAAGGATCTCCGTCAATTTTTAATACTTGTGCAAAAGCCGGTTCTGTTTTTATGCCTTGTTCTTTTAATTGGATGATTTTTTTTCTAATATGGGGATGCTGCATTAATAGCATGTGCTCCACTATCATATGTTTATATGCATTTTGGTTACGCACTGGCCGCGGTTGACCAAATAATTCAAATTCAAAACCTTCAAATTGAAAATTCACCTTTATTGTTAAGATATTTTTAAAGTTTTTCTTTTTCATTTCAAATCCTTCGTATGAGCCATACAATGATCTAATTTCCTGTTCAAAAAAATCATAATTATGTACTTCCATTACAATGTCTAAGTCAGAATGAAGGGTATCAATTCTAATAGGGATTGTCCCGCAAAGTACAGGGCTATATAAAGCTAAATCCTCCATTATGTTTAGTTTATTCATAACGTCGTAAACTTTTTGTTGCTTATCATTCCCAGATTGTAAATATGTAATAGATGTAAACATAGAAGTCTCTCCTTCATTTAACGTAATACTAGTCTCACTAAATTTGAGAAAAAATTTAATCATTCCATTTTGTTCTAGGAGTACCTATATTTCAATATATTAAGCCGAACTAACTATATTTTTCAACTTTTCTCCTATACTGCAATACTATAAAAAAAAGGAGGAACTTTCATGAGCATTTTCAACATTCTTTTGACCATACACATATTATTTGGAACCATATGTTTAATTACTGGTATTGTAGCGATGGTTGCTCAAAAAAAGAAAGGAAAACATACGGAATGGGGCGAAATATATCATGCATCGTATGTTGTCATCACCCTTACTGCAATACTATTATCCATTATAAACTGGGATAAAATCGCATATTTATTTTATGTAGCAATTTTCTCTTATTCATTTGCGATTTATGGCTACCTTGCAAGAAAAAAGCGTTGGAAAAATTGGATTCGCCACCATATTAGAGGTATGTTAGGCTCTTATATCGGTGCCGTAACTGCGCTTTTAGTAAACGTCGGCATTCATATTCCAATTATTAATTTACTGCCGCCTATATGGTTTTGGTTTTTACCTACCTTAATTGGCATTCCTCTCGTAGCCAGTGTATCAAAAAAATATAAAAAACAGAGGAAAAATTAGTTACATTTTGATTACTTTCTATTTCATTTTTATTCCATGTTTCCTATGATATAATGGGTTGTATTGTTTTTTACCATCTAAATTAAATATAGGAGGATTTTAATGATACTATCACAAGATAAAAACATTAAACTAGCGATACATGGAATTACTTTATTATCTTTCTTGGCCTTTTTCCTCTTTGGTAATACACTTTTCTTTATACCGCTCATACTTTATTTCGTTTTCAAATCACAAAGTATAAAAGAAATGAATCTAGAATCAGCCCTTTTCCAATTTGGAGTATGGCTCGCTGTATTTCTTTGGAACTTCGTAGTAGTCCGTACACTCATGCTTTCCTTATTACACATTGACTTGAGTACAAATTCCTTATTTGTTATTTTTGGAACAATTCCACTATATATAATATTTTTAGCTGCTGTAATTTTAGGACCACTTAAAGGGATTTTATATGAATTACAAAATAAAGAGTTTCATTATCCTATTGTTTCACGATGGGTGCATAGAACTAAATAAAAAGAATCCAATATTTTTATTGGATTCTTTTTGGTCTCTCTTTTGCATAGTTATTTAAACTTCGGCTCAAGGTATTTAATTATGTTACCGTCAGGAAAACAGCTGTACATCATTTCCTAGCGGGGGCTTCTTTTTACTTATGATTTTTTAAATCCAATATTGACTGCAAACGATCTGGATAATTAGTAAACATCCCATCGACGCCCCAAGAAAGTAATTTTTTCATATCTTTTTCATTATCTACTGTAAATGGATGAACTTCTAATTCATATTTCTTTATTTTTTTAACATAAGCTGCATCAATATATTTGTAGTTCATGCCAAGACCCATGCAGTATGTTTTATACTTTTCTATTTCTGATTCTGTTAATTGAACTGCTTTTTTATATGATAATAATTGTACTAACGGTATATTGGCATTTAAATTATGAATCTTTCGCAGACTTTCTTCACTAAATGATTGAATAATAGCTTTATCATTTATTTGGTAGCGATTTATAATTTCTAATAGTTTTTCTTCCATTCCAGGATATTCATCTGGTGATTTTGTTTCAATATAATAATTAGCATTATGTCCAAACGTTTCAATAATTTCTTCTAGTGTTGGAACTTTAGCATTTTTAAATTCTTCTTTTGCTAAATCGGGGTATTTTTCATTGAAAAAGCTGCCTGCATCAAGTTGTTTTATTTCTGTTAATGTATGATTTCTTACTAATCCAGTACCGTTCGTTGTACGATCCAATGTTTCATCGTGCATAGCTATTAAACGTCCGTCTTTTGTCATTTGAAGATCTATTTCTATATAGTCTCCCTTTAATTGTTGTCCTAATTTGTAAGCTTCTATTGTATGTTCTGGTGCATATGCAGATGCACCTCTATGTGCAATGTTTTTTATATGATTTAATGTATTAGTAGCTTTAATGTATTTATGTTCATTTATTTGCTGAAAAACAAAGATGCTTATTACCATAAAGAAGCATATGAGTGTAATTAGAGATATTTTTTTCATAACGGTATGTTAACTCCTATATTTAAAGTAATTTTATTTGGATGAATTATCCAAATAAATGCTGGTTTTCAAAAACAGTCATTTGTCCTACAGCTTTAAATCCAGATTTTTCATAAATGTTAATTCCATCAGGTGAAGCTTGTAGTACGCAGTACATATTTTTTAATTGTTTTGCTTCTTGCAGCAGGAAATTAAACATAGTAGAGCCAAAACCTTTTCCTCTCATTTCTTCTTTAGTCGCTATATCATAAATACCGACACTATCTTTCGTACATACTAAAGAGCCAACAGATACTACCTCACTTTTATAAAGACCTAAGTATAGTTTCATGTCATCGCTATTCCATACATCTAAAGAAGAAATTTGATTATAGTATGCTTGAACGTGAGTACCTTCTGCTGATGTACCGAATAAAGCCGCTAACGTTTCGCCAAATTGTTGTATTTGTTCTGGCGATGTTGCTTTTTGTATTGTAAAACCTACTGGAATGTCTATTATTGGATGAATTTTTCTTAAGTCTGCTACCATCGCGATATTCTGTTCTGCTTCTTTTAAACCAAGTTTGATTAATTCGCTTTTTATAGTCTGTTCTTGTTTATCATCCCAAAACCAAACACTCATTGGAAATTTCTTTTGATTATAGCATTCTACCTCCTTATATAATTTCTCAATCCCTTCCGTTACATTACTATTTAGTAGTGTAATAATATTAAATGTATCTGCAGGTAATCCGGAGTCGATAGTAATGTAATCCTTCGTTTCTTTTACATCCATTCCATTTACCTGCCGCGCAATATATGAGGTTTTATATGTGAAATTATCTATTAGTAACTGTTTATAATTCATTAATTTTGCTCCTTTCATAAAAATTCGTATTCGAATCTTTCAGTATTAAATATAACATATAAGAAATGTACCTATTTCTATAAAAATATCTCTATAAATCACTCTTTGCGCCCTAAAAGAATTAAAAATGATATAACGTTGTCGGAATGAAAAAAGTGGTATATAATAAATATTAACATTACTAGTAATTATTTTAGGTATTCCTAGAATAAAGGAGCGATACATATGAAAATTACTATTTATTTCGGAAGTCATGAGGATCAAGATGTCCGTACTATGGACTGTCATTTAGATGTAGAAGATACAGAAGAGATTGTTTCTGTATCTTAATATAAATAGTTGGGATGAACCCTCTTCCCTACAGCGTTTAAGACACCTTTTACAGGTGTCTTTTTTGTTGTTTTTTCATCAAAAACCCTTTACTTTAGAGCGTTTTAATAGTAAAATATAAATATACGAACAAACGTTCTTTTTATTTTAATTGTACATGAAGGGATGATTTTAACAATGACTCAAGCAAAGCGCAGAGGAAGAAAAAAGCAAACACCTATTATTTCAAATACAGGCTTTATCGGCTCTGTCTTTATTGATACATTGGAGTTACAAAAGAAATCCTATTATTTCGCTCGTAAAAAACTTCAAATTGTTCATCACGTACTAGATGGTCTATCTGGAGCAACGAGTGCATTATTTAAAGAACATAATATCGCTGCATACATGTCATGTGTGTATTTACATAAACAACAGAAAATTGGCTTCGTTCTTTCAACAAAACCGTTTGAACAAAGTGATGGTGTTTCTTATTTTATAAATTATTTGATCGAAAAGAATTTTTATGGTGACGAAGACATTGAATATCAAGAAGTATTTAATACAGGTTTTATTGGTGTAGTATTCGCGGATTTATCTAGTATAGATCGCTTTAATTTTGAGTTTGAAATGGGTATGCTAACGAAATTAATGAAAGATATGATTATTCCGGTTAAAGAGCTCTTTTTACGCCACAATGTACCGGCTTACATCTCCACTTCTCATTTAGAGGAGCAAAATAAATTAGGTTTCGTTCTATCTGTAAAGCCATATGATGAACGTGCAGAAGCAGATTTATACTTCGAAACATATTTAAAAGAGCGCGGATTATTTATTGGTGATGAAGAAGATGATATTGATAAAATAGTTATTAGAAAGACAGCCGAATTACGATAGTTTTCCAGTACAACTTACATTAATAAATTGTTCAGTATTTAATTTGAACTTAATACCTTCCTATTGGTAATAGGAAGGTATTAATAATTTATTAGTCCTGACGCTTTTCATACATCTCTATTTTTTTATTTAGTAAATCTTTACCCCAAGCTTGCATTGCTTCTAATACAGGTATAAACTTTTCCCCCTGCTCTGTTAAAGAATATTCTACCTTTGGTGGAACAACTTTATAAACTTCTCTGTGTACTAGCTCGTCCTCTTCAAGCTCTCTTAATTGTCTAGTTAAGATTCCTTTTGAGATGCCAGGTAACATCCTCAATAATTCATTAAACCTAATAATTTCATTTTTGCTTAAATGCCACAAAATCACGATTTTCCATCTTCCTGCAATTGCATTTTGGGTAACTGTTAATGGACAAATTTCTTGCTGTGTTTCTTCAGAAACCGATTCATCTTGATAACTAAAACGTGCCATAATAAAATCTCCTTTTTCGCTAAGTACTATTTTTATGACTATGTTATTAAATTGTGCCTACTTACATAAATCCTTCTTAAGAAATAGTATATGTAATGTATACAAAAATCAAAAATAACGCTGTATGTAACGGAGGAGATTGTATGAAAGTTTTTGTAACAGGTGCAAACGGAAATTTAGGTTCTAAAATTGTTGAGTATTTACTTACCAGATTATCAATTGAAGAAATAATTGTTGGTGTACGTGATGACAAGTCTGAAAAAGCACTAAGCTATAAAGAACAAGGCTTAGAAGTACGTGTAACGGATTTTGAAAATCAAGAAACCTTGTTTTCAGCATTCAAAGATGTTGATCGTTTATTCATCATGTCAACATTTGGTGACTTTGATACAGTTATACGTCAGCATACAAATGCAGTAGAAGCTGCCCAAGCAACAGGTGTAAAATAAATTATTTATCCAAGTGTTACAATGACTTCTTCCTAGCAGGCATGCATAGAGCACGTGAAGTAGCAATTATTGAATCAGGTATTCCTTATGTGATTCTGCGTAACAACTGGTATGTAGAAAATGAACTTGGTACAATTCAAAGCTGTATGGCTGGTGCCCCTTGGGTGACTTCTGCAGGAGAAGGGAAAATCGGTTGGGTATATCGTCCGGATTTAGCTGAAGCGGCAGCGAATGTTTTGGTAGCTGATGGTCACAAAAATAAGATTTATGAACTTTCTGGTGAAAATTTAAAACAACAGCAATTTGTTGATACATTAAGTGAAGTATTAGGTAAAGAAATTCCTTTATTAGAAGTAGATGACTCTTCTTATGAAGAAATGTTAAAAGGTGCTGGAGTACCTGAAGCCTACCTTCCAATGTTAGTAATGACTCAAAAAGGGATTCGTGAAGGAGGATTAGAATCAACACATACCCATTTAAATTTCTTATTAGAACGTCAGGCTACACCATTAAAGCAAGCATTAACACATTTATTAGTAAATACAAAATAGATAAATCAAATTCTACAGCCGAGATCAAATAATAAATTTTGTATCTTACAAAGTGCCAGTCCACATTAGGAATGGCACTTCTTTATTACTGCCTTTACTTCAACCATCTATCACTTTAGTTAAAGAAGGATTTTTAAACAACATTATTATTTTTTAAAGGACTCTATTGCAAAATAAACATCTTTTTGTTACTTAACAAATTTACTTAGCTACGCAAAACACTATAATCTTTTGAATGAATTTCTAAGTTCAACTTATTTGAATAAGCCTTATTCAAAATAAGAAATACTATCCCTCCTGTAATTGGAAGCGTGTAAGCAGGGATATAATTTAATAATAATCCTGATAATGCCAATGCTATTGGCTGCATCATTTTACCTATACTTAATCCAATACTGAGTACTCTCCCCCTATATTCATCAGGAATCTCTTTTTGCGTGAAGTAAATTAAAGGAATATCAATTAACGCTATTATTAGCCCTAAAAAGAACATAACAACACAATACGTAATAACGTATACAAAATCATTTACTTCAAAACTTTTGAATAGAACTGGAATTCCTGAAATAATCATAAAAACTGCCAACATTGAACTTAGCTTTTTCAAAAGATAAGAGTAAGAAAAACGATTAGTTATCTTTTTTACTAAAATTGCACCAATTATCATCCCTACAGGAAAAGTCCCTTGAATCATACCAAATTGCTTAGAACTTAGATTGAGAACAGTGTTTATAATATATGGCAATGGAACAGTTACAGCAAAACCTAGGAAGAAATTAATTGAAGTTAAAATACTAAACGTATTCTTTAAGCTTTCCTTTTCAATTAAGTAAAAAAACCCCTCTTTTATATCTTTAATAAAATTAATTTCTCTTTTTGAACATCCATCATTTATGTTGTACTCGAACAATTTAAAGTGAATAAACAATATGGATATGCCCGAAAGAATAAATGAAATACCATTTATAATTATAAAAGTTTTTATATCTAATACAGCAAAAACGATGCCACCTAACATAGGACCGAGAATTAAAGATACAGAATCGATAATTTTACTTATAGAGTTAATACTCATTAACCTCTCTTTAGAGACGATATTTGGTTTTGCCGCTTCTAACCCTATTCCAAAGAATGTTGTAAATACCGACATAAGAAAGGTAGTAGCATAAATAATGAATAAGTTTAATCCATAATTGCTGCTTACTATATAAACAGCAATTAATAAGCCTCCATTTAGTAGATCCATACAAATAACCAGCTTCTTTTTATCAACCTTATCTGCGATTACGCCGGCAAATGGATTCATAACAATCATTGGAATCGTTCCTAAAATGAGTGTAATTGCGAAATTTAATGCTGATCCGGTTATTTGTAAAACATATAATCCTAATGCGAAACTATAAATAGAGCTACCAAATATTGATACTGTTTTCCCAATTACATAGAGACAAATATTTCTTAGTTCTTGTTTTCTTTTTTCATTTTGTAAATGTAATCGTAAACTCCCCATAACTTTTCCCTCCCGCTTAACTTTGTATTATGTACAGTGTAAGTTCTCGGGTCAACCCAATATCAATATGCTAGTATTAAAAACTTTTAAAAGAAAAATTAAAAAAGATGGGGTTAACCCCATCTTTTTCCGAAAAATGCATATGTATAAATTTCTTCTCCTTGAACAAAGAAATCCTCGTATTTTCCTCCTCGTTCTATATATTCTGAAGTTCTTTCATCTATGGAATTAAACTGTAGCTTTTGGATTTCTTCCTTGACTTTTGAAGACGTAAAATTATCTCTTAATCTAGTTGTAATTTGGCTATTTATGCTAAAATTTTTAAATACAATAAATGAACTTAATAAATAACAATCAGGTTTGAATAGATAGTTTAATTCGTGCAATAAAAATTTTTCATGCTCAAAACTGTAATTACTTGTACCAGACTGATCAATTACAATATCAACAGAATGGTTCTGAATAGGTATACTTAAAAAATCAGCGCAAATAAAAAGAATGTTTCTTTTGGAATTTTTTTTTTCAATTACATCTTTTAAAAATAGAAGTTTATTCAAATCTCGATCAACAGCAATATATAAGCAATCCTCTGGCAGCTCTTCATAAATATTTCGTAAAAAGAATCCAAGACCCGATCCTATATCAAGTATTACCTTGTCATTTAAATCTAGTTGTTTTAGTTTCTTTTTCGCCCATTCTCCTATTCTATGTATATTCTCCAAATAAGAAGAATCAGTTGCATGGATATAATCTGAAATAGGATCTTCAAAAGAAGCCCTGTCAGACGTTTCAAACGATTTATCTGCTGTTAAAATCCCTGAATTAATAACATATTCTTCGCCGCAATTACAAGTTAATTTCCCCTCCGTAATTTGATTACTATTAATAATTCCATCTTGAAGAATTAAATTTCCACTACACTTAAAACATGTAAGAAAATTAAGCACCCTTAAATCTACCCCTAAAATTGAATTAGAAATCTCAGTTGTTATAGATAAATCATTTAACGCTACCTTTAATTTATCTCTTCTTTCCTCTAAAATTTGTATTTCTTGTTCAATCTTTTCATATTTCAATTTAAATAAAGATTGGTAAAAAGTATCTTTTTCATAATTTATAGATTTTGCTAAACTTTTATAAAGAAAAAGTTTTTTAATTTCATTCAAACTAAATCCTAGCCATTTGTACTCTAATATAAGCTCTACATCTTTTTGACAATACTCATCAAAAAAATAATGGCCACCCTTTTTTTCAGGAATAATTAGTCCGAGATCCATATAATGTCTAATTGTATCTATACTTATATTGTTTTTTTCTCCAAACTTTCCGATTTTCATAATATCACTACCATTTTAGTATTTGTTTATAAATACTTCTTTTCTAATAGTAGGAAATCCTTTTATCCATCTATATATAATTATCTAGTATAGGGTAATTGTAGAAAAAAATAAAAAAACCCGCGAATCATTCACGGGTTTTCCTCTTAATAACTAATTGCTATTGTACCTTCACCTGCATGTACAGCAAATGAAATCGGCAATGGATACAGTTTGAAATCCATTTCAGGAAATGATTGTTTAATATCTGAAATCCATTCTTCAGCTCCATCTTTATCGTTAGCATAGAACATATGAAGTACTTTTGGTAATTCTTTTTCAAGTTCATTTTTAATGTATTCTCTACATTTTTGGATTTTACGCACTTTCTTTTCAAGTAAAAGTTCGCCGCCTTTTACTTCTAAGATTAAGTTGACACTTAATAAACTTCCAAGTAAAAATTGAACTCCCTTTACTCGACCACTTGCATATAAACCTTTTAAGCTTTTTGGAAATACATAAAAAGGCCTTCTTTTTTCATCTACTAATGTTTTATGTATATCTTGTAAAGTCATACCATCATTGTATAACGTTTTAGCTTTTCTCAAAAGTTCATCCATTGGATAACTTGTCGTTTCACTATCTAATACAGTTAAAGGGAAACCTGCCATATCAGCAGCTAACTTCATATTTTGATAGGTCCCACTTACTTTTCCGCTAATAGCAACTGCAAAGCCTTCTTCATATTCTTCTTTGCATTTAGTAAATAATTCTACCATTTCCCCTATATTAGGTTGCGAAGTAGTAACTGTTCTTCCATCATTTAACGCTTCATAAAGGCGTTTATGAACTCCTTCTTCACAATCCTTATAAGACACTCCATCAATAATAACTTCAATTGGGATAACAAAGTTATCACCATCTGTTGTAAAACTCGCAGTTGTACTATCAGTAAACCAAGCAACACGCTTCATGTTGTTCCTCCCTTATTCTGTTCCTCTTTTCTGACTTTTCTATATATTTATCTTACGAAAAGAGAATATCCCCTGTAATAGTAACAGGACTTTATTATTTTGGCTATAGTAGATGTATAATAAATGTGAATGTTTTTTGTCTATTTATCAAAAAAAAGAAAACCACAAAATTTTCCGGCTTTCTTTTAACATTAAATTACTTAAATGTTTCGTTATCTAAAATGACAACATAATCATTCGTCATTCGCCCCGCTTCTTTCGTATAACTGACAAGTCGCTGGATGTTATCACAGCAAATCTTTGCTCCCCATACGAGTAACGGTACACCAATAAAATCAATATGAAATCTTCTAGAAAACAAACCGCCTAAAGTCATTGGCAATGGAACTGTTGGTGATGTATTAGAAAAAATAATCTTATCATGGTTTTGATAATGTTTTTGCAGAATCTCTCCTAAATGCTTCATTGCAGGTACAACGACCTTTGATGCCCCGCAGCCAATTGTATATACGGGATTCCCATATTCATCTTGTCCATGAAAAATAATTTTCCCCATATCTTCTGTTTTCAATTTATTAAAGTACTCCACATTTAAAATTTCTTCTTTCGTTAACTTCCGATCAGTTGGTAATTTATTTAAATGATAAGCTGCAGCTAGCGATGTTGTATGCGTTCCACCGAAATCTGTGTAGATAAAAATCATAATATCATCCCTTATTGTAAAAAGTTCAATGTTAATTAGTATCACCATTCAAAAGATTGTTAAACAAGGGATGAATTTTTTTATACTCTTTGTGTTAATTCATTATATTTTTTCCAAATATAATATCGTCTACTAATTACTGTACCTAATGTGATACAGAGGAAGGCATTCGTTACAACCATTAATGTGGAGTGCGTACTGCCAGAAAACATACTTTGCTTAATCACGATTTTCGCACCTAAAATAAAAAGGAGAATAATTGTACTTAACCAATTTCCTTTTCGTAATACATGACCCGTTTCACTATCTAACCGAAATGTTAAAGCTTTCCCCCTAATAATCCCAAGTGCCAATCCAATTCCAAACATTGCAACGAAGAGAAGTCCTTGCAATAAAGTTACTTGCTCCATGTGAACAATGGACTGAATTGTTACATAGCACAATAAAGCTGGAACAAGCCAAATACGATTAATTTTCACTTTACGTTCTTTCCCTTGCATTAAAACGATAATAAGAATAACAACGATAATATCCAATTAAATCCCCCCTATTTACACGTTTCCCTTTAAAAATTATATTCTTCTTTCTTTATTCGATACTCGAAATACAATATCTACATTAAATTGTAAAATATGGAGTGTTCTTTTACATCAGTCTTAAGCATTATTTATAAAAGTAAAAAGACGTACTTTTTACTCGTACGTCTTTTAGTACCTGTATTCAAAACGAGTACATTCATGAACCCGTTTAAATTGTTTTCTTATCTCTTCTTTATTTTCACCTGTGTAATGAGCAAATGTTTGAACCGGATTTAACTGTTCTATATTACTTTTTATTACATCTTTTATTTCATCTGTATGATCAGAATATACGTGTAAATATGAATATACGTTTACAAAAGCATTTTTTTCATACCATCCATGTACCCACAGATTGTCTCTATTCCATGCTTCTAGTCGATTTAGCTTGAGTTCTTTAGCTATCTTTTCTGCTTTATTTAATAGTTGATTACCAATGCTCCTTCTACGAAGATCCGGATGAACTGCAATATGCCAAATCATACCGCCAAGCCCTATTCCTCTTGAACAAACAGTACGCTCTTTTACTTCATATTCAATATCTATCAATCCTACTACTTGGTCTTCATATATAGCTACTAGTTCAATAGCGGGATTTTCATATTTTTCTTTCTCTCTAAGTACATTGTCATAATATGCTGTATCTAAAAAAGATAACGCACGGCAACGTACCTAGCTTATTTCGTCTTCTTTTTTATATCCATGTAATTACAAAACTCCTTCTATTTCTACCATTAGTTTTTCAGGTCCTGCCCCTTTATTTGATGGAATAACTAATGTAATTCCTAATTCCGGGTATACGGCCGAGCGAAAACTCACGCCTGGATCATATCCCATTACATGATATTTAAAAATATTTCCTTGTTTTTTTTCAATCCATATTCCATAGCCGTAAGACTGGCTATTATTCACTAAAATATGAGGAGTTAAAAGTAACTTCGTATATTCGTGGCTTAATATTTCGTTGTTAAATAGAGCTTCCCAAAATTTCACCATGTCTGGTGCAGTAATATAAGCACCACCATCAGAACCTCCTTTTATGGGTATAGAGTATGCATTTGTTCTCCATTTTTGACTATTTCCATCCTTTATATATCCGAGAGCTGTATGTTTTGGTAAATTATCTAAAGAGAAATAGCCTGAATCATTCATACCAACTGGAACAAATATGTTTCTTTCTATATATTCCGTAAATTCAAGTCCTGTCTGCTGTTCTATAATTAATCCAAGTATAATAAAACCTGCATTGTTATAGTAAAACTTACTTCCTGGTGTAAACATCATATTACTGTTTTGGAATAATGGTAAAAAGTCTTTTAAACTTTTTAATAGATACATAGGAGTTTGTTTCCAAAGGTCTTCAAAGTTATCCATGATACTTTCATCAAAATAATCTGGAATACCTGAACTATGCGTTAAAAGTTGATGTACTGTAATATCTTCATTAAAGTTTGGAAATTTAATATGTAGACAATCTTTTAACTTTGTATGAAAAGTAATTACACCTCTTTCAACAAGTTGACAGATACTGATAGCAGTGAATAATTTGCATCCTGAGGCAATTCCAAATCTTGTTTGTAGTGTATTGTTTATACATTCACTTCGGTTAGCATATCCAAATGAATTTTCATAAATAATATCATCATCTTTTTTTATTAAGACTAGCCCAGAAAAATCTATATTCTGATGTATTTCTTTTACAATTTTCTCTATTTGATCTTTTGTTTTTATCATAATAACCACCCTTGTTTATTGGTATTGTTCTTTCCCCTTATTATTTTTCCATATATAGGGGAAAGAAACCTCCTATTCACCCCCCTAAGTTTCAAATAAAAACCAAGGGAACTATTTCGAATTTATTGATTCAGCGGAATATACCTTAGACTGCGATGGTAATAAAGTAAACACGCACAATATGATAGTAATAAGTAGCATTACCAATACTCCTACAATGACTACAAGTTGTATAGAAGTGAATTGAGTTGCAACGCCGAACAGAATCGTTATAAAAATTGTAAAAACAGCTATAACGAGCCCGTATATACTCCCGATTCGTCCCATCATATGAACCGGAACGTTATTTTGATAAAATGTGTAAAATCCTGTATTTGCATATGCCATAGAGAAAGATAGAATAAAGAATCCAATAGCAGCCATTAAAAACTCATTTGAAAAAGCATAAATCAAATATCCGATTGCAATGAATAATGATCCTATCCCAATTAGAAATGAAGGTGCTAATTTTTTTGATAAAATTGTATTTGTTATTGCTCCTAAAATAAAACCCGCACCAGCGGTACTAACTAAAAAGCCATACTCACTATCTGTTAACAATAAAACTTCTTTCGCAAACGATAGTTCAAGTGAATCTATAGCGGTAGCTAAAACCATCATTCCTTGGAATAGGAAATAAACACATACTATATACACAGATTTTTTGCTGAAATTTAAAACTATGTTCCAATCTTTCTTTAATACAGTTAGTGACAATTTATCATTGGATGTATTAAAATCGTCTTTTTTATCAAGATTAGGTAAAAGTAATGTAATGAACCCTGATAGCAAAAATGCTATAGCATTCATATATATAGCAAACTCTGGTGTACCAGTTATTAATAATATCCCCGCCACTGCTGGACCAATTAAAAATGCACCTGATCCTATTAAACTACGTAGTGAGTTGAAACGTTGTCTTTGCTCTACTGGAATTAATTTCGTCATATATGTCATAGCAGTTGGTTCATAAATCGCACTGGCCATGCTTATAAAAAATACTAAGAGATAGACAATCCAAAGGGATGGAACCAAGGGTAAAATAGCGATAAATACTACTCGATATATATCGAGGTGAATCATTAACTTTCGTTTATTTAAACGATCTATCATACTTCCTGACCAAGCGTTTGTAAATAAAGTGGCTAATGGTTTTATCACATATAAAGTAGCGACAGCTAAGGCTGAGCCACCCATATTATAGACAAGTACATTCAGTGCGATTAAATAAATCCATGCACCTAAATTCGCAATACCAACTCCGGACAATAGTAATAAAGGATATTTCAAATCTTTAAGTAATTTTTTCACTTTAGGCACCCGCTTTCTAAATTGTTTTAAAACAATAAAAAAATCCCACCCCCAAGACTTAAAGTCTTAGGGACGAGATTTATCATCGCGGTGCCACCCTAGTTTGTTAATATGTCGCCATATTAACCTTATCAGGTACTGCACTATTTCCATGCTTATACCTTAGCTCTATAACGGGAGCTCCCGTCACACCATCCACTTTTAAAAGGTTCCGATGTGCTGCTCAGAGACTTGATTCAATAAAGAATTTTTGCTCCTTTTCAGCTAAATGGAGCTCTCTGTGAAAAATTCATTTTATTTACTCTTCTCTTCACTGCATTTGGTTTTTTCCATATTATCACATAGGTTTTATATTGTAAATAATTAAAAAGAATAATCAGTTTTTTTAAAAAGTGAGCATTCTTTATAATTTTGTAACTTGATTTTTTATTTATTAAAAAATACGGTGCGTGAAATTGCTTGTAACTCTAACAAAAAGAGCCTATTCTACTATAGACTCTTACAAAATTCGATATTAATTTGTACTCGCTTCTGCTAATGGTTCTAGAGGCGGTTCCAAATCTAGTTTTAAAGTATCACCTTCTTGTATATATTGTTCCTTTTCAATGCTTTGACTCGTTACATACCCTGTACCTGTTGTTTTTAAATCTAATTTCAACAACTTAGAGAAATACATAACATCACGCATTGACCAACCTTTTAGGTTAGGCATTTTCACATTACTTCCTACTAGAAATATGCGATCTCCTTCACTCATTACCTCGCCAGTCTGTGGATATTGTTTTATTATCTTTCCTTCTCCTAATAATACCGGCTGAAGTTTCTCTTTTTCTGCAATATTTTTTACGGTATCCATTGTTTGATTTACATAATTTTGTACTTTTATTTCAGATTTCTTTGTTGCATCTGCCATTTGCTTTTCTGTATATGGTTTCACTTTTAAATATTCTAGACTATTTTTCATAACTGGTTTAAAAATTTCAGCAAGAGGCTGAGCACCGTATTCATTCCCTTTTAATTTAGGTTGCTTAATGGCTAAATATACGACTAATTGCGGATCATCAATTGGAGCCATTCCTAAGAATGAAAAAATATAATTATCTTTCCCTTCCATATATCGTCCATTTTCAGGATTCGGAATTTGCGCTGTCCCTGTTTTACCACCAATCGGATAACCATCAATTTTATACATCGTTCCCGTTCCTTTAGATGATGTTATAACACGCTCCATTAAGTTCCTTACCTTATCTGCGGTTTCTTTTTTAATCGGATTCCCTATTTCTTTAGGTTGATTTTCCATAATAACTTGTTTATTTGTTGGATTTACAACCTTATCAACAATATAAGGTTGCATCATTTTCCCGTCATTTGCTATAGCTGTGGCTGCTTGTACTATTTGAATAGGGGTTACAGTAGAGCCTTGACCGAAAGAAGTAGTAACTTGTTGGATTTGAGTATTTAGCAATAATGTATTTTTACTTTCTCCAGGCAAATCTATACCTGTTTTTTGATTGAAACCAAATTTATTCATATATTGCTTGAATTTATTTGGTTTCAGTAACTGATCTTCTAAAATAGAAAAAGCAACGTTCGATGACCGTTCAAACCCTTCATCAAATGTAATTGAACCCCATCCATAGCCGCCATTATGATCTTTAATCTCTGCTGAACCAACTGCGTATTTTCCTGATTGGAAATATTCTTTCCCGTTATATACACCTTCATTAATTGCAGCAGCTAATGTAAAAACTTTCATTGTAGACCCTGGTTCGAATGCATTCGCAATTGGATCGTTTAAAAAATATTCAATGTCTCCTTTGTTAGGATTATAACTAGGCTTACTAGACATTGCTAAAATCTTACCTGTTTTTGGATCCGCAATAATACCTACTAACATAGAAGGGTCATAGTGTTGCTCCGCTTTGTTCATTGCATCTTCTAAAAAACTATTAATTTGTTTATCAAGCGTAAGGTATACGTTATTTCCATTTTTAGCAGGTTCTATTTTTCCTATATCATTTGTAAGTGGGATACCATTTCGTGAACCTACATATTTTACATTTCCGTTTGTAGAGCGCAAATATTTATCAAGACTTTGTTCGAGTCCAAACTTACCTTCTGCATTTCCTTTTTCATCTGGCCTAGCAAAACCTAGGATATATGATGCAAAGTCTTCGTTTGGATATACTCTAGCTTTTTCTGTCGTAAATGACACCCCTGGTATTTTTAATTTTGCTATTTGTTCCTTCACTTCTCTAGGTAAATTCCGACCAATTTTACCAATTTCAACTTGCGTACGTCCTTCATGAAAATTTTTCATGATCTCCTCTTTATCAACTTCAAGCGCACCTGCTAAACGTTGTGCAGTATCTTCTTTATCTTTTAATTTATCTTTTCCTTTTAAATTTACAACGATGCGATATGTTGTTGAGTCTTGGACTAATACTTTCCCGCTTTGATCATAAATTGTGCCACGATTTGCTTCCAAAACTCCATTTTTATTCTGTTGTTCATTCGCAAGATCCTTTACATTAACATTATGCACGACTCCTACTGCTTGAATATAAAATATACGTAAAAGCATCGTAAGAAACAAAACAATAAAAGCAATCATCATATATCGAGCGCCTTTATTCGTTTGAAGTTTATGCATACTGATCTCCTTTCCTTTACAATTTATTAATGCAAATATGCACTTTTTTATTTTAGATACTATATTTTTCGTAGTTTTTTCAGTGAATTCCTCTAAAACGATAAGAAAACAATCTAAGTTGCTATTTGTTTCTGATCGTTTATGTATTTAAATATAAAATACGGTGAGTGAAATTTTTCGAATCTTCAAATGAAAAGAACCTACTTTTTGGTAGGTTCTTAAGTTTACGCTATGTGGTTATATTTCGCTAAAAAAGGAACTCGTTTTGCTACTAGTGCATACATTTTGAAAATAAAACTTGCTAACGGTTCAAATATACGTGCGCTTTGCATCACTAATCCACTTGTAATAAATGTTAAGAACGCAGCACCAAGTATATCTAGAGGATAATGAACGCCTACGTACATGCGTGATACACCGACTAATATTGCCCATATTAACGCGATATATTTAAGTTTTTCTCCTCTTAGAATAAATACGAAAGCAATCGAAAATACGAGTACAGAATGATCACTTACAAATGATGAATCTGCTGCATGCGGTACTAATTGATTTACATGATGTGTTATAAAAGGACGCGGATGGTAATATACCGCATGTATAAGAACATTTACTAATAATGCAATACTAACTGAAAGTGTCGTATATAACACTGTATATTGTTTTCTAATTGCATTCTCTTTCTTTCCATTATTGAACCATAGGATAAGCATGAATAGAATAGCTACATATGGAACACTATTTGTAATAGCGATCATTAGCGTATCTAATAGCTTGGATGATCCAGCAAAGTTATTAATCCATTGAAATACTGTGTAATTCATATTACTCTCCCCTTATTATTACTCATTGTACTTTAAATAAAGATACAAGTGTTCTTGATTTACACAGTATACAACATCAATATGAAAATGGGCTTAAACTTTTCTCATCTAATTCTCATTTTATTACTATTCATATGACAATCGTGTAACTATTTACAAGAGCTAAGTATGTATAAAGCTTGTAAAACATTTTAAATAGTATGATAAACACTTTATGCATGAATATAATACTTAACATGTTCATTTAAATATAATTTCTCTGAAATCATATTTTCATTCCATACGAAGGGCAATATTACCGAATTGTTCTCCTTGCTGCATTCGATTTAAAGCTTGAATTGCTTCTTCTAATGGATATACTTTATCAATGATTGGTTTAATATTATGTTCCTCTATAAAATGAATCATCGCATTAAACTCTTCACTGCTCCCCATTGATGTTCCCATAATATCGATTTGATTATAAAATAATGCTCGTAACGGTAATTCGATTTTATCTCCTGAACTTGCACCAAAGTTAACGATTCTTCCATTTGGTTTTAATATATCAAAATATTTTAAGAAAGTCGCCGGACCTATACTATCTATAATTAAATCCACTTTTTCTCCATGTAGGCACTCGTCCCAATTACCAGAACTATTAAAAGAAAAGTCTGCTCCATATTTTTCAGCAGCCTTTCTTTTGTCCTCTATCCTTGAAGTAACACTCACCTTTGCTCCAATTGCTTTAGCAAATAACATAGCATAAGTAGCTACACCACCGCCGATTCCCGGAATTAGGACATGTTCTTCAGGTTTTAATCTACCTTTTGTAAAAAGCGCTCTATATGCAGTTAATGCCGATAAAGATAAAACGCCAGATTCTTCCCACGTAAGATATGATGGCTTTTCCACTACATTTTCTGCTGGTACAATAACATATTCAGCAAACGTTCCATCGGCTGGTCCACCTAGTACTTCAGGTAACTCTGGTATTTCATGAGTATTATTCCATCCAATACTAGGATTTATAATAACCTCTGTATGTAGTGCGATATTTGAAACATCTTCTCCTAATTCCGTAACAATACCTGCACCATCTGATCCTAGAATTAAAGGTAATTCCATATCTTTTCTATTATTCATTATAAATAAATCACGATGATTTAAACCTGCTGCTTTTAATTTAACTTTAACTTCCCCGGCCTTAGGAGCTATCTCCGGTGATAATTTATATTCTAAACCTTTCAATCCTTTTTTATGTTGATGTACAATAGCTTTCATTAATTATTCCCCCTTAATCCTTTCAATGTACTTTAAATATCAAAATAAATAAAATAATTTGATTACTAAGCATTAAAAAAGGAGGAAATACGAAATGTATTCCTCCTTTTAAAGAGTATTTTCAAAAAGAATTTTATACCTTTAACTATTAATGTGTAGCATAAGGAAATGTAATCGTAACAACTGTTCCTTCGTTTTCTTTACTCTCTAATTGAATAGCTCCGTTATATTTTTCTACAAGCCTTTTTGCAATTGATAAACCTAGCCCATTTCCACCTTGTTTTCGGCTTCTCGCTTTATCAACTCTATAAAAACGGTTAAGAACAAATGGTAAATCTGCTTCAGGTATTCCTGCCCCATGATCTATTATTCGGATTTTAATTTTGCCTGACCGCATACTTGATTCAATGCAAATATACTTATTAGCTTCTTTTGTATATTTCACTGCATTATCCATTACAATAATAATTATTTGTTCTAAGTAAGATGATGGTATTGAAACATACGCTTCATCTGCATCCAATTTCATATCAAATTGAAAGTCAGTTTGCAGTATTGCAAAGTTTTGTGTAACTTGTTTTAATACGCTATTAACATGGACTCGTTCGACTGCTATTGGATGCATTTGTTCTGCTTCAGCTCTTGATAGTTCTAGCAGTTCTGAAACTAATTTATTTAATCGATCTACTTCTTTTAGACTGGATTGAAGAGATTTATCCAATACTGCTGAATCATTTTTCCCCCATCGATTCAGCATTGATAAGTGCCCTTGAATAATTGTTAATGGTGTTCTTAATTCATGAGATGCGTCTTCTACAAACTGTTTTTGCTGTGTAAAAGAAGTTTCTACTTCATCCATCATTTCATTAAAAAGAATCGATAATTTTGCGAGTTCATCATTATTTTCTCGTACTGGAACTCTTTCATTTAGTCCGTTTTTCTTAATACGCTTCATCGTATCCGTTATGTTTTGGACACTTGATAAAAGCTTTTTCGTTATAAGTATTCCGCCTAAAAAACTAAACACTAATCCACATATCCCTGCAAAGACCATTACCACTAAGATAATTTTTAATAAATGATCAAATGTCTCTAAGTTTTTCGTAAGTTCAATAGTTCCCGTGAATTTTTTTGTTTGAATTGGTATGCGCTCAACTAATATTCGATCTTCTATATGTCTTTTTATTAAGGATTCATCTTGGGTAACCTGTTTTGGTTTTATCCAAGCTTCATTAAAATCTCGAGAAACAGTAACAATGGGCTTTCCATCATTTCCGATAATACGAATCATTTGATGTTTATCAATCATATTATTTAGAAATTCTTTACTATTTTCAAATGTTTTGCTCGAGAGCGTTTCGTTTTTATCTTGAAAATATGCCGCTATTTCTGTCAATTGTCTGTTTATTTGTTTCTGTTCATAATCTATAGTCCACTTATTAATTACAATGAATTGTAACGTGCTATACAAAATAAACAAAATGAATACTAGTGTAGTGGACCAAAGTGTTAATTTCCACTTTATAGGTAAATTTCGAATTCGGTGCACAATGTTTTTTATCATTTCATTATATATCCAGCACCGCGGACTGTTTGGATATACTCCTCCTTATCCACACTATGTAACTTATTACGTAAATAACGAACATATACATCGACTATATTCGTCTCAACCATTGCATCATAACCCCATACTTGGTCCAGTAAAATATCACGGGTAAGAACTCGATTAATATTTTTCATAAACATAAGCAGTAGCTCGAATTCTTTATTTGTAAGTTCAATTTCTTCATTTCCTTTAGTTATAGTTCGAGATTCAATCTGAAGCTGTAGATCTTTAAACGAAAGAAATGATGCGTGCTTTTGCTCTGTATTTTCTTCTCTCCTAAAAATCACTCTCATACGTGCTAAAAGTTCTTCAATTGCAAACGGTTTTGGAAGATAATCATCAGCTCCACTATCTAACCCTGTCACACGGTCCATAATACTATCACGAGCAGTCAACATAATAATAGGTGTACTTTTAGTTGCTCTTAGTCGACGACATACTTCCAGTCCGTTTAATCCTGGTAACATTAAATCAAGTAATATGAGATCGTAATTCTTTTCAAGTGCTGCTTCTAATCCCTTTCTTCCATCAAGTTGTATATCTACTATATATCCTTCATACTTTAATTCTAATTCTAAAAAATCTGCTAAGCTTTCCTCATCCTCAATAATTAGTATATGTTGCAACGATACTTCCTCCTATACGATTAAATGAATAAGTAATCCTATTCCGAATATGACTGCAATAATTTGATGTGCTTTTCGATACATCTTCAATTTTGTTTTCTGATTAGATTTCTGTAAAACAAATCCCGCAACCCCTAATGTTATTAAGGTTAAAAGAGAAAATATACCACTGTATATTAGTATTATATGACGACTTCCTTTTATTAAAAAGTAAACACCGTGAGTAGTCGCAACAGCTATTACAGCGTATCCAATTAATACGTGAAAATGTTTTATAAAAAGATATAGCTCTTTAATTATTTTAAATCCGTGAATATGTTTCTTCTTTAAAAATAACCATATATGACGTAAGAACCATAATGATGCAGCTATAATTACCCCGTATTCACCTAAAGAACCTAATTTCTTATTTAGCCATTGTACATTTAATACATTCCCGTACAAAACATTAATAAATAGCAATTCTACACTACAAACAATAATAGTAATACCAATTATTTTAACATATATATGGAAATATTTATTTCTAAGTATTTTCTCCATTTTATATAATCTCCTTTTGACTCAAAAGCTCTATAATCAGCAGTGTATCAAGTAAAAGAGAGAATAACATGAGAGAAAGATTAAAATAAAATGAGAATCTGAAAACTACTTATATTTTATTTATATCCTTTTTGGCCAATTCTAATATGTTGCAAATAAACGGTGCTTTTGCATTTGTATATGAAACACGATCAAAAGGATATGCAGCAGCAAGCATCTCTTTTAATACTCTATATTCTTCACGTGCCCACTCATGATTTATTAGAAAGTCTCGAAATAAAAGGTTGTTCCTCCATTCCTCGCTATTATAAATATAAACATGTAAATGGTGGGTACCAGCTCTCCATTTACCTTTTCTAAAAAAACGCCAATTAGGTGTTTTTTTAGGAACATATTCATAGCCAATTTCTTCTAGGGCTTCCCTCCAATTTCCGGTAATTTGTAAATTTGTTACGCCGATCATCATATCAATAAGAGGTTTAGCCCCTAACCCTTCTACGGCTGTGCTTCCGATATGTTCAATGGCAATAATTTCTTCATGGAGTAACGGCACAATTTTATTTTTTTCATTTAAAAACTCTGTATGCCAATATTGTTGGTACGGTTTAATTATGATTTTTCCATCCATTTGCTTTCCTCCTTATAACTATATATTATTATATTTATAAAATTTAATTTTATAAATATAGGGATTTCACAAAATATGTCGAATACTGTAATGGACAACTTAATTATATTAAATTTGAGGTGAATTATGAAAGATATTCCAGTTAAAATTCAGTTAGATACTATAACATTCCAACTAAAAAAACATCATAATTTTGATTGGCTTACAAAACTAGGTACAGTATTTGCGGTTTTTGACCAACAAGATTCCGGTAATATAAGTTTTGGTGTTGAAAAGAATGGGAAAAAGCACTTTATAAAATATGCAGGGGCACAAACACTCGCATATAATGCTTCTACAAATGAAGCTATACAAAGATTAAAAAGCTCAGTTACTATATACAATGAATTAAAACACGTTTCTCTTATAAGTTTAATTGATCACTATCCTGTACAACATGGATATGTTTTAATTTTCGATTGGTTTGACGGTGAATGTCTTCACCCGCACTGGAGTTTCCCACCCCCAGCAAAATACAATGATCCTAACTCACCATTTTATAAATATAAGAAATTATCCGTTAAAAATAGGCTAATTTCATTAAATTCTATTTTTAATTTCCATACTTACGTTGAACACAAAAACTATGTAGCTATTGATTTTTATGACGGTAGTATTTTGTACAACTTTAAAACTAATGAAACAAAAATTTGTGATATTGATTTATACAGTAACAAACCGTATGTAAATAAGATGGGACGAATGTGGGGGTCATCTCGTTTTATGTCACCTGAAGAGTTTCAACTTAACTCTATAATAGACGGACAAACAAACGTATTTAATATGGGGGCTATAGCTTTTGCACTACTAGGTGGCGGGCAAGATCGTTCCTTTATGAAATGGGAAGCTAGTGAAGGCTTATATGAAGTAGCATACCGTGCTGTAAATGAAAATCGTAGTGAGCGCTATGCGTCAATGGAAGAGTTTAATAATGCATGGTTAAAAGCCTATAACACTGAAAATCTATAAAAACTACATACATTATAAAAGTACATGTAAAACTTGCACTTTTATAATGTATAATACATATGGGATTGAAATTCAGGATAACGGGGCATGTATTATGAACTTTGTTTACATTAATCAAAATGTTTTAAATAATCTTCTTTATATTTTAAGCAGTATATTTGTTTTTTATTTTATTTATGATAGTGGGTACTTCGGGAAGAAATATAAGAAACTACTTATCATTCTTTGTACGAGTATCCCACTAATTTTATGTATGCGGTATCCCATCTATATGGATGAAAATTATATTCATGATTTAAGACAAATCCCCTTTTTAATTGGTACACTTTATGGTGGATTTCCAGTCGGTATTGCATTACTCATGATTTTATTAATAATACGTTTTATGTTTTATGGTTTTAGCCTGTTAACAATCATTGTTTATGGAACGATGTTAATCATTACAGCATTCGCATCATCAAAATTTAATACATACAATAGGAAAATAAAAGTAACTTCATCTATGTTTTTAACTTTTTTCCTTGCAATATTTACAACAGTAATTGTTTTAACTCTATCAGATTTTGAAGTGAATAATTTGTACATTATTTATTTCATTCTATTACCAACTATTTTAATATTATTTATGGTCTATTTTAATGAGGTTTTAAAAGATGCAATATTTATGCGATCAAAATTAATAAAAGTTGAAAAAATGGAGATTGTCAGCCAACTCGCTGCAAGTATTTCACATGAAGTAAGGAATCCATTGACTGTTGTAAAAGGATTTACACAACTTTTAAAAACACCCAATATAACTCAACAATCCAAAGATGAGTATATTGAACATATTCTTGAAGAGTTAAATCGTGCACAAGCAATTATTGATGATTACTTAACTTTTGCCAAACCAGCTTCAGAAAAACTAGATCATATTTCAGTGGAGCACGAGTTAAATCGAGTTATTAATATGATGTTGCCTTTTTGTAACATGAATAATATTAATATTACAAAAGAGTTCTCAGAGGGAACAATTATTGGTAATACACAGCACTTCCATCAATGTTTTTTAAATTTAATAAAAAACAGTATAGAAGCAATGCCATGTGGCGGTAATCTAATTATTTCTGCAACTGTCAGCAATAATAAGGTCATAATAAGGATTCAAGATAGTGGAGTTGGAATGTCGCAAGAGCAAATTAATCGATTTGGCGAACCGTATTTTAGTACAAAAACGAAAGGTACTGGTTTAGGTACGATGGTTGCTGTTAAAATTATTGAAACGATGCGAGGCAATTTAAAAATCCGAAGTATCGTTAATAAAGGAACTACTTTAACTATTACATTCCCAAAATATAATAATGAGAGCACGTTGCATAATAAATAAAAAAGGAGCATAATGGCTCCTTTTTTATTTCGATACAAAAAGTATCTGCTATGTTTTTTTAATTTACATTTAGAAGAGACTAATTAGAAATTAGTACCCTTAGCTCCAACAACTACATCCAACAATAATTAATAAAATAAATAACACAACTAATAAAGCGAAACCTCCACCAAAACCACAAGAACCGCCGAAACTCATATTTTCTCCTCCTTTTGGTTTGAAAACTAATAGGTAGTTGATCATTTTAACTGGTTCGTATTATACAGTATGTATATCTCCCTTTTTTGAGCATGTCTTCATAAAAATTAGTAAAAGCACTCTATTGAGAGTGCTTTAAAATGGGTACCAGAAGCTTTGGAATACATTCAGCTTTAAGTAAACTGCAATAATCAAAATGATAATACCAACAAAAAGTGTGATGTAATCCTCCTTTTGTGCGTCTTTTGCATAGTACCACGTTCGTTTATCCTTTTTTCCAAAACCTCTTAAATCCATTGCATTTGAAACAGTATCAATCCTTTCTAATGAATGAATAATAAGTGGCCAAAAAATTAAAACACGGTTTTTCATACGAATCCACAAGCTCGCTTCTCCTTTTTCAAAAGGTACGCCTCTTGCTTCCTGCGCGTGTCTAATGATTATATATTCAGATTGAATGCTTGGTATATAACGCAGTGCAATATTTATTGCATATGTAATTTTATAAGGAACAGCAAATTTATTTAAGCTGCTCACAAATTCACTTGGATGAGTTGTATAAATAAAAAGAAGTGTAAATGGTAATAACGTAAAATATTTCAATGAAAGTGTAGCTGCATAAAATAAAGTTTCATATGTAATTGTTGCATAACCTATATAAAAAAAAGAGGTATACGATCCCGTTAATTCCGATCCATGGGTGGGCGTAATGAAAAGAATCATAACGGAATTTAATAAACTAAATGTAAATATAACGCTGAAAATAACTATAATTTTACGCAATTGAATTTTTGCAATTAAGAGGCTGATACATCCAACAATAAATAAAATTAGCAATATACGAAAATCAAAAAATAAAAAAGTAAGTGTCATACAAAATATAAATAAAGATAATTTAATTGCACCATCCATACGATAAAAATACGTATTATGCATATTCCTCCCTCCTATTAGCCTCAATATAAAGTTTCACAAATGTTTCTGGAGTTGGAATTTCGCTTAATTTAGCTAGTTTTATTAATGAAATCTCCCGTAGATTAGCTCTTTGTAACGTTCCTTGATCCCCTAAAACAGCAGATACAGTATTGTCCGCAATAATTTTCCCTTCATGCAGAACTACCGCTCGATCTGCATATTCTAAAGCAAGATTCATATCGTGTGTGATAATAATAAAGGATATGCCCCTTTTAGCCAGTTTTCTAATAAACGACATAAACTGTTTGTAATGGTAATAATCTTGTCCAGCTGTTGGCTCATCTAATACAATAAGTTTTGGGTTTGTTATAAGTACAGATGCAATAGTAAGCCTCTTTTTTTGTCCATAGCTTAATGCCTGAATTGGCCAGTTACGAAATGGATATAATCCACAAATTTTTAAAGATTTTTCGACTCTTGTCTCAATCTCATCTTTAGAAACCTTTTTTAATTTTAATGAATATGAAACCTCTTCTAAAACAGTAGGCTGTGTAATCATTTGATTTGGGTTTTGCATAACGTAAGAAATAACTTCCCCGCGTTTACGAATAGACCAACAATTTATATTTTCTCCATCGAATGTTATTCTCCCATTCTCTGTTTTATTTATTCCTATAAGAGTATGAGCTAATGTCGATTTTCCTGCTCCATTATGACCCAATAACGCTACTATTTCTCCCTCTCCTATTGAAAGGTTGATATCTTCTAAGGCTGTATGTTTGTTATTGTACGTAAATGATAAATTTTCTATCTTGCATAAAGCTTTTTTAATATATTTGTTTTTTGATGAAACTTGCTTATGCATCCAGTTCTTTAATAGGCTATGAACGCCTGCATTACGAAGATTTTCAATTGGAAATACCCTCACATTATTACTATCAAAATTTAATTTCTTTAGCGCCTCTATATAAATAGGTTCTCTTAGTCCGATATTTGGTAATATATCAGAATTTAAAATACTATCCGGTGAACCAACGGCAATAACTTCTCCCTCATCAATTAAAATAATTTTATCTAAATCAAGGTTTAATATTTCTTCTATTCGATGTTCAATAATTACAATTGTTTTATTATATTTCTCATGTATATTTTTAATGAGTTCTATTGTATTCAAACTACATGCAGGATCCAAATTAGCTAACGGTTCATCAAATAATAATATATCTGCATTTGTCGTTAGCAGACCTGCAAGAGAGACTGTCTGTTTTTGACCTCCTGATAATTCATGTGGACTTTGTGTATGAAAGTCCTGCATGCTTACCTTTTTTAAAGAATCCGTAACAATCTTTCTCATTTCTATTTGATTTACACAATCGTTTTCTAATGCAAATGCTACATCCTCTTCGACAGTAAGGCCTATAAATTGTGCATCTTGATCTTGTAATATTGTCCCTACGTGTTTACTCTGTTCAAAAACACTACCTTTTCTCGGATCCTTTCCAGCTATTAAAATGTTACCGGTACTTATCCCTTCGTAAGAAAATGGGATTAGCCCATTTATACAATGAGCTAATGTTGACTTACCTGAACCACTTCGTCCGGCGATAAGTACCTTTTCCCCAGGATATATTTGAAATGTAATATCTTTTAAAGTAGGCTGCGTGGTATGCCTATATTGAAAGGTAAATTGTTCAAAAGAAATAATTGGTTGCATGTATTCATCCCTACTTTTCAATTTTTAAATGTGTATGTTTCTTATTTGATTTCGCTAGACCGATCGTGATTGGTAAGCCAAGAACTAAAAATACGATAACGTCTGCAATTGTTGCGCCTAGTACTTGTATAACTATTTTGTCAAACGGTTCTCCCATCACAATAATATCGAATGCTCCAGCAAATATAATAGCTATGACAATACCGATTAACCCTGCAATTGCAAAATAAGAAATATCACGGTTATTATACGTTCCATGTTTTACACTAAAACCAACTCTTTTTTGTATGAGTCCCATTGCTAAACCAATAATACCTGAACTAATAACCCATCCCCACCAAATACCCCATCCAGCGATCGTATCTGTAACGGTATGACCGATGAATCCTATTAAAAGTCCTGCTACTGGGCCAAATAAAGCTCCAAAAACTGTTAAAATAGCCAATGCGGGTTTAATAAATGTATTCGGTGCGATAGAAAATCCCCAAAGCCCTAATACCCCGTATAAAGCTGCTCCAATTCCAATAGCTACTACTAGCTTTGTCGTTAATTTGTTCATTACAATTCCCCTCTCGTATTATTCAACTTTTAATACTCTATATTTATTTTGAAAATGAATTATGCATCGACACTTCCTTTCTATACAACAAAAAATGACCTCTTAAATAAGAGGTCATTTTCTTTCACGTACAAGAATCCCCTTATCTTTCAAAAGACACATCGTGTCCTCTGCGGAATTAGCACCTTCCTATGTAATTACATAGGGGTTGCTGAGGCTTCAAAGGGCCGTTCCCTCTACCTCTCTGGATAAGTATGTATTTGTAATCTGTATTATGGCACTAACAATAAATAATTTCAATACTTTTCTTACTATTTTTATTTTTCGATAAATAGTTCAATTAAATCATTGTATTCTTATCGGAATTATGAAATAATAAATTCAAAATTGTTACAGGAGGAATGCATGATGAAAGTAATTGGCTTAATTGGCGGACTAAGTTGGGAATCAACATCGTTATATTATAAACATATTAATACACTAACTCTCTCTCAATATGATCAAAATGCGAAGCTTGTTTTATATAGTATGGACTTTGGTGAAGTAACTACATTATTACAAAATCATCAATATGAAGAAGTGAAAAATGAATTAGTCGCAGTAGCAAAAAAGGTAGAAAACTCAGGAGCTGAATGTTTACTAATGTGTTCTAATACTGTACATCTATTTGCTGAGGAAGTAGAACAAGCAATATCAATCCCACTTCTTCATATCGGTGATGTAAGTGCTAAAGAAATGGTAGAACAGAATATAAAACGGATCGGATTATTAGGAACGAAACAAACGATGGAACAAGATTTTTATACATCACGACTAGCAAAATATAACATTGAGACAATTATCCCAAATGACGAAGAAAGAACTTTTATCCATCACGTCATATTAAATGAATTAAGTAGAGGAATTATTTCAGAAACATCAAAAGAAAAACTAATACAAATTACCAATTCATTAATTCAAAATGGTGCGGAAGGAATATTACTAGGCTGTACTGAAATACCATTGCTTATTTCCCAAAATGACCTTACTGTTCCTGTTTTTGATACTGCTTATTTACATGCAAATACTGCTGTACAATTTGCTGGATAATAATATAAAAGCATACAGGTAGAGCCTCTATGCTTTTATATTGTCCGAACTATTTATTTAAAAGAGCATCAATAACTGCAATGGCTCTTTTGGAACCACCACACCCTAAAAAACTTTCATTCAGTTTTCGAATGCCATGTTTATACTTTTCATTTGAAAGAACGTCTGTTACCGCCTTTTTTAAAGTTTGCACATTAACATGCTCTTTCAATAATCTATGTGCTGCCTCAAGCTCAGTTAATCTTTGCGCTATCATAGGTTGATCTTTATCATGCGGTATTATCACAAATGGGACATTATAATGGATTGCATCGTGCACACTATTCATTCCACCATGTGTAATAAAAACATCTGCTTCACTTAATATTTCTGATTGAGGTACGTAAGGGGTTATAATAAAGTTGTCTGGCGCTTGCTTAATTTTTGAAATATCATTTCTATCACCAATCGCCATTACTACAATCCCTTCGAAATTTGAAAAAGCATCAATACAAGTATTAAAAAATGGTTCGAGCCCTTCGAGAAGTGTTCCCATTGAAATATAAATAACTTTCTTTTTTGAAAGCAATTCAAGTGGAAACTTTACATTTGTTTTGCGCTTTATAATACTCGGTCCAATAAAAACATTGTTTTCTCCGAACGAATCGCTATTAGGTTGAAAATAACGACTTGTATACACGAGACTAATATCTCCCTTATTATGCATAAATTGAAGATTATTTTTGGGCTTTACTCCAAATTCATGTTCCATTTGATGCAGTAACTTTTCAGAGAGTTCATCGGGTTGGAATTGTATTTCTGCATTTGGATGAAAAGGCAAGGTTTCCAATAATACTGGTGGAATTAAAAATATAGGAGAGGAAACTATGCCTGGAACTTGTAAATATTCCTTTACTAACTCTCCAGCACCAAATATATCATAAACTACGAAATCAAAATTAATGCTTTTACATAATCGTTTCGTAATTTCTAATATGTATAAAGAAGTTTGAACATGTACATGAAAGAAAGATTTTAATCCATATGAAGTTTCATTATCAATAGAAATCTCCTTTAATAAATCCGGATGAGTATGTACAATGGCTCCCAAAACTTCAAGCCTTTCCTTAAAGCTTTCCGTTGTAATATAGTGTACGTTATCACCTCTTTCAGTAAAGGCCTTTACTAAACTTAATGTAGGATTTACATGTCCCTCTGCAGGGAAATTAACTATTAAAATGTTCATCACTTATTTCTCACTCCTTACAATTCAATGTTCTTATTAATCGTACTGTTATTATTACAAGCAATCTCCCCTTAATAGTCCCAATATACTTACTACTTTAGGTTGATAAATAATTATCAGACATTGAAAAAGGCATCTACATAAAATGTAGATGCCTAACTGTGATAAGGAGTGTTCTGTGAGGTTAGGATAAGCTTTTCTGCTTGTCCTATGCTATCAATATATGATTTATTTTGTAAAACGTGCATATCTAATAGAATTATTTTAACCATTTTATTTGATCAAATGGATAATATACCATTTTTACTTTACCTATTACATGTGACTCATTGATCAGTCCAAGTGTATTCCTACTATCCATACTATGATTACGATTATCACCTAGTACAAATAATTTATGCGAGGGAACTTTCATTTCTCTAAAGTTTGAAAAACGATTTGATACTTGTGACATATCTAACTGTATATACAACTCATCTCGCTTTTTACCGTTAATATATAACACATCGTTTCTTAATTGTACGTTATCCCCTGGTAATCCAATAATTCGCTTCACGTAGTATGTAGGCGAGTCTTCTTTTTTTATTATTACAACATCACCATGATGAAAAGAAGAAAAATAGATGCTAGCCTTATTAACTAGTATGCGATTATTCTCATTCAAAGTAGGTTGCATCGAAATTCCTTCTACCATACAAAATAAAAATAACTTATTAATAAAAATAATTCCTATTATAATTAAAATATAGCTACATATTTTTCTCCAATCTTTTAGAATCAATTGCTTCATATATACCTCATTTCTAAACTATTCGTATGTAAAAAACGTCTCTAGTTCATATAATTGCTAGAGACGTTTCGTATATTTTAATTCTCTTTAGAGTCATCTATTTTTGGTGCTTCGCCAGTTAATCGCTTATTTTTTAAATCAAAATAAGCATCTAAAACTTCTTTTCCAATATCAGAGTTAATACCTGATTTATCATTTATAACCCAGGGCACAACAACAGAAAATGCTACTTCTGGATCGTCATATGGCGCATATCCTGCTAACGTTAAATTATAACATTCTCTTCGCTCGCCTTTTTCATTTCTTCCAATATCACTTTCTCCACCGTATACTGTCTGTGCTGTCCCTGTTTTTCCCGCTGGTTTATACGGTGCTTTTTGGAATGCCCTTACTCCAGTTCCATCACCTTCTTGGAATACTCTCCTAAATCCTTCCTTTACTTGATTTATATAATCCTCTTTCATATCTATTTTATTTAAAACGATTGGTTCTACTGAATGCACCACTTTACCAATCTCATCTTTTTGCGCGGTTTGCTCTCTAACCTCTTGAACAATTTGTGGCTTCATTCGATATCCACCGTTTGCGATTGTTGAAATATACTGTACAAGCTGAAGCGGTGTATACGTGTCATACTGGCCAATTGAGTAGTCTAATAAGAAACCTGGCTGGTTATCTTTTTTACCAATTTGTCCAGCTGTTTCATTCGGTAAATCGATACCTGTTGGAACACCTAATCCAAATTGCCTGAAATAATACCTCATTTTATCAAAGTATTCCTGTTTAATATTTAATGAGCTATTTTTCACATAATCCACACCTGCAATTTTTAATGCTGTATTAAACATATAAACGTTTGAAGAAACTTGTAACGCTCTTAAATCGTCTATATTTCCAAACTCTTTCCAAGACTTCTTCTCCTTAGTTCCTTTAAACTTCATAGGCGCATCATAAAAATAAGTACCTGGTGTTATAGCTTTCGTTTCAAAACCAGTCAATATTGTCGCACCTTTAACAGTTGATCCAAGCTCATATGAACTTGTCATCGTACCTAAAGCATAATCTTCAACTTCTGTTTTCCCATCTTTTTCTACTAATTTTTTCCCTGCCATTGATAATACTTGACCATTTTTCGGATTTATCATTACAACGAAAGCACGGTCCAACATCGATTCTGAACCTTTATAGGCCTTTAATATTTTTTCTATGCTCTCTTCTACTTTTTTCTGTAATTCCATATCTATTGTTAAAGTTAAATTCTTGCCGCTTTTTCCTTCAGAAACTGTTTCAGTTCTAATTGTATTACCTTGTTTATCAGCAATACTTCTTACTTCTTTTTTCGTACCATGAAGCACATCTTCGTATTGCTGTTCGATGTAACTTTTCCCAACACGATCATTCCGGCTATACTCACGCACTAAATAATAATCTAATCGTTCACGTGGTAATCCTTCATCAGCATTCGAAACATTTCCAAGAACTGAACGGAATAAGCCATCATTTACATAGAGCCTTTCCCAATCAACTGATGCGTCTACACCTGGGAGATTTGCTAAATTTTCACTAATCACAGTATATTCCTTTTCACTAACATCTTTTTTAATAATTTGAGGTGCCATTTGATAACCTGAAGTCATTTTACTTTTAATAGCTAACACTTCTATATCTATGGCTGTTAATTCTTGAAGATTTTTATCTGTGATGCGCTTTCTTTTTAACTCTTCTATTTTTTTGTCTAGATCTTTCCCATTAATATCCTTTTCCCTAAACGTATCTATTTCTTTTTTAGATACTAAGTTTTGAGTAAGTTTTGGATTTAATTGCATCCAAAAATCTTTCTTATCAGTCTCTGTTAACTTATCAATATCTTCTTGCGGCATTTCAATTATTGCTGCAAGTTGTCTTGCGGTTTTTAACATTTCTTCCGCTTTTACACCTTTCACCTTTGTATATGTAATCGTACGTAAAGACTTATTGTCAACAACTGGATTACCTTCACGGTCATAAATTTTGCCACGTGGTACTGTAAGATTAACAGTTGCATTCTCTCTTTTTTCTACTTCGTTTTTATATGTTTCTCCATCGAAAATTTGTACTTTGCCTAACTGGATTATAATTCCAGAAAATAATAAAAACACACAAAAGAATAAAATATTTAATCGTATAGGTAGTGCTCTACCACTCTTTTTCTCTTTCTTTTTCACCTTGTCATAATCTCCTCCTTACAACATTTCTAATAATTTTAAGCTTTCTATATTAAAAATAATGTACAATTTCCATACATTACTTTGTACGCATATTAATATAACGTTTAAAACTTAATAGAAATTAAAACAAACATAAAGAAAAGGTAAAGTTTACTAAATTAAATATAAAAATACCCAATAACAAAAGCTTAGCTTTGTTATTGGGTATTAAGTATTTTAGGAGTTAATATTAGAACGTATTGAAATACATCTATCATCACAATTTGATAGAGATTGTTTACTCTGAATTTTCGGCAAGTAAATAGTTACAGTTGTCCCGACGCCAACCTCACTCATTATACTTATTGTTCCTTGATGACCTTCAATTATTTTATAACTTAACATCAATCCAATACCGGTACCTTTTTCTTTCGTACTATAGAAAGGTTCACCTAATCTTTTAATTCTTTCTTCAGGTATTCCTATTCCTTCATCTATTACACTAATAATGACACCTTTTTTATGTATTTCTTTTATATGGATTGAAATTTTCCCGCCATCTAGCATTGCTTCGATTGAATTTTGCAAAATATTAATAAATACTTGTTTCAATTGATTTTCTGAGCATTCAATGATTATCTCTTTGGAATCTGTAAATAGTTCAACTTGAATATTTGTCATGATTGCTTTTGTATTAATTAACGATACGACATTTTTAAAAATTTGATAAATATTTTTCTTTTCTGTATTTATTTCATCAGTTTTAGCAATCGACAAAAACTCTTGGAGGATTGCTTCTATTCTTTCTATTTCGGAAAGCATAAGGTCAAAATATTTTTCTTGATCTTCTCTATTAATTTGGAATAACTGTATAAATCCTTTAATTACAGTTAATGGGTTTCTCACTTCATGAGCTACACCGGCTGCTAATTGACCAATTGCCGCAAGTGTATCTGATTTATTTAGCAATTCTTCTGCCTTTTTCCGCTCTGTAATATCGCGGACAATGATCATAATTTTATCTTGTAATAATGGTAAACATCTAGCTTCAAAGAAATCAATACTTCCATTAATTGTTAGAGGATATTCTACAATTACATTCTTTCCTTCTTCTTTCAATTGGCGAATTGCTTCTTGAAATTGCTGTGCTACTGGAGACGGTAATATTTCGTAAAACTTTTTCCCCATAAAAGCTTCTGCGGGTACGTAAAATTTTGTAGGGGACCCTGCTTTATAATCTATAATTGTCCCGTCATCTTCTGTTAAAAAACATAAATCTGGTAAAGCTTTAAAAATTAATTCTAATTCAGAGGTTTGTTGTTTCAATTGCTCTTCTATCGCTTTTAAATGTGTAATATCTACACCAACAGCCCAGTAACTAAATCCTGTTACAGGAAACTGCTCTGATATATTGGACCACATTATCGTTTTAATTTCACCATTTTTACATGTTAAACGCATTTCCCAATCTCTAAAATTTTTTCCATGAGTCAAAAATTTATTTTGTATTTGATAGCGATAATTATGGTCAGGATACAGTAATCGAAGTGCGTTTGGATTCCCAATTATTTCTTCAGCAGTATAACCTGTTACAATCTCGCATTCTCGATTCCACAAAACAAAATCTCCATTATAGTCAAGCGCATCAACCATAACAGGCATGTTTTGTAAGATTGTATGCAGTTCTTCCTCTTTTCGAGAAAGTAACGATGTATTTTTACTTTGAACTACTTTTTTCACCCCATCTATAATGAGGTTAGAAAGCATTTCAAAATATTTCTGGCAATTTAAGATTTCACTTCTTTTGGACCATACAACAAAAGATCCTAAATATTGATTGTATAAGAAAAGGGGGATTTCAATTTTTGGAAGTTTACATACTTTCATTTCATTAATTCCAAATGAAAATATACATTCGTTTTCAGCATCAAGAAGTTGATGTGATATGTTGGTTAATTTATAAAATTGTTCTGCCATGGTTTCTATTGTACTCACATCAATAAGTTCCATTAGCCGCGCATTCATTCCTTTTTCACCTCGATATGTAAAATTTATACAAATTCAAAATTCATACTTCTTCATTATACGAAGAAAGTGCCCCTAGGTATATAGCTGTAGAATAATTATTCAAACAAATTCTATTTTTCAATTAAAAACAGAAAATAATATGGGATTGTTACGCGCTGCTAGTGGCAGTATAAAAATACAATAACTGTAAAATTCACAAAAGTTTCACAACTTTCATGAAAAATATAAACATTTATTCCAATATATTCTATATAATGAGTTGTAATAAGGCTTCTATGAATCTCATAGAATACCTTACCCCTAATAAAAAGAAAAAAAGAATCTATTTGGATTCTTTTTTTCTTTTTTTATTACATTACATATTTATATAAAGCATGTGCGACACCATGTTCTTCATTTGTTAACGTTTCGTATTGACACATCGCTTTTATTTCTTCAACTGCATTTCCCATTGCAATTGATATATTTGCTTTCTCCATCATAGAAACATCGTTTAAGCCATCGCCTATTGCTACAGTGTTTTCAACCGGAATATTAAGATGTTCTGCTAAAGTATATAATCCATTTCCTTTTTGAGCATCTCGATGATTAATCTCTAAATTATGCCAGTAGGAAGATGTAATAGCTAAATCCGTATTATGCAGAAACGTTTCTTTTAATTTTTTTAATTTCTCTATGTCATAAGAAAACGGTAAAAGTTTATGCACATGTATATCCATTTCTACAATTGGTTTACAACTTTCTGTACTATGAAATGCTGTATGCTCAAGGTATAATGCAGCAATCGTTTCTAACTCTTTCAAATCGAAATTCTCTTTTGCATTCCTCACATACTCGATTTCATTACGTACACTCTCTACTCCATAATCCGGTACATACACACCTTTATTAGTATAAAGCTGATAATACAAGCCATTCTCTTCAAGATATTCTACAATCTCAAGTGCCTGCATATTTTGAATTGGGTATCTCTTCATCATTTTTTTATCTTTATATATAAGTGCACCATTCTCCGCGATAATCGGACACTCCAAATCAACTTCTAACAATAGTCGTTCAATATCCACAATAGAACGTCCAGTACAAATTGCTACAACATGGCCAGCTTCTTGACATTTCCGAATTGCTTCTGCATTCTCTTTACTAATCATTTTATTCCCTGAAAGAAGAGTTCCATCTAGATCAATTGCGATTAATTTCATTATTTCTTCACCACTTTCTATAAATACACGAGATCTATTTAACAAAAAGGTATCGTTTTCATATTGAGCTCGTTAAGTACTTCTTATTTATAATTTATGAAAAGCGTTTCAGGTCAAGAAATAATTAAAAATAAAATCAAAAGCTTTTCTCTTTAAAGAAAAGCTTTTGATTTTAAACTATGAACTATAACTAATATATTTTGTCTCACACATGTATACGTTTTTTTCTTCTGTTGGTATATATACTTTAAACTTTTCTAAACGTTTTCCGTATATATGAATAGTGATTACGCTTTCATTTCCGGATATCTCTAGAATATGACAATCAGCTGGTGGCATTACTTTATCTGTTTCGCCTTCTCCCAAATAAAGATTTCCTGTATGTGTTAAATAAGAAAGTGAATTTCCAAGCTGCTTCGTTTGAACAAAGTTCTGCACCATTATCCTCCCTGAAAAAACGCCTTCTACTCCCCATGTGCCATCATGATCATGTAATGGTGTAGATTGTCCATCTTTCCATACGAGAGCTAATACTTCAAAACGTTTTAACGGATCTTCATACAGTAAGTGTCGTGCATATTGAGCCGAATTCACCTTCTGTTTATCTAACGGAAGCCATGTTTTCTTTTCTAAAAGTTCTTCTAGTAATGTTTCAATTTCACACACGATTTGTTCTTCCAATAAATCACCATCTATTAAATCAGTTACAGCTTTAATAAATATTTGAAACGTTTTACTCCCATCGCACGTTAACATAAGCATCCTCCTCCACTCTTCTTTCACACACTTCCATACTAAATAGACCACTAAAAATTTACAATTGAGAAATAAAAAAACAAGGTACAGTAATTTTGTACCTTGCTGAACGTTTTACCTAGTTTTCAAAAGAATAGGTAAGTATTTTAATGTTTGTTCATTTTCTAATATACATTTTTCTAAATTGAACGATGGAGATAACTCTATTTTTTCAAAGGCATTTATAAAGGTAGTTAATGCAATCTCAGCTTCTAAACGTGCAAGTGGCGCCCCTAAGCAAAAATGAGGACCTTTACCAAAGGTTAAATGCTTTTCATTTCCTATTCTGTGTAAATTAAATTTAGAAGCTTGTAAGAACTTTTTTTCATCTAAATTTGCTGCACTAACCCACGCAACAATCATTTGATCCTTTTTCATAAAAGGTCCAAATATATTTGTGTCCGCAGTAATCCTCCTAGCTAATGTAATGGGAAAACGATAGCGTAAAACTTCCTCAATCGCTTTTGAAATTAACGTAGGTTCTTTTCTTAACTCTTTATATATTCCAGGTGAATCTACTAAAAAGCAATAAAAGCTGTTAATAATTAAATTTGTAGTTGTTTCATTACCTGCCGCTAATAAACCTAAAGAAAAAGTAACTATTTCTTCATCGGTTAATCTTTCGCCTTCATATTCAGCTCGTATTAAATCTGAAATAATATCGTCGGTTAAATGATATCTTTTCTCTTGGACAATTGGAAGAAGGTATGTTTTAAATTCATTTAACGCAATTCCTTTTTCTACATCCAAATCGTTAAATTTTTCTTTACTATACGGCATAAATAAAATATCAGACCATTCTTTAATTTTTTTACGATCCGTTGTTGGTACTCCTAATAAATCGGATATGACGGTAACAGGTAAAGCTACAGCAAACTCTTCAACGATATTAACCTCACTATATTTTCTGATATGTTGTACAAGTTCATTTGCGATAGCCTGTATTCGAGGTTTCCATTGTTCTAAACTTCTTGGAGTAAATGCTCTAGAAACAATAGAACGTACATTGCGATGTTCTGGTGGATCAGTAGAATTTATATTTATTCTAGTTTCTAAAGGTGGGATTGCGAATTGTCTTCGTTCCCTTCTACTGGAAAATAAGCGATAATCCGATAAAACTCGATTTACATCATCGTATAAAAAAACATTCCATACATCCTGCTCCTCATCATAATGAACCGGATGGTTATCCCTCATAAATTCATACCACTCATACGGATTCCACAATTCTTCTTTTGTTTTCAGCTTTGAAATTTCATGAACTAAAATCACATTTTCAGGCGAAGCCATAGTTCTTTCCTCCCTTTTCTTTTACAATAAAAGTGATAGGTCGGTAGTTCAAAGTTGTATAATCTAACATATGTTATTTTAACATATGTTAAAGGAGATTTTTCATTGGAGAACTTGAGAAATATATAAGGGGGATTTTTATGTACGTTGACATTTTATTACTAGCAGAATTAACGACTGGACCAAAACATGGATATGAAATAAAGAAAAATGTTCAAAATCGGTTAGGTGAGAATTTCGAATTAAATCATAATACACTGTATCCCGCTCTTCGGCGCTTCGAAAATATGGGCGCTATAACGAAAAAAATACATAAACAAGTCGGAAAGCCAAACCGAAATATGTACGACATAACTGAAACAGGAGAAGAAATTTTTTCTGAAATGTTAAGAGAGTTTCCCGAAAAGATTGCGACAAATAACGCTGAGTTCCTTGTGCGTATCGCACTATTTGAAAAACTTGATTACGAAGCTAGAAAAGAAATTTTAACAATACGCCAAGACGTACTACATAAACAACTTACTGCTATTCAATCTTTACATGTTAGCTCATCTTTTATTACAGAAGTCATTGAATTTAGTAAATCACGTATTGAACATGAATTGCTCTGGATTGCATCACTTATGAAGAAAATATGAAAAAATAAAAAGAAAAGTTAAAAACAATGAATGAAAATGAGATTTATTATCAATACTATAATTAATAAAAGGGCAACCACGATTTGGCTACCCTTCAAAAATTTATACTTCTGGATCAAAAGTTTTGCAATCTGTTTCTTCAGTTGTAGATGCATGTTTACCTTTATGACTTACTACATAAATTGCATCTGCACTACATTTATTGCCGTTAGCCCAAAATTTACAGTTGTTTACTTCACATAAAACGTCTTGTGCCATAGTATCACACCTCCTTGTTCTATTATCATTAACAAAATTCAGAGGTATGATACTCTTTGTCATGCATTTTTTATTACCTTTTTAACTTTCTTAATGGTTCAATATCTCCTTGTACAATGGCATCTATATTTTCGGTTATTTTTTCAATGTCAAAATGCCACCATTGAATTTGCAATAATTCTTCTATTATTGTATTTGTGAATCGTTCCCTTATTTTATTTGCAGGGTTTCCGCCAACAATTGTATATGGTGCGACATCTCTAGTCACAACAGATTTAGCTGCAATGATTGCACCATCCCCTATTTTTATTCCGGGCATAATAGTTGTATCCATACCAATCCAAACGTCATTTCCTATAACTGTATCACCTTTGTAAGGTAAATCAGACAAACTAGGTGTATACTTCTCCCACCCATTTCCAAATATATTAAATGGATATGCCGAAAATCCATCCATCCGGTGATTCGCTCCGTTCATAATAAAGGTAACTCCATTTGCAATACAACAAAACTTTCCAATGGTAAGCCGATCTCCAATAAATTCATAATGATATAATACTCGATCTTCAAATGTTTCTCCATCTTTCGCATCATAATAAGAATAGTCACCAACAAATATATTAGATTTCGTTATTGTATTTTTTATAAAATGAACGTTTTGATTTCCTTCAATAGGGTATTTAACATTTGGATTAGGATTCATGTTGCACAGCACTTCCTTTACCATTCATTTCACTTTCTACTGTTATTACTGGCTTTAAATTGTATATAGGTAAAATAAACAATAATCCAATTATAAATAGTAGAGCCGTTCCCTCGTACATCGTACCTAATGAAAACATCTCCTTTAAGGAACCAGCTATACTCATCGTTACTACCATTGAACCGGTGAATAGTGGACTTAAAATGCCGTTCACGCGACCAATAAAATCGGTATCGCTATTTTGAATAATGAGCGTATTAATACCAATTTGGATACATGGAAGAGCTAAACCACTAAAAAGTTGTGCCGTAAGTGTCACCCATAAATTTGTGGAGTAGCCTATAATACCAATTCCAATTGCCTGACCGAGCATCCCTACAATTAACATCTTTTGGGGAGCGACGTTTTTCGCAAATACCATCGCTAAAGCCCCGCCAACAATCATTCCCGCACCATTTACTGTTAGTAACCATTGTAAACTCTCTTTTGATAACCCTAACTGCTCAGTCACAATAAAGATGCCTAGTGGCTGAATTAAACCTATACCTAGTCCAGCTGCCATAAAACAAAACCCTAGCAAAGTTAATGCTTTTTTCTTTTTTACATATTTAATACCATCCAGCATTTCCTGTAACAGCGTAATTTCTTTCTTCTCATTATCATTTTCAAGATCTTTCGGAAGAAATAACAACACAGCTGCTGCAAGTAAAAAAGCGATACCTGTTATGATGATTGAAATATAAATTCCAAAACTATGAAAAATAAATGTTCCAAGAATCGGTCCTAACACCATAAATATTGCAAATATCGTTTGATATATAGACATCGCTAATTGAATTTGTTCCGTTGATAAATGCTGTTTAAACAACTTCATACCAGATGGTTGAGAAAACTGCGAAAGGATTGCAGAAATAAGCGTCACAAAAAACACGATTTTCCACGTTCCAAACATAAGAGTAATTAATACAGCGAATACGGAAATAGAACTTAACGTCTCACACCATATCATTGTCTTCTTTGGCTTCCACCTATCAGCAAAAGTTCCACCAATGAATGAGAAAATAAAAATGGGAGCAAATTCAGCAACCGAAATCATCGAAATGGCAAAAGCATCACCTTTCGTCATTTCCATAACATAAAGTAATATCGCAAAGTTACGAACCCAAATACCAACTTGTAAAAATAATGCTGATGCTAGAATCCCTTGCACAAATCGATTTTTTAATACTTGTGATACCCCATGATTTTGTTTCGTTTCTGCAGTCGTCGACATAAAAAAGCCTCCTATTTCGTGTTCTGAACAGGAGGCAGCACAAATCATATGAAAAGACTATATATTCGCAGTGCGAAACACATCCCTTTTCTATATATGCACATACTAATCCTATTCAGAAGAATATTTCGTTTTTTAACGAAGATCTCTTACAAATAGAATTAGTTGATCATTGGGATGTTTTCACCCTTCCGTTTCGAATTTAAATAACACATACATACTCTATGTTAATCATTTGTCGTGTATGCATGTCTCAATATAACTATTCTAAAAAGACAATGGTAATTCCTCTAAAGAACGCATTAAATAATTACCTTGCCAATTAATTTTTTCACGCTCACCTTTTATTTGTAACGATGGCATCCGTTTAAACAAAGTAGTAATAGCAATCTTTGCTTCCAACCTAGCAAGTGGTGCTCCTAGGCAGAAATGACTACCATGCCCAAAGGCAATGTGACGGTTATTTTCTCGTGTAATATCAAATACTTCTGGGTTTTCAAATACTGTTTCATCACGGTTTGCTGAAGCTAATGCGATAATGACCATATCTCCTTTTTGGATTGTTTGTTCGTGAATTTGAAACGGCTCAGCCGCCCATCTTGCAGTCGTCACCTCAACTGGAGAATAATAACGCAATCCTTCCTCAATAGCTGAATCAATTAATTTCGGATTATCTTTTAATAACTGTAATTGCTTCGGATTTTCAAGAAGTGCTAATACCGTATTTGTTATTAAATTCACTGTCGTCTCGTGTCCGGCTACAATTAATAACATGATCATTGAATATAGCTCTCGAGCACTAAGTTTATGCCCTTCATTTTCTGCAAGTATTAACGCACTAACCAAATCTTCTTTTGGATTTTTCCGTTTTACATCAACTATATATTGAAGATATGTAATAAACTCAGATAGTTGTTTTTCGGTTTCTTTTATTTCTTCAGGTGTTTCTGGCGATGCAATGACGGCATGAGACCAAATTCTAAATTTCGCTTGATCCTCTTTTGGAATTCCAAGCATCTCACTTATTACAATAATCGGTAATGGGAATGAATAATCATCTACAAGATTTAATGTACCTTTTTGCTCTATCTCATTTATTAAATCATCCGCTACTCTCTGAATTCTTCCGTCTAATTGTGAAATCATCTTTGGTGTAAAAGCTTTTTGAACTAAAGATCGTAAACGACTGTGGTTAGGTGGGTCCGAATTTAACATATGCGTTGTTAAATGATCACTATTGTCAACAGAAAGAAACATGTTCATTGTATCTTTAGAAAAAACATTATTTGGATCTTTTTTTAAGCGATTATCTTTTAAAAGTGGCAGAGCATCTTCATATCTTGTAATGAGCCATTCTGTACCAATCTCGACTTTATTGACAAATAAAATAGGTTGCACTTTTCGCGATTCTTTATAAATCTCATAAGCATCTTCTTTAAACTGAGCAGAAGCTAAATTAATGCCATCCTCTATTTTTCGGCCAACCTTATTTTTTATTGACATTACATTCCCTCACTCTCAATTATTTGTGTAAATCAACCTAACATTTGAATTATACTTCAATAAAAACTAGAAAATTGTAAATTTTTAATTAAAATCTTACTTCGTATATTGAAAAATAAAAAAGTGAGAGAGTAAAATTATTCTACTCTCTCACTTCCTATTATGCGAAGCACATAAAATTACTAATTTGTTGATATCGATAACTTACTTTACGACGACGACCACCTTGCCAAGTGTAGCCTGAAACCCCGCTTCTTCTTACCTCGGTTGGAAAGAACCATAAATCTCTTCCGAAAGGACCAGGTCGATGTAAACGTAAATAGCCCCATCTTCCTAAACAGTTACACATCCAAGATTTCATATTGCCTGCTTGTGCTGGAGAAGCAAATGTGGACGGTAACGACGGAGCTTGTGACGGTGGTGGTGATGTTGGAGCATCTTCCGCATCATCTGGTCTATAGTCTTCTTGTTCAATATCTCTCACTTCATTTGTAGATTCATAACCGTAGTTTTGTGGATTATAATACATCTCTTGATCATATGGATAGTTTTGTTGGTTATACATAATAACCCATCACCTTCTTTTCATTTGTTTCTTTTAACATTCATATGTGATACGCCATTCATAGGAAGCTTATGTATAGCCTAAATTCATCTAAAAAAAGCTCGTATTTTTAAAATACGAGCTTTTTTATAAACAAAATATATTTTTTATTTTATTAACTTCACACTATAAAAACGCATTTGATCTAACGAACCTTCATATTCAAATACTTCTTGCTTAATTAATTCTTTCAAGCGATATTCCAAAAACGTATCCCCAACCAATTGATCCGCAAGTCCAAGTGCTTCACCTATTACTCTCGGAGCTTTATGAAACTCTTTATCTGCTCCTACATTTTTCGCGCACTCAATAATGAATTGATCAAAATAATCTTCTTGTACAGAATGCACTTCATCGTCTTTCCAAACTCTTAAAAACTCCGTGCTTTGCGATAACCTATCCCACTCATGTGCAAACTTCATTCGCTTCACTTCAGTTAAATACGGAAATTCCACAAAACTTTTTTGGAAAAGAGCTAAACTTTCAGGAGATACTTCTCCAGTTCCACGGATATCATAATCTTGTTTTAATATTTCTCTACTCGCTTCAGAAGTATTCATAAGACGAATATTTTTCTTATCTTTTAATTGCGCAATTGCAAAACAAAGCCCTACGTGCTCATGGGCATTATCCGCCTTCCAGATGGTAATTGGTGTTTCATTCGGAATTGAATGTAGCTCTTCTAAAGTCTCCTTAAATCTTGGTAAATACTCTTCTTCAAAATAACAATCATAAGAAGTTAAGTTATTTTATAACCACTGTGCCCTTGCTAATTGACCTTCATTCGTATGTAATTGATGTATGGGACCAATTGAAAAGAATTCAGAGTATGAAACAACACTCTCCTCGTGTAATCCTTCTTGTTTCAACATATATTTTAAACATCCAGCAGTTGAATCATCAAAGGCAATATGAATGTGTGTGCTTTCTTCTAAATTTTTTTCCTGCGTTGTATGACTCGTCAATTGCTTAGGGATACTCGTTAAATTTTTTATCATATCTTCGCTATAATTCCCGTCTAATACATCTAACTGTATTAGAATACTTTGAAGTAAATGTTTTGCTTCATCTTCATACATATCCTCTACAACATTTTTAATTTTATCTATCATATAAATCCCTCTATTCATTTCTAAAATAACGTAGATTATAGTGTATCATTTTAGCCCAGATGTTTAAAAGTCTTTTTAAAATCAAATCGTTTATTACACAGATTGCTGCAGCCATCTAAGTTTTTAACAAAAGCTTTCTCTATGTTCCTCTCAATCTATAGATCTATAATATTTTTTTCTTCCTCCTTATTTATCTCCCAAAATCACATTAGTTGCTAAATAATTTTTAAACACTTTGTAAATCTTTTTATTTAAATGTATAATTATATAGAAAATAAAAAATACAGGAGCAATATTAATGGCGAAAGTACTTACTAATTATAAACATTATTTAAAAAATTGGAGATTTATATTTATTTGTATATTACCTGCTGTCGCTTTATTGTATACATTCGATGTCATCTTTGAACTACTGTGTCACCAAAATTTCTATTTGTCTAATTTAATTATTGCTATCATATTAATCTTAATATTTATTAACATTAAAGAAAACTATAATTGAAACGAAACCGTTGTGAAGCTACATTTTTCATAAAAAATTAGAGCACCCTGCTATTGGATGCCCTAATGTGATTAGAGGTTTTTTCTGAGTATTTAGTAGGACACGAAGATCTTGTCCTATTACATACTATATGCTTGTACTTATTACATTGTGCACTAGAAAGCACAATGTCTAGATACCAAATAGATACATACACATTGGAGTAACTAACACGCTAGAAAAGACCTTTCTATATCCATTCATTCTTAATAGCCTACATTATTACTAATAAAATTTTCTCATACTTTCATTGTACAATTGCTTTATTTATAAACAAAAAACATCCCCATGGATGTTTTTTATCTAATTACCTTTACACTTCCATAAATTTAGCAGGTACACCAATTTTTTCAACTACAGAAGATATATTAGTAGGGTTAATCATTACATTTTCAATACAAACTAATTTATTTTCTAATAATCCATTCTCTGTAGTAATAAACTCTTCAAATCGTTCTAAAGTCATTGAGAATTTGTGCTCACTTCCACCATTCATACTGACTTTTACATACTTCATAGTGTCACCGCCTCTCTTAATTATCTATAATTCGCTAAAAATACGCTTACATCCTTTTATTAAAACGTGGATTTATCACTTTTATCACTTCCCACTACACGTTTGAAATGATTTTGAGAAAAAAGCTACTAAACACCACCTGTTCTTTTCATTAAAATTTCAATAGAATGTTTCTAGAATTATATATCTTTGGAAAAGATTACATAATAATACTGATTAAATATTAGGAGTGTTATTAATGGTTGATATAATCCGACTCTTAATCACCATACTTATCGCAATTTTTTTATTTTCATCAATTATTATGGAGTTTAAAAAACCTCACAAAAGTATGTTTTGGTTCTCAATTGAAGTCTTGTTTCTGCTAGGAATCGTACTTTTAATGAAAGAATTTTTCATCAAACTTTCCGCATAAGCCCTTAAGTAAAACATAATATCCCATCAATAACGCAGGATAAATTATGATTGTTATTTTTTTCACTGAAGTTAATAATTTAACTTCAGATAGTTATCTTTTATTTATAACTACTTTATAAGCCTCTGCTAATTACTCTTTTTCGTATATTATCATGAAGACTAGAGCAAGCATGCCTTGTCATATATTAGATAAGGGATGTGATAACATTGGGTAACGATAACAATCAATTTATTTTTCATGTAGTACAAAGTTCGGCAATTAAAAGATTTATAATTATCGATATAATTGCTGGAACAGGAATTTATTGGACCGTAAATTTCATTTCTTCAAATGCATTACTCGCAATTATTAGTTGTTTTTTGGGGACAAAAAAAATGAAAAAAATGCATCATTCATAGAAGCAATAACTAAATCCCAATTCATTTCTTTCAAATTTGTTGCCTTTACTCTTCTTTAAGTGGGAAAGCAATTTTTCACAGTTGGCTAATTCATCTGACTTTCTGGCAGACAATACTTTTGATTGTCTGCTTTTTGTATGAGATTTTTTGTTTGACATATACTACTTTTGAACCTGTATACCAATACAAGCCATTTTGGTGTTTGGGATTTCCCTTCCTGGGATAAGTATTTTTGAACTTATCCCTTTTTTGTATAGGCATGAGTATTTGGGATAAAACTAATTACAAGCAGATTTTCTGTTTATTCGTAGTTCTTAACCAAAAGACTTTTCTCCTTTAAAGGACAGTAGGTACGACTACTTGTCCTTTTTTATTAATATTTCACACACCATTTTTTGCCCCCTTCTAAGCATTCTATTACAGCTCCCAAATAGCCAATGTTTATAGTCATACAAAATAAGCAGTTGCTGATACTTTCCTTTTTAAGTTACACAACACAATAAAAATGTGTAACTATAGATTTGAATCCATGTCCCTCCTATCTCAAAAGCTCTCCTAAGTAGCTAAAAAAAACACCTTAAGTGGGTGTCCTTTTTTCTTTATGTAAGAGAACATACAGATAACATTAATCCTCCAAATGTCACTGTTCCTAGTAACCCCAATACAACTCCTGTTAAACAAACACAATCAGCAAGACAAATTGAAGATTGCGATAATGGAACAAATGACCTACTTGTGCTCGATCCATAATGTTTTATTTTCTCATAATTTATATTCAACATTACATGTAGACATGATACACAACCCTCAATAGTTTGAAGAGATTCATTTTCTAACCGCTCCAATAACTTGTTATTTAAAGCAAATGGAAGAGGGTACTGCTTATCTAATTTCATATTTTGATAAATTAATTGTAAACGAGATAGCATACTATTTTTCTTTTTTTCAGATGCAGCCGTACATTTTATATTATTAAATTCATTTAATAACAGCGTCAATTCATCTCTATTGCCGTATAAATCCCTAGCTATTCTTCTCTTTAGTTTGTACGAATGGATAATAGATTTAATTTCAATCATTTAATTACACTTCCTAATTAAATATTATTTCCCCTTATATATAAAAAATACTTTTAAATCCTATTAACAATACACTCAAACATCTTAATTTACTATCAATTATCATTACATTAACCTTACATAGTTGTAATAATTTCTTAAGTTACGTACCAACTAGAAGCAGTCCATCCTCATAATTAATATTGTGTATATCACTATAGAAAATGAAATCATTAATAAAAATAACTTGACTTTATTTGCTTAATTAACCCTTCTCTTTACTTTGTAATAAAGTATTAAAATATTGCTGGTTATATATTACCGCTGGATGATTAGGTATATAATTTGCTGCTAATTCATTATACTGTAACGCCTTTTCATAGTTTCCTAAATGGCTGTAGCACAAGCTTATATGGAAATATGGAACCCAATTGTAACTTGCGGGGTTATAAAGTATCGCCTCGTTAGGATATGTAATTTTCGTGGCTGCTAAATACCAACGAATTGCTTCTTTATACTTTTTTTGTTCCATCATGACATGCCCTATCCCAACACAAATTTCCCCTCTTGGATTCCCGTATTGAAAAGCCCTTGTAAAAGTTTCTAATGCTTTATCCCACTTTTGAAGTTGCATATAACAATACGCTAAGTTTCCGCACACATAAACATTTCCTTCTCCCCATTTTTCTTTACTATCTAATACTTTTTTATAAAATTGAATTGCCTGATCATACTTTTGCTGAAACATACATTCATTCGCATAATTGAACCAATCTGTAAGCGTAACTTCTTCTGTCTCAATTATGGATTGGAGAATTTTAAAATTCTGATCAATTCTTGGCTTTTCTTTACAATGAGTAATAGTTATATCCGTGTGCAACACATTTCCTTCAACTTGTATAAATTCGTGCACTTTGTTAATCCATTGAAAATTTCTTGAGCGATTAACAAGCCTATAACGTGTTGTAATATACATTAGCTCCATACTTAATCCAGTATTCAAATGATACAACATTAATACAGCGTCAATATCATTATTCATTTCTTGTTTTAAATTTAAAAATTTCTGCTGATCCTTTTCAAATAAAACATCATCAGCATCCAACCATAAAATATAATCTTTTTTCGCTTTAGAAAATGAAAAATTTCTGGCCGCCGCAAAATTATCATTCCACTTATAATCATAAATATTAGTTGTATACTTTCGAACAATATCTTTAGTTCTATCTGTAGATCCAGTATCTACAATAACGATTTCATCAACTATGTGTTTTACTGAATCTAGACACCTTGCGATAACTTGCTCTTCATCTTTTACAATCATGCATAAACTAATTGTTATTTCGGTCAAGATAATCCCTCCTCCTAATGTATTATATGATTGAAAAAGAAATTATCTTCACAAATACATACCTCAAGATATACATGAAGTTATTATTTAATTGACTAATACTTCTAAAACTGTGCATACGCTATAATGTGTCACACTCTTTTGCAATAAAATGCAATCATACAAAATAAGCGGTTTCTGATTACACAGAAACCGCTTATCCGACATACGTATATTTATATTTTTTAAATTCACTATACAATTACCTTTTATATGTTCACGTTATTATTGCTAATAAGAAGGATAAAGATAAAAATGCACAAAGTGGTACATATAAAACAGTATCCATTCTAGCAAACTGCGTATCTTTTTTTCGTTTAAATATACCAAAATAATGAAACTCACCAATTACTCTTATGAAAAAACAACCATACAAACCCAGGGTCCTATTTGAACAAAAACATTGGGAACTGCGAAATAAACAATATTTTCTTGTTGTAATAAAATCATTGCTGCCATACTTAACAATAACGCAATGAACAATGTCATTCCTGCACCTGGTGTAAACGCCTTTTCTCCAGCTTTAGTTGGAATGAAACTATTTGTCGCCCACTTACCTCCGAAAGCCCAATAAACATGTAAAAAACTAACTAAAAATAATATGCAAACAGAAATATATGTAATAATAAGCATTTTGTCCTCCTATTATTTTACTTAAATCCTTACCTTTAAAATATGCTATGAATACTTCATACGCAACCTATATTTAATTACATAAAAACCCCTTAGTGATTTATCAATTTTACGATAAATCATTAAGGGGTTAGTGGAATTTATTATGCATTATACCTATTTTTTCGACGTTCCATCCTAGTTTGTCCTTGAACAGTACTTTCTTTATATTGATCTATTTGCTCTGCCATTTCATATGTTACAACTGGTTCTTCGTTATTACGCTCATGCATTGTTTCTGGCCTTTTACGTTTAGAACCTTTTCCACCAAACTTAAATAATTTCATCTTAAATTTCGGTAATCTTGGAAAGCGGATCTTAAATGATAGCCTTTTACGTTTCTTTTTTTGTTTAAATAAATTAGTATTTTCTTTATTAGTGTCTTTCTCTTTACGGTGTAATAACATCGCAAGTAATCCACCTAATATAAGTCCTCCAACTAAAAGGAGAATATATAAATAATGGCTTGTCATTAAATTCATCATACGCTCAAGTATGACTAACGACTGCACTTCTTTTATATCCCATAGTAACGCGGCCCATAATGAGAATAAGCCCAAAGTAAGCCCGTATGTACGAAACCGGAATAAACACGGAATTAACGCAATGCAAGCGGCGATTTTCGCGTTCGCTATTATTGAACTTATTGAAATATCCTGATTCCAAATAACTAACAGTAGTGTTATAAATGGTGCATAGGCTATCCAGCTACATATACGTGAATATATCTTTTTCGCAAAGTAACTACCGAAACTAGTAAAAAATAAAAGTCCTCCAATATATAAAGATTGTTCAAGAGGGATTTGCTTTAACATTCCTGCAATTGGAAAGAGGCCGCTCAGTAGCATTAATAATACATCTAATTTCTTCACAATTCCCCATTCCTTTCAAATTTTCTTTTCAATTAATAAAAATCGCTTTTCCATATGATGTAGTTTTTGTATTTCTAAAAAACATCTTAATCCTGTATGTAAATAAAGTAAATATGAAACCGAAAATATACATGACAAATCATATCTATATTTACAATGAAAAATGACAAATCCTGCTCATTATTACTAGCAGGATTTGTACACTATTATTTATATTAATATCAATGTATCTTCTTTTTCAAAAATTATTACATCTTCATCTAATTCGTCATTGAATTCTTTAAACTCCCTTGAATCAATATCGGTAGTATAATTTTTAATTAATTTAGCCATATGCATTACATGCGTATTATGAATATTTTGTTCTGAGAGCAAGGTTGATTTACAGCACATGTAATGTATCATTTTGGCGATTTCTTCTCTCTCTTCAGATTTTACACCAAGCGGGATAACTTCGAGTATGTACTGATGTACTATCTCATTACAATCTAATTCGTATGCAGCCGTGCTATAGTAAATTCCCATTTGATCTACAAATAATCTCGTTTCATTCATAACATGTTCTTGGTCTCTAACAATATAGTTCGGTACATCTGAGTTAGTATTAATTCTAATTATGTTTATATCCTCTTTTAAATTTGAGATTATTTCAGGTGAAACCCCAATATTAACGCTTTTATTTTGTAATTCCTCTATCCAATATTTCCTCATATTGGCATCTACAATAAAATAAACTTCTTTATTTTGTTTATGTGCATCTTGTGAAATTTCAACTAATGTTTCTGACATAAATTGTTTAAAACTGACTCCTATATCATTCCTTTTTGATGGTTGTGGTAAAAACACTTTATTATTACCTATATTTAATAAAGTATGATCAATTGTGCCCCATTCTTCTTGACCATATAATTTATATAATATTTCTCTCCCATTTATTTTTGAAAAAATAGGTAAGAAATCATATTTAGACATTTTCTCAATTGATAAATTTACAATTATCCCCGGTAATTTTATCTTATTCCAACTACACTTTAAGAACCCCTTTTGTTCTAACAAACTAAGAATGGCATTAATAATTTCTTTTTTAGATACACTTTGTCCGATAAATAAATTAATAAATGCTGAAATACGTTCCGTTTGAGCGAATCCTTCCCGAATAATTTGCTTTGGATTAATTTTTTCGCGACCATCACAATTTTTCATTGCAATTAATGCTAATTTCATTTCATTTTGCTCACCTGCCGTAGCATGTACAGCTTTTACGACATCGTCTACTAGTTTCTTTTTGTTTTTATGACTATATTGCATTCTATATGGATTTTGTAACAATTTCCCAATGTTATATCTTACTATTTTTAACAACACCGGATTGTCTGCATTTAATACATAGGAGGAATCTCCGTTTTGAGCTAAAACTATTTTGCTATCTAATAACGCTTGTTCTATCTCTATTACTATATCATCTGACCATACTTCTAAGGTAATTGTGTCTAATCCCTTTGGTGCAAATAAAGGTAATAACTCATTCTCATTATTAGTTAATACTTTTTTACCCTCTGGAAGTAATGTGAAGTATGGGAATATTCGTTGGAATTCATTAAAAAGTTCCTCTTTTTCTCTTACTTTTATACCAAATTTTATTTTTGTTCCTTGAACTTTATATATATTTTCGTTATATGGAAGAAGTACTCTTACATTAGTTCCTCTAATATACTCTTTCGGACATTGGAGAATGCGCTCTAATTTAACTTCTCCCCCTATCCTATAATCATCTTTTAAATTTCTAAAACGTTTAATCCACTTTATTCCTTTTTCAGCTTGTTGCACTTTTAACTTTATAAACCTTTGCTGTTTCTTATTTAATTCAAATTCAGGAGTTGAAATCAGTATTTGGCTCCGCTTTCGCCCTAAAAGTATAGAAATATCTTTATGATTATATTGTTGATAAAACCGCCTAATCCCTACAGATACTTTTAATAGCGGAATATTCTCACCTCCACGAGTTACGTATTCAAACCGATATACATAAGCGAAATAATCATGTGTTTCTTCATCTTTAATTGGCTCAGACATCGCTTCAGAAATATGTTGTGATCGCAGTGGCGAAAAATATATTTCTTCCTCATTTTTATTTTCCATACGTAAAGGCTGTTCGCAAAAGATATGAGTAATTAGAGCCGGTACCCATTTAGAAAACGTTTTTTTATCATGTAATACTGGTAAATTACTAATTAAATCATGCTGCCATTCTAAATGTGGTGGATCTATTAATTTATTCGGTTTCCAATCACGAATAACCTCATACCAGCTTTGGAAAATATAGTCTAACTGTTCTTGTCTCATTGGTTCCTTAGCCACAATCCAAGGTGTATCTTCCTTTAATATATATGGATTATGCTGAATGAATAATATATCAGAAAACATTTCATACAATCTTTCATTTACAAGTTTTAATTTGCTCGTTAATAAAAATGTTCTATAATGTATCTCTACAATCTCAAGCCATTCAATAGGAAAATAAATATACGATACTTTCTCATTATAGAGGGGTTCTACTATATTTTTAAATGCTAATAACTGTAATTTTTCCATATTATTAATACTTCCTCTCTTAATTTATATTGATCATGAATAATACTAGAAAAGATACCAATTTTTTAAGCATTAACGAATCAAATTTTAACCAAGCACATTAAAGGAAATAGCTAAATTACATTTAGTTATATAAATAAAACATTATTAAAATCAAATTAATATAAAATACCTATTAACATATAAATACCTCCTTATGGGACTTTATATTATAAAATCATTATAATGAATTATTATATTTTTTATCTATGATTTACAAAAAAATTACAGAAACTAAATATAATAAAAGGTATCGCCTCTTTATATAGCGATACCTTTTATATACTCTTAATTAAATAACACCTTTAACTTCTTCATTCATCGGCCATTTTTCTACTGTATATGCCATTTCCCAAAACGAATATTCATATTGACTACTAAAAATAAAATGTTGTCTCATACGATTACGGTCTGCCTCTGTTACCTTTTCAGCGATCATATCTAATCGTGTGATTTGCTCTTCTACTAGAGTACGGAACCAATCAGACCCATATGCAGAAATCCATTCTTGATAAATTGGCTCTTCTGGTTGACATTCTTTTAATCGTTCACCGATTTCATAATATAACCAATAACAAGGTAAAATAGCCGCAATAATATCTCCTAAATGCCCTTCATAAGCTGCACGATACATATGAGATGTATATGCATATGCAGTTGGCGCAGGAATGAAATTATCTTTTTCTTCTTTTGTAATCCCTAATTTTTTTGCGAAATTCTCATGTAATGATAACTCAGCTTCATACGTATTTTGTGCATGGTGTGCCATACGAGCTGTCGTTTCTAATTCAAGAGCCTTTGCAGCACCTAACGTTTGTACTCTAGCAAAATGACTCAAATAATAAGAATCTTGAAGCACATAATATCGAAAACTAGCTAAATCTAATGTTCCTTCGCCTAGTTTTTTTACAAAAGGATGGCTAAAACTTGCTTCCCAAATTGAATCTACTTCTTTACGTAATGATTGTGAAAAAGTCATTTAAATCCCTCCAAATAATGTAAAAAATATACGTATTTATCCACAATTATTAAAGCTGTAAAATAAAAAAAACTTTCTTTACAGGCGTAAAGAAAGTGAAATTGACAGTATATATTCGTTAAATAGCAACGTCTTTCCCACTTCCCTACGCTGGCATTAACCAGATCAGGTACTAAGAGTCTCAAAATTTCATCTGATCTCAGCCTATAAAAGGCCCCCCTAGTGGATAAATATTTAGTTGTCGTATTGTAATTATCATAGCATAATTCATGGAACTGTCAAAAGAATTAATTATATAACTACCTTAAAAACCTTCTTCTTTCCTTACTTTTAATGAAGTTTCAATTATCATATCTAATAGTTTGCTATAATTAATTCCCGCTGCTTCCGCACTTTTTGGTAGTAAACTTGATTGTGTCATCCCTGGTAATGTATTAACTTCCATTACATATGGAAGTCCTTCCTTCACCATCATATCAACCCTTGCATAAACACTACATTTTAATGCTTTATAACAAGCCAGTGACGCTTTATTTACACGTTCCTTTATTTCAGCTGGAAGTTCAATAACTTCTTCAACTGTACTAGTATCATCATATTTTGCATTATAGTCAAAGAACACAGCAGCATGTCGAATCGAAATGATAGGTAACTGTTGCCCATCAAAAATTGAACATGTAATCTCGTCACCTTTTATATACTTCTCAATTACTACTTCAGAATCCCATTCGAATACAGTTTCCAGCATAGAGATTAATTCATTTTTATCATAGACAATCTTAACTCCAACACTTGAGCCGCCAGAGTTTGGTTTTACCACTAACGGAAATCCTAATTTATCTAACTCCTCAAACTTTAGATCCTCCATTTTTGTAAGTTCAATCCAATCTGGTGTTTCTACTCCTTCATAACGCAAAATCTTTTTCGAAATATTTTTGTCCATACATATACCGCTAGATAACATATTGCTACCGCTATAAGGAATACCTAAACTCTCTAGCGTCCCTTGAACTGTACCATCTTCTCCGTACTTTCCGTGTAATGCTAGCAATGCAAAATCAATGTCTTTCGCTTTTTCAATTAAATCCATTTTTTCATTTAACGTAATTGGAACGATTTCATATTTACTCTTATCTAAATGTGCAATCATTTCATTCCCAGTCATAATTGATACTTGTTTTTCAGAGGATACTCCTCCCATAATAACGCCAATTCTCATTTTCTCAACTCCAAGTTTCATTTTTTAAAGTTTCACCAATTATTTGAATCCCTCTAACAATTTCCTGTTCTTTCAAACGTGAAAATCCTAATCGGAATGTGTTCGCTCCTCCTCCATCAGAGTAAAAAACATCACCAGGAGAAAAGGTAACTCCTTTCTCATAACACTTTTGTAAAAGTGTGCGGGCTTGAATTTTTTCTTCCAACTCTATAAACAAATGAAGTCCACCGTCTCCAGTCATTCTTTTAAACGGAATGTACTGATTACACGCCCCAACAGCTAACTCATATTTTTTCTTATAAACAGATCTTGCTTTTTTTAAATATTTTTCAAAATATCCTTCATGTAAATATTGAAACAGAACAGCTTGATCTAACGTAGATGTGTGAATGGTTCTGGCTCTTTTAACACTTTCTAAATAATGTATCAGTTCTTTATCTGCAATGATCCAACCTACACGTAAACCAGGGAAAAGTACCTTTGAAAAGCTACTAATATAAATCACATTATTACCAGCCCCTGCAAAAGTTAATAATGGCGATAAATGTGAACCCGAATAACGTAATTCTTCATTAAACCCATCCTCTATAATAGGGATCTTGTATTTTGAAAATAACCTCATCAATTCCGTTCTTTTCTCCGAACTCGTAACAATACCAGTTGGATTATGATAAGAAGGGATTAAATACGCGAAATCAAAATCCTTTTCACGCAAACTTTTTTCTACTTCATTCGTATCAATACCATCATCATTCATATCAATTCCATGAACTTCAAGTCCATGTAAACGAAAAAGCTTCAATGCAGCATGGTGAGTTGGGTTCTCACAAATAACACGCCCTGATTTCTTCGATAAAGAAGATAACACAATATCTAATCCTTCTGTAAATCCATTTGTAATTAGAATATCTTTGTTCGAAATATCTACACCTTTCATTTCCATGTAATGAAGTAAATAATTCATTAACGGTCTATAACCTTTGGCATATCCGTAGTTCAATACGATATCCCCTTCAATGGACATACGAGTAAGAAAAGCTCTTTTGAAATTTTCAACATCAAATAGCTTTTCGTCCGGAGCTATACTATTAAAAACAATCATTCCTTTTTCCCAGCGAACTCCATGCTTCATTAAGTCTAATTCATCCGCTAATGTGGTAACTGTATTAAGTTTATTTTTCCAATCTATTTCAACAGACGAGGTGTTACTTATATCCACCTTCGCAACGAAATTTCCTTTTCCTTTAACTGCATAAATGAGTCCTTCTTGTTCTAAATCCGCATATGCAGAGAGTACTGTATTTCTGCTCACTGATAATAATTCACTCAGTTCCCTTGTTGATGGGATTTTTTGGTCCCCCAACAAATGCCCTTTCATAATCATCTTTTTTAAATAATCCTTTAATTGAATATAAACGGGACGATCTTTTACAACTTTAAAATCTTTAAACAATTTCTTACCCCCTGCAATTATTTTTGCATATTTATTTCATTCTCAAAAGGTCCACTACATATGTATTTTTTATTAATAGCGGTACGGTTATAAAGCCTATAAATCATTTCGATATAAATTGATTACATCTTTTAAAGCAGCAGCTGCAGCTCCGCGTGGATTAGAAGCTCCACCAATTGTAGTGACTTGTCCCATTGTATCTGTAAAGAACGTAATTCCTTTTTCCGTGCCATTTATATTTGCTAACGGATGTTCTTTCTCTAAATTACAAGGTTGTACACTAAGGTTTACTTTTCCATTATCATCTTTATATGCTGATGCAATTAATTTAATTGATTTATTTTGTTCCTTTGCATTTTGAATTTGTTGCGTTGTAACGTGCTCTATTCCGTTTATTTTTATATCTTTGAGTGAATAATCGTTTCCCATTAAACTATTCGTCAAAAGTAATAATTTACAAGCGCTATCCATCCCGCTTATATCTAATAACGGGTTAGTCTCCGCAATTCCTTTATTTTGTGCTTCTTGCAATGCTTCTTCAAACGTCTTATATTCTTCATGCATCTTTGTAAGGATATAATTTGTTGTCCCGTTCAATATTCCTTCTATTTTTTCAATATGGCAACCTGCTAAACTTAGTTGTCCTATGTCTAATGTCGGTAACGCAGCGGCAGTTGCACCGCTATATCGAATGCGTGAGCCTGAAATACGTGCTGCTGTATTCAGTTCACTCCAAGCTGTAACAAGTGCACCTTTTGAAATAGCTACTATATCCATTTGTTTTTCAATAGCTTGTTTCATATACTGTTTCCCTGGATTTCCATTTTTAAGATTTGTAGCAGTTGATTCAACCAATACAGTACCATTTATATTAATCGTTCCGCGTTCCTCTGGATAATGTTCGATATATTTTTCAATTGCAGCAGAACCATCACCATACGTCAATAAATCATTAATCTGCAAACCTTTCCCGTTATGTATTGCAATATTTCTTCCTATCACTCCACTAACAACTAAGTCAATTCCATATGTTTCATTTATATATAAATATTTTTCATTTAATAATTTTATAAACTCTCTTCCTACTGTCCCGTATCCTGATAATACAATTTGAATTTTCATAATATCCCCCCATATCTTTATACCAAATCCCTCTTTCAATATAATATAAAGCGCCCTCGAATTCCATCGAGAGCGCTTTATATTATCTATTTCGGTAGACGTGATAATTTTCCAACAATTGTTCTATAAAACTCTTGAATGTTAGAAAAACCTAACGTGTCTGAAACACTAAGCCCTACCATATCAAGATGGTCCCAATTTGCTTTCATTTCAATATGATTCCATTTTCCAATTTGTAAAGACTCATTATTATTTACAAAAGTATTAGACGCAGGCGCAATCATAGAATTTGTATTTACTACACCATCGTTTTGCCACCAAGAAGTATCTATTAATGGTCGGTTTTCTTCATATCTTGCATAAGAGCCTAAGAAGAATGCATTCCCCATTAGCACTTTATTCATTGTTATATGCGGTAGATGCAAACCTGTTATAGGTGCTGCTTGCGATGCATGTCCACTATAGGATAAGTAATATACATCCGATTGCGTCTTTACCCAATTATTTAACTCCTTTGCTCCATCAGTACTTAAATCCCATTGACTAATATCTTTTGTATTCTCCCAAATTGAACTATTTAAAATACGATCAGTATATTGGAAAAAGGACTCTCCAGCATATTTTTTCATACCCCATTGATCCAATTTAAAATCATATAATGATAAATTATTGTTTCCTCCTAAACTCGCAGCTGTAATGAGAAAATCTTTAACGAATGGCAATAGAAGACTCCCGTCTGCAAGTGTTGTCCCATTATGAGGAGTTGCTAAAGTTGTAACACTATGAACATACGATTTACCGCCTTCAAATAGTGGTGATATCTTTGCGTTCGGATGATTTTTCACATGATTTTTTTCTTCATAACTGCCTTCTTTTAATAACTGCACTAATGTTCTTGTCGTTTGTCCACCCATGCTATGCCCAACTAAATGAACTTTATTTGTTTCACTCCAATTCGGTGCAAATCCACTATAAGTTCTACCAAAACGATTATGTCCATGTTTCTCAGCATGCGCCGCGCCGTAGTCTACTGTTCCACCGTTAATTTGCGCGTATAATTCACATGCACGGTCCCAGTTACTAGAAACTGGCCCAACAGCTGCAGTATGTACTGTATAACCATTTCTTTTTAAATCTTCTTGTATATCATGAACACCACCCCAATATTTTACCCCTAGCATTTCCTCTCTACCCCATCCAGCAAATCCATTCACTAAAATGATAGGATAATTATTTTGTTGTCTCTCTTCAGCGTATGTTGTTTTCGCTGCGAATGAACAAACAGTCACTAATGTAAAAAAACATACTTTTAAAAATAACTTCCCCATACTTTCTCCCCCTAATTAAACGCTTTCATTTTTCTGTGAAAAAGATTGACACAATCAGTTTTTAACTTAAACATAATGTAAAGTATTTTATATACGTTGTATATATAGACAACATACACAAATGTTGATAAATATTAATTCAAGTAAACATTTACTTTTCACAATACAACTTGTAAATCTGATTATTTGAATTTATAATTGAATATAGTTTCCTCATGTCAAATGGATTTAATAATCATAAGAAAACTTATTTCATTACTTGAAAAGGAGGAAAAAGCATGCAAATTGAATCAAACATTCATACATTATCTCAACCTACTAAAATAACTCCATCTATTCTTGAGCATAATACTATCTCTTCTACTAAACTTGAAGGTAAGAAAGCGGATGATCCTATCAAGTTCGATATTCGTTCCTCTGAAAAAGAAATGAAACAGCCTGAGCATAAATTTAACGAATTAGATTTATGGAAGATGTTAAAGGATAAAGGTGTTCCTTTATGGATCATCCTTGAAATGCTACAAAAGTCTCGTAAAGAAAAAGAAGCTCAAAATAATTCAGTTCAAAATTCAAATACGATTGAAGAAACGAGTGAGGCCCGATTAGATGAAGTAATGTAAAGCATAATATTTGATTGGTCTATAAACTAAAAAGAGTTCAAGATTGATAAAGTTTTTATCAACCTTGAACTCTTTTTTAAGATTTTTCTCCAATCGTTACAAATTGAAAAGATACTTCTCCTTCCAAACCTTTAATTAGCCTTGTTACTTTGACATTTTCATTAACCAATGTATTATCTGTCGACATTTTAGGTTTTTCATCTCCTAAAGATTTTTTCAGATGAAGAAGGTGCATTTTCGTTTCATTTACCTTTATTTCTTTATACACACTATTTTGTGCTACAATCACATACCATTGCGTTGGATATTTACGAGTGTTACCTATCCAAGCGTCACTATCGTATGAAACTGGAATCTCTTTTCCTTCTAATTCAATACTTTTCATATTCTTTTCGTCTTCATGTGTAAACAACAGCGAACCTTCTTTTGGGAATTTCGGTAACGTATCTATAATATAATTGGAGCCATTATCTCGTTTACGAAAAACTTTTTCTTTAATCAATGCTTGTGCTGTAGATTCATTTAAAATTAATACCTGTCCATTTCCAACTTTACCTTTTTTCACAGAAAACACTTCATTTTCTTTCGTAATTTCTTGATAACGATTAATAATTGGTGGAATTTTATTTTCATCTCCAATGATTAATAAACCGTTTGCAGGAAATGGATTTTCCTTTTTAGAGCATGCACTAAAACTTATTAAAAGTAGTATCGTTAACATAAAAATAGTTAAAGTTCTTTTCATCGCGTTTCCTTTCATCATACAGTTCATTTTTTCCACATACTTTAATGTAGTCTTACAAGCTAATAAACTCTATTGCTCCATAACTTTATAAAGCTTTTGTAGGTAACGCCAACGAGTTATAAAGAAATATAAAACTTGTATACATATAAATGAAATTAAAATAACGATCGAGCTATTTAAAATAGAAAAATCGACTAATTGTTGCAGTGCCGTATACGCAACTACAGTATGAATCACTGCAATGATAATCGGTAAGAAGAACATTAATACTAACTGTCTCGTTACAATTTTTTTTAATTCTCGTTTACTTAATCCCATTTTCGAAATCATTTTATATTGCTGTTGATCGCGATCCAAATCAGTATATAATCGGAAATAAATAAAACTAGCAGCAAATGTAAAGAAAACGATTCCGACTAAAATACTTGCCATAAGTAATAAACCATTCTTTTGTTTTGCCTCCAACAAGTTTAATGTTAAAGCTTCAAAGTAGAAATCTCTGTCCCTAAGATCTTTATCGAATACATTCTTTAATTGATTTGAAATCTCTTTCGTTTTTATCCAATCATCTACAACAAATCCGTAAGTACGATGTTGAATATTTTCATCTTTTGGATTACTTGTATGAGGAATTTCATCATACACATGATCTTGAACAGCAATATAAATACTACTAGGATCATGTGGTAAAACTAAATTTCCCACAGTTTTTTTCACACGAAATGTCTTTGTCCAATCTCCTTGAATGACTTCAATATTTTTTTTATAGTCACCATTTTTAAATTCTTGTTTTTGTGACACCCTCCCAGGGATTAGTAAAATTTCATCTTCTTTTTCAATCGTTTCTTGTTGGTACCCGAGTGCTCTCGTAAGTTCGTTATATTCACTTAATTTCAATACATTTACGTTACTTTCTGTAAATTTATTTGAAGATGAAGCCATTCGGTACGGAATATTTGCATCCTCAAGATGTTTTTTTATAATAGAGAGATGTTTATCTACCAATTTGTTGTTTTCAGAGCTTTCATACAGAAATGTATATGGGTTTGTCATCCATACTAAATTCCTATTACCAAGAGCAGCTGTTGTACCGATTGCTGTAAATGCAACTGCTGAAATAATAGATACAATGAAAAACATCGTTGCGTTATCTTTCATACGGTAAATTAATTCTGAAAATGTTAATATATTTGTTCGCTTTAAAAAGAATGATTCACTTCTTTTAGCAAGATACAATATATACACGCTACACTGTGTATATAAAAAGTACGTTCCTATAATAACTAGAAGTACACCCATTCCGAGCGTAATAAAATTAGTACTTGGGATAAAGCGAAATACTGAAATATATCCATAGCCTACACTAATTAAAGAAAGTAGTGATAATAGAATTGAAGCTTTCGGTTCAGGCTTTGGCTTTTCCTCTGCTTGAATAAGTTCCACAAGTTCCGTTACTTTTATCATTTTAAAAGTAACAAGCGAAACAATTAAAAATAATAAAAGAAATGTGATGAATGTTAATAATACCGCCTGCACTGGTATATAAAAAGGTAAACCATTACTAATCATTAATACACTTGCGCTTATCAATAACACTAGTTTAGAAAATATGAGTCCGATGAAAATCCCTATACAAATTGACCCAAGTCCAATTAACATATTTTCAATTAATAATAATTTCTTAAGCTGCCTCATTGACATTCCTTGCATCATTAAAATGCCAAATTCTTTCTTACGTGTTTTTAAAAATGAACTTACTGAATATAAAATAAAGAAAAATGAAAATACAAAAATCAAGCCTTGCGAAATTGTAAATCCTAATGTTCCAAATGCACTTATTGTTGTACTCGTCGATTTTAATTCACCTTGTAAATCAGGATGAAATAATAAAAGGGCATACGTAAAGAAAATCATAATAGAAAATGCACAACTTAAAAAATGGGCAGCGTATGTACGCTTATTACGAAAAATATTATTAAATGCGAACTGACGAAAAGTCATGCCTTTTCCCTCCTAACAAAGAAAGGACATCCATAATCTTTTGATAAAAGGCTTGCCTGCTGTCACCGCAATAAATTTCGTTATATAATTGACCATCTTTAATAAAGATAACTCTGCTGCAAAAACTCGCTGCATACGGATCATGTGTAACTAACATCATCGTAGCTTTTTCTTCTTTATTTAAAGTATCTAGCATCTCCATTACATCATTTGAAGATTTAGAGTCTAAATTCCCTGTTGGTTCATCTGCAAGTAATAATTGTGGCTTATGAACAATTGCACGAGCAATTGCTGTTCTTTGAGCTTGCCCCCCTGAAATTTCAAAAGTTCTTTTACTCAATATATCTGTAATATTTAATTTCTCTGCAATTTCTTCAACTCGTTTGTTCATTTCTTGTACAGAAACACCATCTAATGTCATCGGCAATACGATATTTTCCTTTACTGTAAGTGTGCTAAGTAAATTAAATGATTGAAAAACAAATCCTAATTGTTTCCTACGGAATAAAGCCAAATTATCTGATGTCAACTGGAAAGGATTTGTACCATTTATTAATATTTCTCCCGATGTTGGAGAGTCGATAGTAGATACCATATTTAATAACGTTGTTTTCCCGCTCCCTGATGGCCCCATAATCCCTATAAATTCACCTTCTTGAATTGATAAATCAATATCTACCAATGCTTTAAAAGGCATTTTCCCTTTATATACTTTACTAATACTTTTTGCATGTAAAATTTCCATTTATATTCTCCCTTCATTTCCACTGCTCACTATAAAGTGTAAATGAATTGTCTTATAGCACATATTGATTCATCTTTCATTTATCTTACACGCTTGTAAGATTTCTAAAAGAACTGATAACAAACCTGTTTTCAAACTATAATTAACGATTATTCATCTTATAATATCTATATAGTAGTATAAAATACAATACTACTTATTTCTGGTTGCCAGGACACCTTGTAAGCCTATTAAATATATAAATAAAAGTGGGTTTAAGAAACGATTATCATCATTAAAAGTTGCTGTATTCCTTGTATTCTTTATTAGCAACATAAAATATATTATAAAGAATAACTATAGAACTTCAAAACGATAAATCATAACTTATAATTCATAAGTATAATCCAAAAGTAAATAGTACATAAAAAAGCTCAGAGTTTTAGCTCTAAGCTTTTTTAAAATCATTTCATTCCATTATAACTCCTTTTAAAGAGCAATATTTTTTATCCACTCTGATTTGCTTAATAAATAATGATTATATAGTTGGTTTTCTATCGTCTGTTGGCTCAAATAAGTAAATCCACATTTTTCAATAACTTTATTTGATGGTACGTTGTTAATTAAAGCAATTGCGTTGAGGACATCTACATTTGTATTTTCAAACAAATAATTAATTAACCCTTTAGTCGCTTTCGTAGCGTGACCATTGCTTTGATACTCGCTTGAAATAGCATACATTATTTCTCTATTTGGTGCAGGAAGTTCACCTTTAATACCTGTGCAGCACCATCCAATAAATTCATTTGTGGTTTTCTTAAATATTCCTAGTCTTAATATGTGATCATCTATGTTAGTCGTAGTTCTCACTGCATTAAGAAATGCTTTATTTTCTGGTATTTCATAATTTGCAACCCAATTAACCCTTTGTTCTTTCGTTGATTTCCAGTCTGGTAAAAACTGTTCTATTTCCGGTTGATTCGATATTTTATAAATACTCTCCGCATCTTTGATAGTAAACTCTTGCAAGTATATATCTCCACAGTCTATTCTAAATAAATTAGTCGAACTCTCTTCTCCCATGTTAATCCCCCTTAATTATATTAAAGCGCCTTAATCTGCTTCGTAAGTTCTATAAATCGTTCATCAAGTTCTTTATATTCTTTATCGTTAGAAGTTAAGAAACTTAATTTACCTAATACTTCTTGTCGCTCTGTTTCTAACGTTAAACGTAGCTCTTCAATATCATCTCTTGTTTTAATAAGTTCCTCTAGCTGCTTTTGTATCGTATTATTTGAAAACACGAGTTTCGTGTTAGTTGTTTTCTCTAGAAAATATCGATCGTGAGAAACTATAACGAGTGTTCCATTATACTCAGCTAATGTATTTTCAAGCTGTTCACGTGAAGGGAGGTCAAGGTGATTCGTCGGTTCATCTAAAATAAGTACATCTTTTTCATCTAAAATATAAGCCATTAACTTGCATTTTACTCGTTCCCCCATACTCATATGCTCAATCGGCTCTTTCCATTGAGAAGCTTGGAATCCTAAATGTTTCATTAAATTTTGGACTTTTCCTCTTTCTTCAAATGTCTCTTTAAAAAATAAATCTTCTGGTGTTTTATCTAGTGGTAAATCAAATACTTCTTGTGTTAAATAACCGATGTTTGCAGATGGTGAAACCCATACTTCTCCTTCAGCAGTTTCTGTTTCCATAATCATCTTCAATAAGGTTGTTTTCCCGCTACCGTTTGGTCCAACAATCGCAACCTTCTCACCGTGCTGGATTGTAAAATTAACGTTTTCAAATAATGTCTTTCCATGAAAGTCTTTTTTTAATTTCTTTACTTCTAAAAAGCGTTTTCCTACTTTTTTATTCGCTTGAATAGAGAACTCCACTGAATACTCTTCTTTCACACGTTCTACTTTCGTTTTCTCCAGCTCTTTTTCGAGACGTTTTCGTTTTGACTTCACTTGCGCATCCATTCGCTTCGCTTTTACACGATAAAACTCTTTAACTCCTTCTTGTTTTGTAGACTGTGCGTGTGCCTTTTGTGACCATGAACTTAATTCTTTTATATGTGTTTCTACTTGTTCTATCTTTTTTTGTTGTTTTTCATATTCACGTTGCTGCGTCATTCTTGTATGCTCACGTGCTTTCATATAACTCGTATAATTACCGCTATGCTCAATTAGTTTCTTTTCCTCAATTGACCATATTTTCGTTGCGACAACATCTAAAAAGTATCGATCATGCGATACAACGATAACTGTACCCTTCATATTTTTTATTTGCTTAATGAGAAATTCCGTACTCATCTCATCTAAATGATTTGTCGGTTCGTCTAATATTAATAAATTAGGATTTTCGGCAAATCCTTTTGCTAGTCGAACTTTCAGCTTTTCACCACCACTTAAAGTAAGAAAATCGTTCGTTGGCACGCCCCATTTCGCAAGAAGTTCTGCTTCTTTTGCAATCATATCATTACTAATAAAAGATTCTATTTCTTGTTCAACATATGCCGTTGTCATATTCATTTCCTGCCATTCAACATTCCCTTTTGATGGCTCAATCTTCCCATTTATTAATTGAAGTAACGTTGATTTACCGGCACCATTTTTACCGATTAATCCGATAACATCCCCTTGTCTTACTGTAACATTCATTTTCTCTAATAAAGTATTTTCCATTATTTCAACATACACATCATTTAATTTTAAAATTTCTTTCATATTACCGATCCCTTTCATTAAGGGAGAACAAAAAAATCCTCCCAAATTAATTTGGCAGGATTAGTCGTTAACATATTTATACCCAAATAAGCTATTACGCATAATAAATAGCAATACCGTTGTAAGGAGATTGGGCAGACTAATCCTATTTTTTATAAATTGAAATTTATTGAATTTCAACATTTAAAAATAAGATTAGTTAATCATCGTCCACCCATCATTCCTTTCCGTCGTTAGTAACCATATTGTACCATGATAGTACTGTATGAGTAAATGTAATTATATGTGCTGTGAAAATGATTGCTTTCTTTTAGGTCTATTTATCTTCACTTCATATCGATCAAACACAAACAACATCTGTAATACTACTGGCTTTAGATTTCCTTAGTAGTAAACTTCTACGCACTCTCTCTTATATAATTTTTATATAAATGTATCATTAATTACATATTATACATATTACATTTCAGTTCTTATAATAAAGATATCATTTTAAAAGGAGGATACTACAATGGAATTTAGTAAACTAGGAAACAGTGGATTAACAGTAAGTAAGATTGCATACGGGAACTGGATTAACCATGGTGGAAAAGTAAACGAAGATACTGCAAATGATTGTGTGAAAGCCGCACTAGATGTCGGAATTACTACGTTCGATACTGCTGATGTCTATTCGGACACTATAGCCGAAGAAGTACTTGGCCGGTCTTTGAAAGGTACACGCCGAGAAAGCATAGAACTATGTACAAAAGTATGCCATCCGACCGGACCTGGAAAAAATGATCGTGGATTATCGAGAAAACATATTATAGAAAATTGCAATGCATCGTTACAGCGGTTGCAGACAGACTACATTGATGTCTATTATGCACATAGATTTGACTCAACAACTCCTCTTGAGGAAACGATGTTAGCTTTTGCTGATCTTGTAAGACAAGGTAAAGTCCTTTACTTAGGCGTAAGTGAATGGACATCAGAACAAATTACCCGCGGTGCAGCACTTGCACGAGAATTGAACATTCCACTTATCGCTAGCCAACCTCAATATTCGATGTTGTGGCGAGTTATTGAAACTGATGTAATACCAACATGTCAACGTGAGGAACTTGGTCAAGTTGTATGGTCTCCCCTCGCACAAGGTATTCTCTCTGGAAAATATCAACCTGGTAAACCAATACCGACTCAATCACGTGCTAATTCAGATGCTGGTAAACCATTTTTCCACAAACTCGTGCAACGTTGGATGAGTGATGATGTACTCACTGCAATTCAGAAACTCAATCCCATCGCGCAAGAAACTAATCTTACCCTACCACAACTCGCAGTTGCTTGGGTACTACAAAATCCAGCTGTTTCCTCTGCAATTATTGGCGCTTCAAATCCGGAGCAAATAAGAGAAAACGTAATTGCTTCTAGTATTAAATTACAACCTGAAATAATGGATCAAATTGATAGTGTACTAAAAGGTTTCATTGAGTACGATCCGAGTAAAACAGGTTGAAACATCAGTGAATTCCTTTTTAAAAACCACAAAATATCTTTGTAGTCTGACTTTAAAATAAAAATAGAAGTTTTCCTATCCAACTTTCCCCCTGCCCATCCCATCAAGATGGGCCTTTACTTTTCAAATTCAAATTGTGAAGTCGTATAAACCTCTCTAACAACTGTTAAGAAGTTCTCTAATACGACAGATTTTTCATCTTGTCTCCATCCAACATATAAATTTATTTTCGGTGTATTTTCTTGAATGTCTTTATACATGACACCCGATTTTTTATAGCTTTCCACCGATGATGGAACGACAGAAATCCCCATCCCTGCTGCAACTAAATTCACAATAGTTTGCATTTGGATCGCCTCTTGAACAATATTTAAACTTACTCCATGTTCCCAAAAGTAACTAATAATAAAATCATAAAAGTTAGTACCGAAATGACGAGGAAATAAAATAAATGGTTCATCAACTAATGATTTGATTGAAATGTTACGTAATGAAACTAAAGGATGCTCTTCATGCAAAACTAATTTTAAACATTCCTCAGAACAAACTTCGGAAACTAATATTTCATTATTCTGCTTGGAACGAATAAATCCAATATGAATTTGTTTTTCATATAACGCTTTTATTTGCTGGTCTGTTGTCATCTCGCGTAATATGAGCTGTATTTTAGGAAAACGTTCTCGAAATTTTTTTAATATGTCTATAACGGTTTCTGTAGAATCGACAAAACCAATTATTAAATGTCCTATCTTCCCTTCATCCGCAAGCTGTGTTTCTTTAATGGTTCTATCTACTTGAAGCAATGTTTGCCGCGCACCTTCTAAAAATATTTTTCCGGCATCCGTAAGTTCAACCATTCTTTTCGTTCGATGAAAAAGTTGAACTCCTAACTCTTCTTCTAATTTACGAATTTCTTGACTTAAAGGAGGTTGTGCCATCATAAGACGCTCTGCTGCACGACTAAAGTTTAATTCTTCTGCCACCGTTATGAAATATCTCATTTTTCGAATATCCATTTCAATCCTCCTATCATTTACAACTATCAAAGATTTCTCTTGTATTACTAAAAAACGTTTATAGGCCTACTATTTCTTTTAACTTCATCAGGTTCTTTTAAATTCTCTTAGGTAAATAATCTGTCATTCTCAAATTGTATCAAGGATACAAAACAAGGCTAAAAAACTTATCTCAAAAGTTCTTTAGCCTTGATTACTTTTTACACATTACAAAATTTAATTCGTACAACGGTACCTTTACCAACTTCTGAATGGATCTCTACATTATGTCCTAATTGTTTTGTAATCTCATATACAAGATATAGTCCCATTCCCGTTGATTCTTTAAAATCTCTACCGTTTTCTCCTGTAAAGAAAGGTTTAAACACTCTTGGTAAATCTTGCTTCGGTATCCCTACGCCACTATCGGCAATTTCAAGTACAATATTATTACCTTCCTTACAAGCTTTCACTTTAATCTTTTCTCTACTACCTGATGAGTATTTAATTGCATTCGATATAATTTGTCCAATTAAAAATTGTAACCATTTCGCATCACTTTCTACAGTAATACCCTTATCAATTTCAAGCTCTGGATATACGAAATTCCGGATAAAAAAGCGTTTATGTTCATGTACAGAATCATTCACTATTTTATGTAGTTGTACTCTTTCCACATAAAAATCTTGTGTAAATGCCTCTAAACGTGCGACATACAGTGCCATCTCTAACCCCTTTTTCAACCTATCCGTTTCCTCATTAATACTTTCAAAACGCGAATCCACTTCATCTTGTGTAATTAATTCTATTACAGATAAAGGTGTTTTCATTTGATGAATCCACTGATTCATAAAGGTTAAATGATCATTATTTTTCCTCTCTTGTAACTGGAGCTGATTTTGATAATGTCGATATTGTACTTCGAGCAAATCTTGGAGAGCAGTAGATAAAACTGCAAAATCAGATTTTTGAACAGATTCATCCAAAGATTGCAACGGATTTGCTAAACGTTCATAAAAAGAACGATGTGTAAAATAACGAAATACTAAATAACTTACCATAAAAAAAGCACCTAAAAACATTGCATATAATGCCGTTGAAATATGATTATGCCCATCAAACCAATAAACTAAGAATATGGCTAGTAGTTGGATCGCAGTAAAACAAATAAGTGGTATATGATCACGTATAAACAACCTTATCATTTTTCCATACCATTATCCCAAGTAATATGTAATCTATATCCAACACTACGAATTGTTTCAATTGCTCCTTCAATTTGTAACGTTTTCAACTTTTTACGCACACGTGTTGTATTTACACTTAATGTATTATCATCAACATAGGATTCACTATCCCATAATTTATTTAATAATACTTCTCTACTTACAACACGCGGATAATTTTTCATTAACATCTCTAATAAAATGGCTTCGTTTCTCGTTATATCAATCTCTTGGTTCCTAAGTTTTAATACAAGTCTTTCGGGATATAAACAAAGCCCTTGTTGCTCAACCATTCGTTCTTCTAGTTTCGGTGCGTAATCTCCGTAAGCACGTCTTAAATGACTACGGATTTTCGCCATTACAACTTCATAATGAAACGGCTTCGGAATAAAATCATCGCCACCATTTTCTAACGCCATAACTTGATCCATCGTACCTTCACGGGCCGAAATAAATAAAATCGGACATGTAGAAACCCCGCGAATTTGACGACACCAATAGTAACCATCAAAACTTGGTAAATTAATATCTAATAAAACTAACTCCGGTTGTTCTTCTAAAAATATGTCTAACACATTTTGAAAATCCGTTACAATAATTCCTTGGTAACCGTATTTCGCAACATATGTTGATAATAGCTCCGCAATTTTCATATCATCTTCAACAATCATAATTTTAACCATCTCTGAACTCCTTTTTGATCCACAATCTCAAATATACTTATATAAATACTACCTCTTTTCACAAAATCCGTAAAATAGAAAAGGATACTTTTATACAAAAGTATCCTTTTCTATTTTTCTTATTTAATATGAAATTCATTTAGAGAAAATCCTAACTTCTTCACATATTCCCTTCCTAGTTCCATCCGCGCCGTTTTTAGTGGATCCACAACTTGGCAAATTTTCAAATTACCTGCTGCTGATAATAAAAGAGTTGCATCAGCTTTAGACATTTCTAATTCTTCATGTAAAAATGTCACCATATTACGTACAGCACGACTAGCTGCATCATCTAACAATTTCTCAGAAGCGATTGTCATTATTTTTTCTTTTTGGATAGCCATTGGTATTGGCCATGTCTTTTCTTTTATAATTTGAACAGTTACAGTTACTTCACCAGCAACCTCTACTCCACTAACACCAATTTCACCATCACCCATCGCAGCGTGTAAATCACCTAATGCTAAAAGAGCACCAGGAACATTTACAGGTAATAATAATGCTGTTCCTTCTTTAATCTCTTTACAATCCATATTCCCGCCATGATCATGCGGTGTACCACATGAAATACTCTCTTCTTTCGGTGCAGTACCAATCACACCAATCATTGGATTAATTGGAATTTGCAGTTCATTTGAAAATGAAACATATCCATTATGTATTGGGACAATTTTTACTGTATTTTCATTTAACTTATCACCCATTACACCTAGGTTCGCACCTGTAGTTAAAACACCCTGCTCTGCAATTTTAATTTTTTCAATCATTACGACTAATATATCACCAGGTTCTGCGCCTTTAATATATACAGGTCCAGTCGCTGGATTAATTCGATTCCAATCTAACTCTTGAAACACAACATCTTCAGAATCAATTTGATTTTCAAAGCAATCATATGTTTCAAATACAAGACGGCTCCCAATTTCTACTTCAATACATGGATTATTTTCTGGTGACATTGCGTAAATGATATGTTCTTTATGAATACGATGCATAGTACCTCTCCTTTTTCGTTTTTATCTTCTATATAATAATTAGCTTTTATCTGCATAAGCTCCTTTTTAAAATTAGTAGTTATTTTCAAGAAAAATGCACTTAGCTCATTTTGAAACATACACTCTTTACTATAACAGGTAAAGAAAGGTGGTATTACAATGCCCCTTATTCCATACAACGAAAGTGACGTTGATTTACTAGCACGTTTAATCCGTGCTGAAGCTGAGGGCGAAGGACGACAAGGTGAACAACTTGTTGGATGTGTTGTAGTAAACCGTGTATTTTGTGATTGCTTAGATTTCAAACAACTTCGATCTGTGCGTGATGCAGTATATCAAAGCCCTGGCGGATTCGAAGCAGTTCAATACGGTTACTTTTATCAACGTGCCCGTGAATCAGAAAAAGAAATCGCAAGAAAAGTTTTACAAGGTGAATGGCGCTGGCCAGCACGATGGGCTCTTTGGTATTTTCGTCCAGTTGGAGCTTGTCCACCCGAATGGTATAACCAGCCGTTTGCAGGACAATTTAAAAGTCATTGTTTTTATGAACCAAGTGGTGATGAATGTCCAAAAATGTATACGCGCTAGTAAAAAGTAAACAACGCAAGTACTTATTCTTTTAAGTACTTGCGTTGTTTTTTATTATATTTTAGAAATCTAATAACGAGACAAATTTTTCAACTCCTACAACATGTATAAGTAGTGGTATACGCGGGCCGTTTGATTGATTCATAATGAGCCTATATATAATGGCAAACAATTGTTTTTGATTCTCTCTCATTATTTTTTTATTTTCATGAAGACAAATCGGATACAATAGTTCCATTAAGTTAGAATGATCGTTATTAGAACGAAGTACTTCACAAACTTCTACTACCCATTTTTTCTGCCTATCTTCTAATGTGTTATAAAACGCCGTATTTTTCTCTTGATTTACCGTTATTACTTTTTCAGATTGAAAGTTTCTTATCCAATACTCTACACGATTACTTATCGCTATCATTTCAGGTAATGCAAAACTCCTATCTATTTTTCCTAATATATCTTGTAAAACTGATGAATCAAAATTTAATAAAGGTAAAGTTCCTGCTACTTGATTAAACTTTGGATACTCTTTAAATCGGCTATCAAGCCTAGAAAGTTTAATTGCATCAAATAAATCTTCATTTTTGAGTGTTTTATTTTCATAACTATCCTTCAATCTCTCATACTCTGTATAATTGCGAATCACATCTTCATCAAGTCCAATATGAAAAGCTGCGCCGGGCCTATATTTTGCAAACATAAAAAGAATCACTTCTGGTACATACACTTTTAATAAGTCGCTAGGTGTAATGCTATTCCCTGAAGAACTGGACATTTTTTCATGATGCCCTTTAATTCCAATGAAATCATAAGCAACGTATTGAGGGGCTTCACAATTGAATATTTTCCTTGCAATTTCTTTTGATACATTATAACTACCGGTTTCCGATGAATGATCTCTTCCGCCCGGTTCGAAAATAACATCCTCTATCATCCATCTCATCGGCCAATCGATTTTCCAATTCAGTTTCATTTGACTTGTATTTAATACGGATAATTTATTTTGATTTCCACATTCACAGTCATACCGAACTGTTTTTAATACTTCATCAAAATGTGTAATAGTTGTTGCATCTTTCCCGCACCTCTCACAATATAACGTAACGGGATAAAAGTTTTCTCTATCTTCTTCTCGGTGTATTCCTGTTTTAAAACCCATTAAAATATCATATATTTCTTTTCTTTTATACAAAGACTCTAATATGTTTTCGTTATACCTTCCGCTTCTATATTCAGCATATTGATATATGAATTCCACTTCAATCCCAAATGCTTGTAGCGATTTCTCAAACTCTTTTTCAAAATGCTCTGCGTACGAGTTATGACACCCATACAGATCAGGAATATCACAGTATGGCATACCAATATATTTTGCAAAAGAAGGATCAATATTTTTAGGAACTTTTCTAAACCTGTCATAATCATCCCATGAAAAGATAAACCGAGTCTTTTCCCCTAAATCTTGCAGAGCCCTTACAACGAAATAAGTCGTTACTATTTCACGGAAGTTTCCAATATGAACAGAACCAGATGGACTAATTCCAGCTGCACAAACAAAAGTTTCTTTGTTTGGATGTTTTCTAATTAATTCATGTGCTACTTCATACGCCCAATGCATATGCCACTCACCTCAATTGTATTTTCACATTTTCAGTTTTATACAACAAAAAAACTCCCACCCCCAAGATTATTCATCTTGAGGACGAGAGTTATTAGCTTCGCGGTACCACCTCAGTTTGTTAATACGTCACCATATTAACCTTTTCAGGTACGGCAAAATATGCTTATACCCTATCTCTATAACGGGAGAACCCGTCGCACCATCCCTAAATAAATTAGTTCCTTGCGCAGCTCCAAGTCTTTTTTCATTAAGATGTATACCGCTCTTTCTCAGCTACCAGAGCTCTCTGTACGTATTCTTTCTTAACTACTCTTCTCTTCAATGCCATTTTAAATATTGATTTTTACATATGATAATTTATTATGTGTTTATTGTCAATTTTTTCTGAACAAAAATATAAAACTACCTAAAAAAATTTTTTATCGCTTCTAATTGAATTCTGTGGCTACACTCATCACAACAAGATGTCCCTTTCGGTTTCTCCTTAAATCGCTTATATTTTTCACTTCCTTCGTATACTCGGAATACATTTTTACACGAAAAGCAAACAATCTCATAAAACATCATATGCATTTTCCTCACAGTGTTTATACATTTTTTAATAACTTGAAAAGGTCTGTTTTCGACATTATAAATCTTAATAATCTCTCACAAAAGGTTTACCTCTATTCTTATCGAATTATATAAATATCTTATAAAGCGAGGTGAACATCTTGTTCAATAATATAGAATTAGTTTTAGATGCTAAAGCAAGTTTAGCTGAAGGACCATGTTGGAATGAAAAAAAGCAGCTTTTATACTGGGTTGATATTATGGAGAAAAAACTATGCATTTATACCCCCACTAATAATTCAAACCGAGTGATTGCCCTCAATCAGCAAATCGGCTGTGTCGTTCCATATCTAGATGATGTAGTACTTTTAGCTCTAGAAAGAGGGTTTTATTCTTTTAATCTAAATACAGAAGAGCTTACACATATTTATGATCCTGAACCACATTTAATAGAAAATCGTTTTAATGACGGGAAATGCGATCCGGCTGGCCGCTTTTGGGCAGGCACTACAGACTTATACGGTATTAATGCTGCTGGTTCCTTGTATTGTTTAAACAATAATTTCAACGTAGATAAAAAAGTTGCACATGTAAATACATCAAACGGCATAGCATGGTCTCCTGACGATACATACCTTTATTTTATTGATACACCTACAAAAAAAGTAGTCCGTTTTCATTATGATATACATACTGGTGTAATTAGCAATCCAACAGATGTTATCATCTTCCCTGAAAATGAAGGTCTACCCGATGGTATGACAATTGATGTAGAAGGTTGTTTATGGATTGCGCATTGGGGAGGCTCGAAGATTACTAGATGGAATCCCTTGACTGGAGAACAGATTTTAAGCATTCCGATTCCTGCTTTGTATGTAACGTCGTGTACATTTGGAGGACCTAATTTGACCGATTTATATATCACAACAGCCAGAACAAGAATGACCGATGCGGAATTAAAACAGTACCCACATGCTGGTGGTATATTTCGAATTCAAATGAATGTTAAAGGTTGTCGAACCTATTCATTTCGCCATGAAACTATTGGAGCTGAAATACTATGAACAGAATCGATTACATAAGACAAGAAGAGAAAAAGTATCACGATCTTTGCTATGAACAATATAAATTATTCGAAGCAGGATCTTGGCTGTATAAACCTGTTAAAACAGTTATGGGCATGCTGAACTATTTTGAAGGACAGAAAGACCTACAAATACTTGACCTTGGATCTGGTGTCGGTAGAAACAGTATTCCAATTGCACAAAAAATCATGAATAGTGGCGGCACTGTTACTTGTGTTGATCTACTTGATTCGGCTTTAATGAAGTTACAAGTTTATAGCAAAGAATATGGTGTATTTGAATACATAAAAACGGAACAAGCAGCAATTGAAAACTACTATATTGCTCCTAATACTTATGACTACATCGTTGCAGTATCAAGTTTAGAACATGTTAGATCAATAGACGATTTTAAAAAAGTGCTTCAGACTATGAAAAATGGGACAAAGAGTGGCGGTATCAATTGTTTAATCGTTAACTCTAACATTCAAGAAATAGATTTAGAAACAGGAGAAGGATTAGATGCTTTAATTGAAATTAACCTTTCTACGGAAGAAATGATACGTACACTAAAAGGCGTTTATAACGAATGGAAAGAAGTAAAAGTTGAAATAAAAAATTTAGCGTATGATATTGTACGAAACGGTAAACACATTCAATTCAATACGAATGCGATTACTTTTGTCGTGCAAAAATTGTAGTTTATATGAGTGGTGACAATTTTTATTTTTTATAGTCACCACTCCTATATTTATGTAAATATCACTCCATCGTAATTACAATTTTCCCTCTAGTATGCTGACTTTCACTCAAAATATGAGCTTCTCTAACGCCTTTTTCATTAAACGGAACAACCTTACTGATGATAGGTTTAATTTTTCCATGCTCAATCAAAACAGATAATTCGTCCAATTGCTTCCCGCTTGGTTTCAACCATAAAAACCCTGATTTTATGCCCTTTACTTCATGACGTGGTTCATGAACGATAGAAACTAGAACACCACCAGATTTAATAATTTGAAAACTTTTTTCTTGTACTTCTCCGCCGATTGTATCTAACACAATATCATAATCTGATAGTAGCTCTTCAAATTTATCTTTTTTATAATCAATAATGAGGTCAGCACCTAAAGACTTTAAAAACTCTTCATTTTTACTACTTGCAGTTGTAGCGACAAAGGCGCCAAATGATTTTGCAATTTGAATTGCAAAACTACCTACTCCGCCCGCTCCAGCATGAATTAATACTCGATCATTTTCTTTTATTTGTGCGTAATCAACAAGACTTTGCCAAGCTGTTAGTCCTGCAAGAGGTATAGACGCAGCTTCTTCAAAACTAATATTATTTGGCATATGTGCTACTAAATCTGATTTCACTGTAATGTATTCAGCATAGGAGCCTTTCCCTATATTTTCTGGTTTCGTAAACACTTTATCTCCTATTTTGAAATGGTCCACATCTTCTCCAACTTCTTCAATTACTCCAGCAACATCTAAACCTAATATTATTGGAAATGAAAATTGCAGCTTCTCTTGTAATTCTCCCTTTCTTATTTTCCAATCAACAGGATTGACAGATGTTGCTTGTATACGTATTAATACTTCATTACATTTAACAACTGGTTTAGGAACTTGTCTTTCTTGTAATTCTTCAACACTACCATATTGATCAATAGCAATTGCTTTCATTTCCTCTCCCCCTTGTTGTTTATTGTAATAACAAACAATTATTTTTCAAAATTTTCCGCCTTGGATGACAATAAATATGTTAGGAGGTGATATTTATGCTACTCTACTCTACTAATTAAGCATCATGAGTGCAAAAAACATTTATTTCACTTAAATACAATCTAATTTACGCCTAAGAAACACCCAAAGTTATATTTCTCTTTATTTATTAATGGCCTTTAAATGAAACGGAGAGTGTGCTATGAGTGAACAAGTTTTCAAAGTAAACGGTATCGATATATGTACAGAAAGCTTTGGCAATCCTAATAACCCAGCAATATTATTAATTATGGGAGCTACGTGTTCAATGGTTTATTGGGATGAAGAATTTTGTGAAAGGTTAGCTAGCACAGGAAGATTTGTCATTCGCTATGATAACCGTGATGTTGGTCGCTCTATTACATATGAGCCTGGGACTTCCAATTACACTGTAGCAGACATGGCTGAAGATGCAATCGGAGTACTCGATGCGTATCATATTGACAAGGCACACCTTTTTGGCATGTCATTAGGAGGTATGATTGCTCAAATTGCTGCAGTAAAACACCCAGAAAGAATTTTGACCTTAACATTACTAGCAACAAGCGTTATTGGATCTGATAACAATACTCGTGATTTGCCTCCAATGGATGAAAGAATTTTGACACATCATGCTAATGGTGCAAATTTAGATTGGACAAATAAAGATGTTATAGCGAAATATTTAATTACAGGATCACGTCTACTCTGTGGATCAAAGCGTATATTTGATGAAGCAAGAACTTTAAAACAAGTAAAGCAAGAAATAGAACGTGCTAACAATCTATTAAGTATGTTTAATCACGCCCTCCTTACAGGTGATGATTCTTATGAAGGTATACTAAAGTCGTTACTAGTACCTACTTTAGTAATTCATGGTACGCACGATACAGCTCTTCCACTTGAACATGGACTCGCACTTATTGATGAAATTCCGAGCTCAAAGCTATTACCCCTTGAAGGTACAGGACATGAGAATCATCCCGATGACTGGGATAAAATTATTAAAGCAGTTTCAGAACATATATCCCATATAAGATAAGAACAAATATTAGAAGGGGCACAAGTTGTTTTGCCCCTTCTATTTATCCCGCTATTTGTGGGCAGTAAAACTCCCGATTGGTGAAGGCTAATAATCAGTGGGGTATGAACAAAACCCCCACTGATTATAGTTTCACTTTATAAAGATTACGATACAATATCAAAAACCCATCACTGCATTCGTATGTATAGTGATGGGCTCTACCTATATTTTTCTATGCTTAAAAAAATGGACAATCTAACTGATCAACAGATTCCCACGATTTTTTTTTTACATTTTCGGTGGATTTACTATTTTCTAGTGGTACGTGTTTAAATGGATTCATTTCAACTTTTAATAGAGATGATGGTTCTATATATAAAGAAAAAACATGGCTACTTGGCAAGGTTTTTGATACATCAATATCTCCTACTTGTTTAAATAATTGCTGGGCCGCAAAGAAAAAGAAATTAGTTGGATTAGATTGTTTATTAAGCCAAGCAATCATTTCAGGCGATACTGATTTATTAATATTAATTTTCACTCGATCACCACGTTTATATCGCCTAGATCGCATACTTCCACCAACTAACTTATCGTTAAGTTTGTAAACCCTAACTCTTTTTGCTTATGCTCTCTATATTTTGGCGAGCATGTATATACTAATAACCCGCGAGCATTGGTGAATAACGGGTTATCTACAAAAATCACATTTTTCAAGCGTCCTTTTTGTTTCAAAATCATTTTCAAGCTATTTTTAATAATAACTGCGCCCCCACCATAAATAAATACATATGGATCGTCTTTCATATCATCAATTTTGTTAATAATATCCGTTGCGACACGTGCTGCTAAACCTAAAAATGCTGGCTGCGATTCCTCAACTAACAATGCATTTCTTGGGTGCTTTTCATTTAAATAAATTTGGTTAAATTCTGTAATGCTATCAATTGTTTTCGTAGGATATTTCCGATTCCATCTCGTAATAATTTGTAGTAACGTTTCTTTTACACCGTACGATAATCCTTTACTTAATTGCGGACGGAAATTTACCCCTAATGAAACAACTTCTTCCGTTGTCCCCGCGCCAATATCAAAAGACAATAAAGTTTTATCTACAAAATCAATTTCTGAAACTTGATTTTGTTCACATTCTATTTTATGTTTCACAACATTTCCTTCCTCATCATATACAATCCCCCACGTCCCAGAAGCACCTTCAGGTAGACATTTACAAAACTCAATAGAAACATTAATCGTAACATCGCGTCCATTTGGATAATGGAATATGACCTTGTGATTACCCATATACCGTTTCGCATTTTCAGCAGCAATTTCCTGTGTAATAAGTTGCATTGGAAGAGCAACAGATAAATCATAACGAATATTAATATGACTTGAAGTTGGACTTTGACGCATAGCACTTATCGCTAAACCTGAAAGGATTGTAATGACCATTAATTCATCAGTAGATTTATTTGATTTCTTCTCCACTTCAGTACCTTTTAATTGATCTTGAATCACTTTTTCTCCAACGATGTATCGTACATTATTTAACATTAGCGATGGAGAACTAATGGTCACATCAATGTGATTCTCTAATTCTGACGATAAAACTTCACCCTCATCTAACAACCCCGTAGACTCACCTATATATAAAGAATAAATACTCGGAATAAAAATAGGTTCCTGCCCTTTCACCATTAACTTCAAACCATTATTTCCTGCATCTGCACCCGCTTTTAAAAGAATAGACATAACTACCCCCTAAATTAATCTGACATCCCTTCCAAATATATGCGAGCCCATTCTTTTACATTCAAATGTAATGTAATTTTTTCTTCATCCTTTAAACAAAATATCATAAACATTCACTTCATATGTAAAAAACATTTGACATAAAACTTTTCTGATTTTATACTATGGATGTAAAGAGTTTTTTACAAAAGTGGAGGTGTTGTTCTAATATGAATCATAAAAAATTTATTTTAATAACAACCGTTTTATCATTACTCGGAGTACTTATACACGGAGCTTATAAATACATTACTGAAGGTACGATTTTAGGTGGAACAATTTTCACAAGCGCTTTAATACTTAGTTACCTCATCAATCATATTACATGGGGAGATCTTCACGGCGTGTCAGAAGAAAGTCAAGATGAGATGGGACAACAAATTACATATAAAAGCTTTAAAATCGCGTATTTTGTTCTTGTAGGTGTTATGTTTCTTATATTATTCTGGTCAGAAGGATTTTCTATGGGTTCCAATTTGGATGGTGTAAAAAACCTTCCCCTTTTTATAGCGCTTTGTTCTTCATTTTTTATTTATCCTATCGTTGAACTCATTGTCGCCAAACAATATAAATAAAAAAAGTGGTTTTCTAAATGCAGAAAACCACTTTTTTATGTTTAAATACCTTCTGCTATTGCTTTCAGCTTATTCACAGTCCGCCAGTTCCTTACTGTAGCTGGCGTATGTAATTTTTGAAACTGGTTCATTAGTTTAGAATTCCGAATGCTTTTTTTGAAAAATAAATACACTACTCTTCCTTCGATATGGCAATCTTCTATGTTACTTTTGTACATAAGTAACCGCTTACTGTCTTCTTCAGAAAGTGGATTAGCTAAAAAGGCCACATGTACACTTTCTCCTTCTAATAACGAATGGGTCTCGTAAGGACACTTTTTAATAATATTAATAAATTCATCATTTGCTCGTAACATGACTGGAACATTGAAATCAAAAACGTTGTTAATTTCACATTCAATTCGTTCCTTTAAAAAACTTATCTCTTCTTCTGACTCAAACACTACATTTCCACTTTGAATATATGTTTTCACTCTTTTTAACCCTATTGATTCAAACATTATTTTCAAATCTGCCATTTTGATTACTTTATGTCCACCTACATTAATTCCCCGTAGTAGTGCAATATAAATTGTCATATGATTACCCCTCACGTATTTAAATGCTTAACAATCGAATTGTTTTGCACCTTCATGCTTCTCGAATACTTACTTTAATACATCTAACATATCATGTACGGAAAATATCTCAAATAAAAAAACTTACTACATGATTTTTTTCAAGAGTAAGCTTTGTTATCTCATTATCTCGTTATAGGCAAATGTAATATGAATTGTTGTCCAATTGGTCCCATTCTTCTAAACCCTTTATCTTGAAATCCAACTTTCTCATATAACTTTTGTGCCGGAATGTTTTTTTCATTTACAGCAAGAATCACTTCATTTTTTACTGGATAATAATATTTTACAAAGTCTTGTAATAACGCCAATGATTTTTTAGCATATCCTTTATTTTGTTTATTGTGATTAACGGAAAAAGAAGTTAAAAGTAGGGCATCCTTATTTTCTGTAAACTCCTGTACCCTATCACCTGTTTGTAATATAAATACACCGACAGGTACTCCGTTATAGTCTAAAATAACAACTACATTTTTCGTTCGATCATTTTTCGCTTTCTCCAGTAATTCACCTGGATTCGCCGTAAATTGAACTTGTTCACTTGGTAAAGTAAATGATTGTATTATCTCTTTATATTGCTCCTTATACGGCACTAATTGTATTTCCCCTGTATGTATGTTCATGCTTAACTCTCCCATTCCTTCAAGTTATTAACTTAAACCTTGCTGTGTTTTAGAATGCACTTTTCCATCCAAAAATGTTATTTTAGCAAATGATTTTGGATCGTTTCCTTTCCAAGCAAAAATTTGCTTAATTCGTGTAGAATGTTCTTCCCCTTCTTCTATGAGTAAATCCCCTTCAAAACCGATTAAATCTTTCACTTCTAAATAAGTCATTCCTTCATTAATATTTGAGAAATGATTTATATTAATGGTCTCTTGCTTTTTATTTTCCGTTATAGTAGAAGACATAGCTGTTTTTTTCTTTACTTCTTTCTTCTGGTCACACGCTGTCATACTAAAACCTATGCATAAACTACCTAATATGAGTGCGCTTTTTTTAATCATAACGGCTGTCCCTCCCCTCATTATTAAACCATATATTCCCTCGAAAATAAACTGAATATTTAATCTTACAGAAAAACCCCGTACAATTTAGTACGGGGTTTTCACTATTTTTTCAAATGGTTATTTGACTGATCTTCTTGTTCTTTTCGTAGTTCTTGTTCTTCATCTTTTGGTAATTGTTTATCATTATCTTTAATCGGATTCGTTTCTCTATTTTCAATCATATCATTTGGAACTTGCGGCATTACTCGGCCAACAATTGCTGCTAATTCATCAAGTATGCCTTCACCAGTCTTACCTTTTTTAATTTGCTTACCTATTTGTTTTAATCGTTCATACGTATCCACATCTGCTACAACGACTGCATTTGCACCGTTCGGGTCATTCTTTAAACTTTCTGCAACAGAATACTTAATTGACTCAACGCGAGTTCGATCAAGTTTCGCTTTCACATCAATACCTACAACAGCATACTTCCCAACTACTACTGCTGTCGCATCGTTTACACCAGGTATACTTGCAGCTAAAGATGCCAGATGATCAGCTGCTTTTTCATTTGGCTTATTTGATTTATTTGTATACGTAACATTTTTCATCGAGACATTTTTTTGTTCTGGCTTTTCATTAGGATTGTCTTTTTTTCCAATGCTACATCCAGTAATAACGAAACAAAGCATTAACATATATATAATGATTTTCATTATTTTCACCACTTTATCATTGATGTTTAATCATAAATTTTTTCAACAGCTTGCATCTTCTTCACTTTTTCTTCTGCTCCGCTATTTGCGTTAATGAAAATTTGGTACGTATCTTTCCCTAAAGTACCAATATATTCATAACAAAGTACTTCATTATGCAAGTCATTTACTACTACAGCTTTACGTTCTTCCATAACTTTTACATCGGGGTTAATTTTCTTTCTCGCCTCAGCAGCGGTTAGCTTCGCACTCGGAATCGTTCGTTTTTGATGTGATGCTAAATATTCCTTTGCGGAAAAACCAACAATCGACCCATCATCTAAAGCAATTTTCATTTGGATTGCTTCTGGATAAATACGCACTCCATTTTCATTTACAACGTACGTAAACACACCGATATTATCATATTGAGAACTATCAAACAGCTCCATATTTGTAAACTTGTGATCCTTTAAAAACGTCAATCCTTTACTTCCTGCATCATTTAAACTGATTTTTTGCTCTTTAATTTCTCGGTTGTTCATTACCCAAATTGGATATCCACCTTTTCCGGTAATATCCATATAATACTCATTGTTCGTTGCTGGATCTTGAATTTTCACACTGTAGAATGATTCTTTTGCACCTTTTCCACTTTTCTCAACTTCTACTTTTTCATTCCCTTTTAAGTTTAAAAATGATTTCGCGATTTTTTCCGCTTCCTCTTTCGAAATCGCCTTTCCTTTTGCCTCAAATCCGCCTTTTTTATTCTTTTGTGCACTTGTAAAAGTCGGTCCAAAGTTTGTGGACGAATATGATGTTACATTCTTTTCTACCGTCTTTAATCCATCGATAATTGTGTTATCTGCTGGATCTTGGTTTGACGCAAGAGCCATTTCTACATCCATCCAGCGAAGATTATTTTTCAATACAAGATGCTGCACTTTTCTCAGTTCATCTTGTATATTTGCTGCATTTGAATATAAACCTTGTAACGTTTTATATTCTTGATCATTTAACGGATCTTTTTCTAAATCACGAACCGCTGCACGATAACTAAAATCACCGATATTCGCAAGGAACTCTTCCGTTTTATTAAATGGCATTAATGTTAAAGGTAATTGTCCTACATCAGAACGAGCCTCTGATGTTAAACGCCATACATCTACTAAAGCTGGCGATAATGAGGAACGTGAATTCATCGCCAGTGTTGTTCCAATTTTATCGTGTAATAAATCAACTTCATATGCTAAATCATGAAACGCACGCTGATAACTATTTTCCGCTCGAATTAATACTGCATTTTTCTCTTGATGCTCTTTATAGCCCCAATACCCTGTTCCGACTACACCTACTGTTAACAATACGATGATAATACCTCGTAACATGTTTCCACCTCCGCTCTATTTACAGAAAATATGCTTGCCAATTTTTTTAATTTGTGGACGAGTCCAAATCCATTTACTTGTCGCAGTATCCGGGTTGAAATAATATAATGCATTCCCAGTTGGGTCCCATCCATTGATCGCATCTAATACGGCTTTTTTCGCATTTTCATTTGGCGTTAAATATATTTGTCCATCTGCTACTGCTGTAAATGCTCTCGGCTCAAAGATTACTCCTGAAACAGTATTTGGAAATGATGCACTTGTGACACGGTTTAAAATAACCGCAGCTACTGCAACTTGTCCTAAATACGGCTCACCACGGGATTCTCCGTATACAGCGTTTGCCATTAACTGAATGTCATTTTGAGAATAACCGTTTGGAACATTTGTCCCTGTACTTTTTGGCGGCTTATTTTCCTGTGTACCTCCACCACTGTTCCCTTTATTAGTTGTAGTATCTTTATTAGCGGTCGACTTATCATACTTCGTTGCCTTTACAAGCATTTGCTTCGTTTTAGCACCCGCTAAACCATCAACTGGCAATCCGAATTTTTGCTGAAAGTTTCGAAGCGCCCAATATGTACCCCATCCGAAAACACCATCAACTTTCCCCGTATAAAATCCGTTATATTTCAAACGAGTTTGCAGTTCAATGACATCTTCTCCAGATGCCCCTCTTTGAATCACTTGATTAGAAAAGGCTTCCACATTTTTGGTTTGTATACTACTGACCATCAAAGATAGTCCCACAAATACAAGCAAAATCGCTATCTTGAAAACAGCTTTTTGACGCATGTATTTCCCTCCTTAATTACGGAAATGATTTCATGGTTATGTTTTGTAAAACCCTCGTTTTTATGTAAAGAAGACAAAAAAATCCAAACTTATATGCTTAAAGAAATATGTAAATAATATAAAAAAAGACAAAAGGAGCTTATTATGAGGCAGTTCTTCGCACGCACAGCATTTATATTTTTTTTAATAACAATATGTTCAAATATACATACCGACCCATCTATTGTTCGCGCACAGCCACCCTATGCAAAATGGGGTAAACTAGCCGTTGAAAAAACGAAAGAACAATATCCGAAAGCTGAGATTATCGATTACCTTCATATAGGTAGACAACCAAAAACTGTTCAAATAACCGTTGAAAAGTTTAAATTATGGCTACGTGAGGGTGGAAAAGAGTATGGTGTTTTTGTGGATGTAGAGTTTGATACGAAAACAGAGGAATTTTTAAAGATGTCCTTTCAGAAGACAAGTCGGTAAAACAAAAAAACCTCCGTCTTTACATACAGACAGAGGTTTCTTTATGTACTTCTTCCTTAATAAGGAGGATTATTTTTTATATGCAAAGATCGATTCCCTAACATTTTTACTAATCCGCAAATAGCTCCAATAATAACTGATATCCCTATACTATATAAAAATACTCTCCCATATCCACCTATTCTCGGATCTAAAAACGGATATGGGTACCAATTCACGAATGGCCCGCGTATTAAGCTATAGACAACATATAAAAGCGGGAAAACAAGCCAACTCGCAGCCTGTTTCCATGTAATGGTCTTCGTAGGTGGATTTATAACCCAATCTAAAATCATCGCTAACGGCATGATGTAATGAAGCACAGTATTGACCCACGGTATCGGTGTTTGAAGTGACTCTTCTAATCCCCTTAATAACAAAAAATAAATAAGCCCTGTAGTCAGTATGTATACTGTAGCTGCACCTCGAAGAACTCCAAACTGCTCCGAACGTCCAAATAGGGTTGTCCCTAAACTACTTAATAGAAGAATTACCGCCACTAAAATGTTGCTTTCAATTGTGAAGTAACTAAAAAAATTAACTGGATTGAACGGTTTCACTTGTGCTCTTGTAACAAATTGAGTAACAAGTGCACTAAACGCTAAAAGACTTAAAAACAATCTTAATATCGCTATCATTTTTGCACTTCTCATAAAACACCTCCTGTCTCTTCTTATTTATGATTGGAATTCTCTTTTATATGCTCTATAAATAACTTTAATGGTACGAGGCCACGTTTGGGCATGTGACTACTAATAACAGCTACGAGCTCTAACTGCGGAATGATAATAATGTATTGCCCTCCGTATCCCATAGCAAAATACATACAATACGGTATGTGAAATCTTTCGTTATTTAACACCCACCAGTGATATCCATATGCCCCGACATGTTCATACGTTTCAAATAGAGCTGTACTTGATTGCTCTAACCATTTCGATGATATAATTTCATTTCCCTTCGAATATCCATTCTGCAAACATAATTTTCCTAACTTTAATAAATCTATAGATTTCATTTTCATACCAAATCCGCCAACATATATACCTTGCGGGTCTTGTTGCCACTCATACTCCGTAATGTTTAACGGCTCAAATAAATACTTTTTCGCAAACTGCTCCGTCGACATTCCAGTTGATTCTTGAATGATGTAACTAAGTAAATGGGAAGAACCTGAGTTATAATTCATTTTCGTACCCATTTCTTCAATGAGCGGCTTTTCTAAAATGTATTGCACCCAATTGTCTGATTCCACAAAATCATTCGGGAAAACAACCCCATTTCCGAACTCTTTCCAATCTTCTCCTGTTGTCATCGTTAATAAATGATACAGCGTTAATTCCCTCTTATTCTCCGGTACATTTGGAATCCATGTTGTGATTGGTGTATGTATATTATTTATAAATCCTTTATCAATTGCGATACCAATTAATATAGATACGATACTTTTTGTAATCGAATTAATTTTAAATAAGTCATTTGCACAGTCTATCGTTTTATAGTACTCAGTCGTTAATTCCCCCTTTTGATAAACAAGAAATGCATTAACCTTTTTCTTTTCAAATTTATTTTGTAATTGCTCGAAATTCAAGAAATCTTCCTCCATCTAAACGGTTATGTAATATTTGTAGTTCATCTCGTTCTCTCTATTAAATCATATTTGTTATTAAAACAAAAAAATAAACTTGCCAGCATTTAATAGCTGACAAGTTTATTTTTATAATTTCGTTCGAACGTTCCAAAGCTCTGGGAAGAAGCATTGATCAAGCACTCGCTTTAAATAAGATACGCCAGAAGAGCCACCTGTTCCCATTTTATGACCAATAATTCGTTCTACCGTTTTCATATGACGGAAACGCCATTGTTGTAGCCAGTCTTCAATATCGATTAATTTCTCTGCAAGCTGATATAAATCCCAATATTTCTGCACGTCCGCATATACTTCTATCCAAGCCGCTTCTACCGTTGCATCCTCTTCGTAAGGCTGCGTAACATCACGATTTAACACATCTTTATGAATTGGAAATCCTTCTTTAACAAGGGCTTGTATCGCCACATCATACAAACTTGGTGCATGAAGTGCTTTATGAAGACGAGCATGTAATTCTGGGTCCTTTTCATAAATTTTTAATGCATGTGGTGTTTTATAACCAAGTGCATATTCAATCATTCGATATTGATACGATTGGAAGCCTGAAGCCTGACCAAGTGAATCGCGGAACTCAATATATTCTGATGGCGTTAATGTCGCAAGAATATCCCAAGATTGAATAATTTGCGACTGAATTTTTGATACACGTGCTAACATTTTAAAGGCTGGTGGTAATTTATCTTGTTTAATAGATTCAATCGCTGCATTCAATTCATGTAAAATTAGTTTCATCCAAAGCTCACTCGCTTGGTGGATAACGATAAATAACATTTCATCATGATGATCTGATAATCTTTGTTGACTAGATAATAAGCTATCTAGCTGTAAATACTCTCCGTACGTCATATTCTCTTTAAAATCCGTATGAATCCCTTTTTCCATAATTACCTTTTCATTTTCTTTCATATTAGCCAAACGCCCCTTTGTGTTCATTTCTACTTATATTGGTCTAATAACAGCTCGAACTGGACTCCCATCCGCATCTGTTAATGCAAGTGGTAATGCAATAAGTTCGTAATCGCCGTCTACTACGTGATCTAGTACGACATTTTCTAAAATATGAATTCCATGTTTAAATAATTGATGATGCGCTGCTAGTTCTTTATCATCTAAAGGATCAACAGATGGTACGTCCACCCCGATTAAACGAATTCCCTTTTCAGAAAGAAAGGCTGCAATATCTGCGCGTAAATGCGGGATTACATCTGGGAATTCATTTACTTTACCATGTGAAGATGTACGTAATAACAATCGTTCTACACCTTCTAAATGAAAGTTTTCTAATTCCTTTTTCCCGATGCTTTCAAGATTAGAAACGTCAATGATCCGGGCTGGACCAACATAAACTTGAATATCTAAATCCAACACCTTCTTACCGTCATTATCAAAATGAAAAGGTGCATCAATATGAGTGCCTGTATGAATACTCATCGTTAACTTTCCGACATTTACTGAACCACTGTCTTCTTTTGACCATGAAACTTCATACGAGAACGGTGTATCCCCTGGCCATGTCGCGATATCATTATTTAGCGGTTGTGAAATATCAATCCACTGCGATGTTTTCATGCTTACGCCACAACCTCTCGCTTATTTTCAAAGTTTTTATATTCTTCATTTTTCATAATGTTCTTTAAGATTTGTACAGAATTCCATACTTCCTCATACGTATTGTATAAAGCAACAGGCGCAAGTCTAACTCCATTTGGAGCTCTAAAGTCTGGAATAACCCCATTTGCTTTTAACGCTTTACATATACGTGCCGCCTCGGCATGTTCTAAATAAATATGCCCGCCTCGTTTTTCATCCTCTAATGGATTTCCAATTGTAAATTCAAAGCCTTTTAATTCATGTTCAATTAAATCAAGCATATATCTCGTAATATGTAATGATTTTTCACGTAACTTTTCAATACCAGCTTCTTTAAAAATTTCAAGAGAACCGATTAATGGTGCAGTACTTAATACGTGAGGTGTCCCTATTTGATAAGCTCCAGCATGGTCAGCCGCAGTTAATGAATGCTCCATATCAAATTGCTTATCTTTTCTAGAACTAAACCAACCAGATAATCCTGGGAGTCTATTAAAGTGTTTATTATTTACATAAAGGCCTGCAACACCACCAGGACCTGCATTTAAATATTTATAATTACACCATACAGCGAAATCTACATCCCACTCTTTAAAATGATGCGGAATGGAGCCGATTGAATGACATAAATCAAAACCGATATGAATACCACGTTTATGAGCTTCAGCTGTTAATCGCTTCATATCAAGAATTTGTCCACTCCTATATAGTACAGAAGGCAATAAGATTAAAGCGATATCATCGGTCATCGCATGAATAATATCATCTTCAGAAAGTGTTCTTCCATCTCGGCTTTTCACTCGTACTAAATGTTCATCTGGATCTAAGCCTTTTAAACGAATTTGACTCTGAAGTGCATAAATATCTGACGGAAAAGTTAATTCATCCGCAAGAATTTTTGTTCGTATTCCTTTTGGCTCATAAAACGTCGCAATAACTTGATGTATATTCGCAGTCGTGGAACCGGTTACAATCGTTTCTTCCGGTAAAGATCCAATAAGAGGTGCTGTCAATTCACCCAATTTCTCCGAAAGGAAAAACCATGGATGCTCACCTTCAGTCCATCCATCAATCCCAAACTCTTTCCATGAATCTAGCAAGGTAAGTAACGATTTCTCTGCTCTTTTTGAAAGCAACCCTAAAGAGTTACCATCTAAATATATTGTTCCTTCTTTTTTATAAAATTCAGATTGAAAATCTTTCAGTTCATCATGTTTATCACATTCAAGCGCATACTCATAAGTTGGTTGAAATGGTTCTTTATACATGGTGTCACCTTCTTTTAATTTTCTTTTTATTCTAACTAATTGAAATATATCACTTAAATTGATATAACGTCAATGATATTATGTCAGTTGACTTTATATACGAACTTCTTTTACAATACAATTATATTTTCAGATATTTCAGTATAAAGAGGTGATTCCTTGGAAAATTCTACTCTTTCAACAAGAAAACATCGCTCCTTAGAAACAAAAAAGAAACTATTACATTCCGGTTATACTATGTTTATAAAAAACGGATTTCAGAAAACTACAATCACGCAAATTATTAAACATGCAGAAACTGGTTATGGAACAGCATATGTATATTTTAAAAACAAAGATGCTCTCCTCGTCGTTTTGATGGAAGATGTTATGAATCGCTTTTATGATATTGCTGATCGCTCTTTTTTACCTCAAACAAAGGCCGAAGCACGAGATATGATTCAGAATCAAGTGCGCGCTTTTTTACAGTTAGCACAAGAAGAAAGAGCTATATTACAAGTTGTTGAAGAAGCAATAAGAACCTCAAAAGAAATACGTCAAAAATGGGATGAGATTCGCGAACGCTTTGTAACACGGATTATACAAGACATTACTCATTCCCAGGAAAATGAATTAGTACGAACTGAGTTAAATAAAGAGATTGTCGCATGCGGCTGGTTCTCTATGAATGAAACGTTTCTTTGGACAATCGTGCAAAATGATAAAGAACTAGAATTAGAAGAAATTGTACATACTTTAACGGTAATGTATACGACGGGGTTATATAAATAGCACATTATAACCTCAATAAACCGTTACTCAATATGCTTAGTAACGGTTTATTTAAAATATTTTATTAACGATACAATAATACAAAAAAGTGATGTAAGTAATAGCAAAAGCCCCATATTCTTATTCTCTTTTTCATCCTTCTTAACGTTGTGTATCCCCATACCGGCAAGCATAAAACCTAAAAGTAATTGTAAAATGAGCATACTTTGCTTCGAATCATCATTCCAACTGTAAATAGAATAGCCCATTATAATAAAAGCGAGTATGAATGTGATAATTCTAATCATAAAAACACCCCCTGTTTGATTCTATTGTTTTAACCTACTCACCATCCCAACAATAAACTTATACTCAGCTCTACTTTTTCTTACTTTCTTAAAGCCCTCTTTCGTATCAAAAATAAAACACGTTTTCCGAAACCAAATCCGTACATATAAAGACTCAAAATAAATTGGTTTAATAATTCCTCGTTCCTCGAATTCAGTTCCATCTTTATTTTCGGTTTCCGTTCGAATGAACCACCTATTCCCGATTCCAATTTCAATATACTTCACATGCTAACCCCCTTCAGGAAATCTTCTTTCTAATTATTCTATTATTTCCCTGGCAAGCGCACATTCCGACAGAACGTGAGCCCATAAAGAAAAAGTAGATTACAAAAATCTACTTTTATAGCCTAAATTTTTGCATTCGTTTATAAAACGTACTGCGCGGCACAGCTAATAGTTTTGCAGCTAATGAAACATTTCCGTTCGTCTTTTCTAGCGCTTCAATCATGCTATCACGCTGTATTTTTTCACGGAAATTTAATGTATGCTCCGTTTTATTTTCTGCTTGCAATTCAAGTTGATGTTGATTTCCCATCATTGTTTGTAATAAAAAAGAGATTTGTTTTTCGCATATTTCCCGTCCTTGCGACAAAATGTATATGCGTTCTAATACATTTAATAATTCTCGAATATTTCCGGGCCATGTATGCTGTGAAAATTGATTACAAATACTCTTTGGAAATACAACATTCCAATCCTTTCGTTCACAAAAATGTTGTATGAAGTACGGAATATCCTCTTTTCTTTCTATTAACGACGGAACATATAACGGATAAACATGTAAACGATAATATAAATCTTGACGGAATTTCCCTTCTTCTACTAATCTTAGTAAATCTTTATGTGTCGCAGTAATAATACGAATATTTACTGGTACCTCTTTTGAACTACCAATTGGGGTTACTGTTCGTTCTTGCAAAACACGCAATAATGCCACTTGCATCTCTGGCGGCACTTCACCAATTTCATCTAAAAATATTGTTCCTCCGTCTGCTTGTTCGAATTTCCCTTTATATCCTTGGCGCCGCGCACCTGTAAACGCACCTTCAGCATAACCGAATAATTCACTTTCCATTAATTCTTTCGGTAATGAACCGCAGTTAACAGCTATAAAAGGACCATTTTTTCTTGGACTATTTTCATGAATCGCTCTCGCTACATATTCTTTCCCTACACCTGTTTCACCACATACATATACACTAGCGTCAGTTGGTGAAACAAGCTTAATTTCTTCTAAAGTATGTTGAAATACGCTGCTTGTCCCAATAACTCCAGGGAAAGTAATTCCGTTTATAAACGGGTAAGTAGAAAATAAATTTTCTTGTTTATTTTCCTTTAAGTAAATACATTTCCCGATCATTCTATCATTACTATATACCGGTACCTCTAATTTAGGTTTCAATCCATTGTGCATTAAATCTTCAAGTTTCATTCGTGACCAATTACATACTCGTTCACGAACCCTCTTGCTCGCAGAAACGATAACATCACGATGGTTACAAATAACAACTTGTTCATCACTGTCAATTACATCTAAAAAACGATGGATTAAATGCAGTTCATTTTGATGTACTCGAATACTACATTCACGTTCAATCGCATGCGCGATCGAAGTTACCATTCCGAGCATATATGGATGTGAAAACTCAATTGGACAAGAGAAATCTAGAACACCAATTAATTTCCCGTCATCATTATGAATCGGAGAGGCCGCACAGCTCCAGCTATGAGATGCGACAGAATAATGCTCTGTACCACTTATCATAATAGCCTCTTCAATCTGTAACGCTGTTCCTATCGCATTTGTACCAACAGCTGCTTCCGTCCATTTCACACCTTCAATAAAATTAATATGTTTCGCTCGTTTCAACGTTTGCTGATTTCCACTTAATGATAGAACATAACCATCTGGATCAATTAATAATGCCATCATTTGCAGTTCATCAATGGTTTTTCTCATATTTTGTATTTGAGGTATTGCTATATCAAGGAAGATTTCACTCTTTTTCTTTTGATCCTGAAAAATATCAGAAGACAAAATTTTCTGACCTTTATTCATATGAGGATTCACATTTGCTTGTTTACATCGATGCCATGACTCTGAAATTCTTTCGTTTATACGGTTCGAATCAAGGACTCCTTCATCCATAAACTTTTTCCATGTATGTAAGTAAAACGGTGAAGCTAACATTGTATCATCTCCCCTATTAATTGTTTTGGAGATTTATAAAACATACTTTTATTATAAAACTGAATAAAAGCGTTTTCAATACAACTAGAAAGATGACACAAATATGTTAATAATTTGAATATCTTAATGAACTTCTTTATTCTTTTTTAGTAGAACTATATTTTGTATAATGGACGCAAAGAAAATACATAACCAAAACCACTTTTGTGGATTGCCGTTTATAAAGAAAACTATCACCGCTATTGCAAATAAAATGGTGGATGCTAAACTAAAATATAATTTTGTTTTAATTCCCATTATTCCTCACCCCTCTATCACTTTACAGTACATACTAACTCTTCATTTTTTAACTCTAATATGTACTCCTGTAAAACATATTCTTTCCCGCCATGTTTTTCATACCAATCATGTATTCTTTTAACATGTATCTTGTCGCTTCTAATTTTTGATTCAATTTCTTTATACTGTTCATAACTATCATATTCCCATATTGCAAATACTTCAGTCGTACCATCATTATTATCTTTCATCCAGCGTCCTATTAAACGAGAACCATATTTTATTTGATTAGGTAAATTAGTATCATTGAAATGATCATTAAATATTTCTATGAATTCATTTTTTACTACATAGTATTTCCTTCTGTAAAACATACTTCTTCAACTCTTTTATGAAAAGTATCAGTAAACCTTCCCATTACTACCGTATTATAATACTTACCATCCGACAGTTTTTTATCATTTTTTAGAATACCTTCTACCTCCAAACCTAATTTTTTATAAAGTTGGATGGCTTTTTCATTTGTCTCTAACACTTGCAATGATATCTTTTTCACTTCATTTTCATCAGCCCACTGAATAGATTGTTGCAATAGACTCTTACCCATTCCATATCCCCAAAACTCTCTTAAAATACAAACACCAAACTCTACTTTATGGGATAATCTCTTCAAATTTGATCCTTCACATCTCGAAAATCCTACGATTCGGTTGTGCACTTCTGCAACTAAAAAAAGATTCTTCATCTCTTCACTATCTGTTTTTACTATTTTTTGGAACCCTATCTTATCAATAAACCCCTCTCCAGCTTCTCTATCCATATTTTCAGTTTCGCCATCGATCTGAACTCTAATTTCTGATAACTGCTCAGCATCCGTTTGAACTGCAGAACGAACTATATAAGTTAATCCATTTATATGAAACTCTTGTCCTTTTATAATCATTTCAAACTCCTTTTAAATGAGGTCTATTGACGCTATTACAATTTCTTTACCTTGTTTCTCAAATTGTTGAATCGTTTCTTTACTAGCCCCTTCATCTGTTATTATAAGGTCAATTTCTAACAGTGACTCTCCTTTTATAAAGCAGTCTATTCCAAGTTTATTATGAGGAGCTAAACAAATATTTCTTCTAGCAATTTTACTTACTGTTTTTCCAAAATAAGCAACTTCCGGTGTCGCAGTACTTATACCATTCAATGAAATACCGCCACCTGTAGAGAAATAAAGATCAATAGAGAATCTACTTATCAATTCAGAGGCCAGTGTATCTGTCATATTTCCTGATGGTTTCACTTTTCCACCAATTAAGTACGTATCAATGTTCTTATATTCTCGTAACTTACTAGCAATTTCTAAAGCATTCGTAATAACTATAAATGATGTTTCAGGTAAATACTTTAACATGGCATAATGAATGGAAGCCCCGCCAATAAAAACGGAATCTCCTTCTTGTATGTAGGATACAGCAACTTTCGCAATCGCATCTTCATCTATTGAACCATCACGATAACGTTTCGATGGTTCGGCAACTAAATTTCTCACTCGCGTAAGTTCAACTGCACCTCCGTGCGTTCTTTTTAATAAACCATCCTTCTCCATAATAGACAAATCTCTTCTTATAGAATCAATAGACATATCAAAACTTTCCGCAAGATCCTTTGCGATTACTCTTCCATCTTTCTTAAGTAACTCTAAAATTTTCTCTCTACGCTCTTCAGTAAACATGTTCCCACCACCGTTATTGAAGATTCAGAAATTTAATCCTTCTCATTCAATTATATGCATGTTTTTTCTGTTTTACAATATTTTCAATTCTTATTTCTTCAGCTTTATACAGTTTTTCTCTCTATTTTTATCCCATTAACTTGAAAACGAAATAAATGTATATTTGCATATTCCACAAACATACTTCCATTTATCTTCCTATTGATGTAAAATTATTCCTATGTTTTACTTTTTAATACAGAAAGGGATTACTATGAAATCTATAATTAAAGTAACTTGTACAGCATTATTATTTACAGGAATAATGGCAGGATGTAGTGGAAATACTGCACCAAAACAAGAAAAGAGCGCTTTTGAAAAGAATGCAATGCATTATGGGGAAATTGTTAAAAATGAATACTATAGAGCAACAGTTGAAAATGCAAAATTTGAAAAAATAGACAAAGAGTGGCGCCTAACAACTCGTGTTATGATTAATAATGTTCGAGACGATGGACAAACTATTGATCTTTCGGAAATAAAATATTTCATACAAGATGAAAAAACTGGTCAGAAATATGAAGGTGAAGCTCATCCGATAGGTGACGAGCACTATAAAAATGTTCCACACGAATTCTCTTTAACTACTGACGTTGTATTTGAAATAAAAACTTCTCCTAAAGACTTAAATAACATGTATTTGTATATTGATAGTAAAGTTGCTCCATTAACAAATACATATTGGAAGCTTGATAATCTAGTATCTAAATAAAAAGACCAGTCTTTGATTGATATTATCCCCTTTAGGTAGACAGTGTAAAAAGACCATGTACATACATGGATGTTACACTATTACTTGGAGGGGATTTTTCATGACTAAAAAAGGCTTAACTTTTAATATATATTCAGAAGAATTAAAGTTATCAGCTGTTCAAAGTTATTTAAACGGAGAAGGAAGTTACAATACGATAAAGGA